>NZ_JBSFUA010000033.1:0-99312 GCF_053591555.1 Crossiella sp. NPDC003009 | reverse complement strand
CTCAGCGGGCGCGGGCAGGCGCGGTGCGGCGGGCTTGGCGGTGCGGGGCGCGGCGGCGGTGCGCCGGGTGTCCGCCGCGTCCCCGGCCGCGCGACCGTCCACAGTCGACATTCGCCGTCCTCTCGTCCAAGCGTTGCGCTGTCTGGGTAGACGTGGGCCGGTCGCGGCCGGTTCACGGGTAGCGTGTCCAGACGTGACCCGTCCGCACGTGTTGCTCAGCGTCGCCGTCAGCGTGGACGGCTACATCGATGACGTGAGCCCGCAACGGTTTCCGCTGTCCAACGCCGAGGACTTCGACCGGGTGGACCAGTTGCGCGCCGAGTCCGACGCCATCCTCGTCGGGGCCGCCACCATCCGCGCGGACAATCCCCGCCTGCTGGTCAACTGCCAGGACCGCCGGGCCTCCCGGATCGCGCGGGGGCTGCCCGAGTACCCGGTGAAGGTGGCCGTGACCGGCTCCGGCGAGCTGGACCCCGGGCTCAAGTTCTGGCACTGCGGCGGCCAGAAGCTGGTGTACACCACCGATTCCGGCGCACCGGCCGCCACCGCGCAAGTGGGTGAGCTGGCCACGGTCGTCTCCCTCGGCGCCGAGGTTGAGCTCGGGGCGTTGCTGGACGATCTTGGGGCCCGGGGTGTGGGCAGGCTGATGGTGGAGGGCGGCGGCAGCATCCACACCGCCTTCCTCGCCGCGGGACTGGCCGACGAGGTCCGGATCGCCATCGCGCCCATGCTCATCGGCCAGGCCACCGCGCCGCGGTTTGTGAACCCGGCCGATTTCCCGGGCGGCCCGGCCCGGCGGTTCCACCTGGACGAGGTCACCCGGCTTGGGGACGTGGCGGTGTTGCGGTACCTGCCGAAGCGGGACGGAGCAGCCTGAGCGCGCCGGTCACGTCCGGCCAGCGGAAGACCGCGACCACCGCGGCCAGCGCCAGCAGGGTCGCGGGCAGCTGCGCGCCCGCGGTGTCCCGCAACAGGAACAGCTCGGTGGCCACCGCGCCGGTCATCACCCCGGCCAGGCCCAGCGCGGCCAGCCCGCCCAGGCGCGGGACGAGCAGGCCTGCCGCGCCCGCGATCTCCAGCACGCCGGTGAGGTAGCGCAGCCACTGGCCCATGCCGATCTTGTCGAACTTGCCCACCAGGCCGTCACCCAGCAGCAGGTAGCCGCTGTAGACGAAGTAGGCGGCGAGCAGCACCCGCAGCACCCAGAGTGCGACCGTGCCCGCGATGCGCGCGGGGGACGCCGGTTCAGCCATGACGGGATCCTTCCACCAGAACGGGCGCCTGTCGCCGCAGCCAGGCGATGTCGCGGCCAAAGGACCACAGCAGCGTGCCCAGCGCGGCCGCGGTGAGCACCTCCGCGTACGGCAGCACCGCCGAGGCGGCCACCACCAGCACGATGCCCTGCGCCGCGGCCACCGCCTTGCGCGCCAGGCTGTGCGGCAGTGCCCCGCGCAGCCAGGGCAGCACCCAGGAAGCGGCCACGAACAGGTACCTGGCCGCGCCGATCAGCAGCACCCACGGCCCCAGGTGCAGCGAGACGTGCACGCTGAGCACCAGGATCAGGAAGGCGTCGACCTCCATGTCGAACCGGGCGCCGAAGGCCGAGGTGGTGCCGGTGCGCCTGGCCACCTGTCCGTCCACACAGTCCAGTGCCAGCGCGACCGCGGCCAGCACCACCAGCAGGGTGCCGGCCTCGGCCCGGTCGGCCACCAGCGCGGTGACCACCCCGACCAGCCCGCCCCTGGCCAGCGTGACCCGGTCGGCTGGCCCCAGGGTGGTTCCCGCGCGCCGCAGCGCGTGGCTGACCAGGAAGAAGGTGGCGGTGGCGTAGGCGAGTCCGGTGAGCCAGCCCAGACTGCCCAGCCCGATCGTGCCGCCGATGAGGCCGAGCAGCAGGACCTGGGCGACGACCCACCCGGCCTGCTCGGGCACGGCGGGTGCCGTGGTGTGCTGAAGTGTGGTCATCGGTCCCTCACCGTCGTCCGCTTTCTCGGAGGTTCCATTGGTGAAACGTTCAGCAAGGGCACTTTGGGTCACCGGTCCGGGAAATTGTGAGATCCGACCGGTTTTTCCACCCGAACCGGGACCGGGTGACGTCCTGGTCCGGACGCTGCACACCGCGGTCAGCCGGGGCACCGAGACCCTGGTGCTGCGCGGCGGCGTGCCACCGAACCAGCACGCGCTCATGCGGGCGCCATTCCAGGAGGGCGAGTTCCCCTGGCCGGTCAAGTACGGCTACCTCAACGTCGGGGTGGTCAAACAAGGGCCGCGGCACCTGGTGGGGCGCACCGTGTTCTGCCTCTATCCACACCAGACCGAGTACGTGGTGGGCTTGCGCGCGGTCACCCCGGTGCCGGATGCCGTGCCACCGGCGCGCGCGGTGCTGGCCGGCACGGTGGAGACCGCGGTGAACGCGCTCTGGGACGCCAGGCCGATGGTCGGCGACCGGATCGCGGTGGTCGGCGGCGGGATGATCGGGTGCAGTGCGGCCGCGCTGCTGGCCCGCTTCCCCGGCGTCCGGGTCCAGCTGGTGGACACCGATCCCAGCCGGGCCGCGGTGGCCGAGGCGCTTGGCGTGTCCTTCGCCGCGCCGGAGCAGGCGTTGCGGGACAACGACCGGGTGCTGCACGCCAGCGCCAGCGAGGCCGGCCTGGCCCTGTCCCTGGAGCTGCTCGCGCCGGAGGGCGAGGTGGTCGAGCTGAGCTGGTACGGCGACCGGCGGGTCAGCCTGCCGCTGGGCGAGGCGTTCCACTCGCGCAGGCTGCGCATCCGGGGCAGCCAGGTGGGCACGGTGGCCCGGCCGGACCGCGACTACGCCCAGCGGATGGCGTTGTCCCTTGAGCTGCTGGCCGATCCGGTGTTCGACGCGCTGATCACCGGGTCGAGCCCGTTCGAGGAACTGCCCGAGGTGCTGCCCAGGCTGGCCGACGGCTCGCTCCCGGCGCTGTGCCACCGCATTGACTACGGTGCCTGACATGCTCCCGACCGACACCACCGTGGACGTCCGCGAGCGCGGGGCCAGGGTGGCCCTGCTGCCGGTGGGCAGCCACGAGCAGCACGGCCCACACCTGCCGCTGGCCACCGACACGCTCATCGCCTGCGCGATCGCCCGCGAGCTCGCCGCCGCGCACCCGCTCCAGCTGCTGCCGCCGATCACCATCTCCTGCTCGCACGAGCACTCGGCCTGGCCGGGCACGGTGAGCATCAGCGCGCCCACGCTGTACGCGGTCGTGCGCGACATCGCGGGCTCGCTGCGGAAGTCCGGGGTGCCGAACCTGGTGCTGGTCAACGCACACGGCGGCAACTACGTGCTGTCCAACCTGGTCCAGGAGTCCGAGGGCCTGGCCCTGTTCCCCGGTTCGGCGGACTGGCGGGCCGCGCGGGAGCGGGCCGGGATCAAGACCTCCGCCCGCGCGGACATGCACGCGGGCGAGCTGGAAACCTCAATCTTGTTGCACACCAACCCGGAACTGCTGCGCCCCGGATTCGAGACCAGCGACCACGACGCCGGGGACCGCCCGCACCTGCTGACCCTGGGCCTGGCCGCCTACACCGAGTCCGGGGTCATCGGCCGTCCTTCGCTGGCCTCAGCGCGCAAGGGCGCCGAGCTGCTGGCCGGACTGGTCGAGACGTTCCGGCACACCCTCGCGGCGCTGCCGGGGTAGCAGCGTCAGCACCCCGGGCAGCGCGGACACCAGCGCCAGCGCCCCGTACACCACCCCGGTGGCCAGCCCCTGTGCCGCGCCGAGCCCGGCCGCGCCGAAGGCCACCGCCAGGAACGCCTCACGCGGCCCGAACCCGCCGAGGTTGACCGGCACCGCCATCACCAGCAGCGCCAGCACCAACAACGGCAGCAGCTGACCCAGCGGCGCGGTCACGCCCGCGACCCTGGCGGCCACCAGGAAGAGCAGGACGTGCCCGGCGACCCCGGCCGCGGAGAGCAGGGTGACCCGGAGCAGCAGACCGCCCGCGAGCAGCGACCTGGCGTCGGCGAGGGTCGCGGAGAGCTCGCGGCGCACCGCGGGCTTGCGGCGCAACAGCAGCACGACGGCGATCCCGGCGAGCAGCAACAGGCCCACCAAGATCGAGCCGAGTGGCAACATAGTCCCGCCTTGGCCCGCAACTGAATCGGCAGCGCCGTAGCCCGCGCCAGATCCCGCCCCGCTCTGGCCCGCAACGCCCGGCGCGAAACTCAGCGCGGGCACGGCCCCGCTCACCAGCACCCCGACCCCAGTCGCGATCAGCACCACCTGCCCCGCGAACCGCTCGAACACCACCGCCCGCACCCCGCGCCCCAGGTCCCCGGACTCCTTGCCGTGGCTCACCGCCCGGTGCACATCCCCGAGCACCCCGGCCGGCAGCACCGCGTTCAGCAGCTGCCCCCGGTAGTAGTCGGCGACCGCCCGTCCCAGCGTCAGCGGCAGCGCGAGCCCGCCGGCCACCAGCCGCCACCGCTGCGCGCTCGCCAGGGTGGTCAGCAGCCCGATGCCCAATGCCGCGAGCACCGAGCCGAAGCTGATCGAGCGCAGTCCGTCCAGCACCGCGCCCGCGCCCAGCTGCCAGCCCAGCGCGACCAGGATGCCCGCCGCCGCGACCAGTCGCAGCCACGGCCAGAGCGCGCGCATCAGCCCGCCCCCGGTAGCGCGAGCTGGTCCACGTGGTGCACCAGGGCCCGGAACTCGCCTGCCTGCCTGCGCCGCAGGTACTCCGGGGCCTGCGCGGCCAGCCGGGGTTCCTGTTCGACGGCCGCGCCGACCCAGCCGTGCAGCCATTCCGTGGTCAGCTCGGGCCGATCAGGGCCGAGCCGCCAGGTGCTGGGCCGGGTGGTCACCCGGTAGCCGTGGCGCTCGAAGGCCTCGGTGGTCGCGGCAGGCGCGTCCGGGCCGAGCAGGCCGTGGCGGCGCTGGTGGTCGTTGAAGGCGGCCTCGAACTCGGCGTCGAGCGCCTCGGCCGGGTCCAGGTCGATCCGCCCGGCGACGGAGAGGGTGAACAAAGCTGGCACACCGGCTTCTACGATGGCCGACACCAATCCGTTCAGCTGCTCGGTGGTGAACAGGTCCAGCAGCGCCGAACCGGTCACCAGCGCGGCCCCGGCCAGGTGCTCGGCGCGCAGGTCGCCGAGATCGCCCTGGCGGATCTCCACCGGCACGTCCAGGCTCGCCTCGGCCAGGGCGAGCAGGCGCGGATCCTGGTCGTGCAGCACCCAGCGTTGCGGGCCGGGCAGCCGCCCGGACAACCAGCGGGCCTGGGAACCGCTGCCGCAGCCCAGGTCGTGGATGACCAGCCCGGCCGCGGGGTCGAGCGCGGCGCGCAGCGGGTCGAGCAGCTCGGTGGCACGCGACTCGGCGTCCACCGGTTCGCGCAAGGCCAGCCATTCCGGGGTGTAGGTCATGCGCGCACAGTAGCCAGCACCCGCTCCAGATCCCTGGCGGAATCCACCCAGCTCGGCAGCTCCGCCCGCCGCCGGCGCGCGGAAACCCGCAGGCCACGCCGCAAGTCGGCATCGGTCAGCCAGCGCCGCAGCGCCGCGGCGAGCGCGGCTGGATCACCCGGCGGGACCAGCAGGCCGCCGTCACCGAGGGCCTCCGGCACGCCGCTGCCCGAGGTGGCCAGCACCGGGACCCCCCTGGCCAGCGCCTCGGTGACCACCATGCCGTAGGTCTCCGCGCGGGAGGGCAGCACCAGCAGGTCGGCCGCGCGGTACTCCTGTTCCAGCGGTGCCCCGGTCAGCGGCCCGAGCAGTTCCATCCGCCCGGCCAGCCCATGCCGCTCGACGATCTCCCGCACCAGCCGCAGCTGCGCCTGGTCCCGCATCGGCCCCGCGCACCGGCACCACCAGGGCAGGTCGGCGACCGTCGCGAGCGCCTCGGCCAGCAGGTCGTGGCCCTTGCGCGGGGTCACCGAGGCCACGCACAGCAGCCCGGACACCCCGTCCGTGCCGGGCGCCTGCTGCGCGGGGTCCACGCCCGGCAGCACCGTGTGCACCAGCTCGGCGGCCAGCCCGTGCCGCTCGACCAGCCGCCGCGCGGCCCAGGAGCTGGTGGCGACCACCGCGCGGGCGGCGCGCAGGCCGGCCCGCTCGGCCCCGTCCAACCGGTCGGCCAGCGCCGGGTCCAGGCCGGTCTCATCCGCCAGCGGCAGGTGCACCAGCACCACCAGGTTGAGCCGGTCCGCCTCTGGTCGCAGCAGCTCAGGCACCCCGCAGGCGACCAGCCCGTCCAGCAGCACCACCGCCCCGGCCGGGCGGTCGGCCAGTGCCGCCGCCAGCGCGGCCCGGCTGGCCGGGCCCGGCTGCGGCCAGGTCCCGGGAATCGCGACCTCGCGCACGTCCACGCCCAGGGCGGTCAGCTGCTGGCTCACCCTGCGGTCGTAGACGTTGCCGCCGCTGGGCGCGGCCCGGTCGTCGATGTCGCCGGGCAGCACGAACCAGACGGTCACAGCGGGCGTTCGTAGCTCGCCCAGGCCACGTGCGACTCGTGCAGGGTGACCTCGATCTTGGCCAGCCCGCGCGCCCCCTCGCCGAGCGATCCGGCGTGCACCCTGGCGGCCAGCTGGTCGGCGATGTGCTTGGCCAGGAACTCGGTGGAAGTGTTGATCCCGGCGAAAACGGGCACTTCATCCAGGTTGCGGTAGTTGAGCTCGGCCAGCACCTCGCCCAGCTCGCTGGTGGCCAGTCCGATGTCGACGACGATGTTGTCCGGATCCAGCTCCGCCCGGCTGAACCGGGCGTCCACCACGAACGTAGCTCCGTGCAGGCGTTGTGCCGGACCGAAGACCTCGCCCCGGAAGCTGTGGGCGACCATGACGTGATCACGGACGGTGATGCTGAACAGGGTGACCTCCAGGGCAGTGCGGAAAACGGGGCAACCTCCGGCCGAGCGTAGACAACGCCCGGCCGGACTGGGGTGAGGAGAGGCCGGATGTACACACAAGCCTTCAGCGACACCGAGATCGCCGAATCCGACCTGGTCACGCGGCGTGGCAGGTTCCGGGCCATCGCGTTCTGGGCGGACGGCCACGAGCACCTGGCACTGGTCTACGGCTGCGCGCGGGACCGGGAGGACGTGCTGGTGCGCGTGCACTCGGAGTGCCTGACCGGGGACATCCTCGGCGCCATGCGCTGCGAGTGCGGCGAGCAGCTCAACGGGGCGCTGGACGCGATCGTGCGCGAGGGCAGCGGGGTACTGGTCTACCTGCGCGGCCACGAGGGCCGGGGCATCGGCCTGGTGGCCAAGGTCCGCACGCACGTGCTGCAGGACGAGCAGGGCCTGGACACCCTGGACTCGGCCACCGAACTCGGCCTGCCGGTGGACACCAGGGACTACGGCCCGGCCGCGAAGGTGCTGCGGCACCTGCGGATCCGCTCGGTGCGCCTGCTGTCGAACAACCCGGACAAGTTCCAGGCCCTGGAGGCCCACGGCATCCCGGTGGTGGCCAGGGTCCCGCTGGTGATGCCGGCCAACCGGCACAACATCGGCTACCTGACCGCCAAACGCGACCGGCTCGGCCACGACCTGCCCCAGGTGGAGGTCTTCGGCGAGCCGCAGAAGGAGTGCTGCTGAGCCGGGAAAACGATTGGCGGGCTGCCCGCACCCCCAGGTAGTGGGCAGCCCGCTCCCTGCCACACTCTGCCGGACGCCGGCCGCGAAGACGTTGAATGAACGTTGAACTCGCTGCTCGGGGCTGGTAAGCCGGGGGTGACGACAGGGGGATGCGTGACGGTCGAGTTCCTGGTGCTGGGCGGGGTCGAGGCGCGGGCAGGCGGGCGGCTGCTCGATCTGGGGCCTGCCCGGCAGCGGCGGGTGCTGGCCGCGTTGCTGGTCAACGCCAACCAGGCGGTCACCGCCGACCAGCTGATCGAGCGGGTCTGGGGCGAGCGGCTGCCGCAGCGGGCCGGGGGCACCTTGCGCAGCTACCTCACCCGGCTGCGGCAGGTCCTGGACGAGACCGGCCAGGTGCGGATCCAGCGGCAGTCCGGCGGCTACGTGCTCACCGTGGACGAGCAGTCCGTGGACCTGCACCGCTTCCGGCGGCTGGTCGCGGCGGCCAGGGCCAGTGACTCCGACACCGAGCGGCTGGCGCTGTTCGAGCAGGCCTTCCAGCTGTGCCGGGACGAGCCGTTCGCCGGGTTCGACACGCCGTGGTTCGCCCAGGTGCGGGCCGGGTTCGAGCGGGTGCGGGTGGCCGCGGAGCTGGACCACGTTGAGGTGGCGCTGCGCTGCGGCAAGCACCTCGACCTGCTGCCCAGGCTGACCGCGTGGGCCGAGCAGCGGCCGCTGGACGAACGGCTGGCCGGTCAGCTGATGGTGGCGCTCTACCGCGGCGGGCGGCAAGCCGAGGCCCTGCAAACCTTCCACCGGGTGCGCACCGCGCTGATCGAGGAGATGGGCATCGAGCCCGGCGCGGACCTGCGCGCGCTGCACCAGCGGATGCTGGCCGGGGACAGCGCACTGGCCGCGCCCGCGCCCGAGGCGGCCGCGCCCGCGTGGCGGTTGCTGCCCAGGGACATCGACGACTTCACCGGCCGGGACGAGGAGCTGCGGCGGGTGCTGGACCGGCTGCCCGCGGTGCCGGGGGCGAGCAGCGCGGTGGTGATCACCGCGATCGACGGGATGGCCGGGATCGGCAAGACCACGCTGGCGGTGCGGGCCGCGCACCAGATCGCCGACCGCTACCCCGATGCCCAGCTGTTCCTGGACCTGCACGCGCACACCGAGGACCACCAGCCCACCGAACCGGCCGCCGCGCTGCACACCCTGCTGCGTTCGATGGGCGTGCCCGGGGAGAAGATCCCGCACGAGCTCCAGGCGCGGGCCGGGCTGTGGCGGCGGCACTTGGCCGGGAAGCGAGCGCTGGTGGTGCTGGACAACGCGGCCAGCGCGGCCCAGGTCCGCCCGCTGCTGCCGGGCAACCCGGAATGCCTGGTGCTGATCACCAGCAGGCACCGGCTGACCGACCTGGAGGCCGCGCACATCCTCTCCCTGGACGTGCTGCCCGACGGCGACGCCACCGCCCTGTTCGCCCGGATCGCCGGGTCCGAGCGGGCCACCGCGGAACCGGAGGCGGTGGCCGAGGTGGTCACGCTGTGCGGCGCGCTGCCGCTGGCCATCCGGATCGCCGCGGCCCGGCTGCGCAGCAGGCCCAGCTGGACGGTGGAGCACCTGGCCGCGCGGCTGCGCGACGAGCGGCGACGGCTGGGTGAGCTGACCGCGGGCGATGTCGGTGTGGCGGCCGCGTTCGCGCTGTCCTACCAGCAGCTCTCCCCCGCCCGGCAGCGGCTGTTCCGGCTGCTCGGCCTGCACCCCGGCGCGGAGCTGGACGCCTGGGCCGCCACCGCGCTGACCGACGGCGACCCGGAGGAGGTGGAGCAGGGCCTGGAGGACCTGGTCGACGTGCACCTGCTCCAGCAGCCCGCGCCCGGCCGCTACCGCTTCCACGACCTGTGCCGCGCACACGCCCGCCAGCTGGTCACCTGCGGCGAGCAGGAGAGCGAGCGGCAGGCCGCGCTGGACCGGCTGTGCGAGTTCTACCGGCACAGCACCGCGGCCGCGATGAACACCTTGGTCCCGGTGGACAAGCATCTGCGCACCGACTCCCCCGCCCCCGACCGGCCGGGCCCGGAGCTGGGCACCCGCGCGCTGGCCGGGATGTGGCTGGAACGCGAGCGCGGCAACCTGATCACCACCGCCATCCACTGCGCGCCGGAGCACGCCGCCTACCTCTCCGCCGCGCTCCAGCATTACCTCAACTTCCGCGGCTACTACGACGACGGCCACGCCTTGCACAGCAAGGTGGTCGCGCACGCGCGCGCGGCTGGCGACGAGGCGCTGGAGGGCCAGGCGCAGTACCGGCTCGGCTACGTCTACTGGTGGCAGGGCCGGTACCCGCTGGCGCTGGAGCACCTGACCAAGGCGCTGGTGCTGGCCGAGAAGGTCGGCCTGGTCGGCGTGCAGGGCTACGCGCAGGCCGGGCTGGGCTTCACCCACCGGCGGCTGGGCAGGCACGAGCAGGCGCTCCGGCACTTCCAGCGGGCGCTGGCCGCGGCCGAGCAGGCGGGCGATGTCAGCCTCCAGGGCCACGTGCTCACCGGGCTCGGCCACACCTACCCGGCGCTGGGCCGCGCCGAGGAGGCGCTGACGCACCTGCGGCGCGCGGTCGCGCTGGCCGAGGAGACCGGCGACCGGCAGGTGGAGATCGGCGCGCGGATCGGCCTGGGCGCGGGCTACCGGGGGCTGGGCCGTCGCGGTGACGCGTTGACGGAGCTGCGGCTGGCGCTGGCCGCCGCCGAGGACACCGGCGACCGGGGACTGCGCGGCTACGCGCTGCGCAACCTGGGCGATGTCTGCTTCGACACTGGCGAGCTGGCGGCCGCGCGCGAGCACTACCAGCAGGCGCTGACCCTGGCCAGGGAGATCGCCAGTCCCGGCCACGAGTCCGAGGCGCTGCTCGGCCTGGGCCAGACCGCGTTGCGCGGCGGGCTGTTCGAGCTGGCCCTGGACTACGCGCGCCGGTCGGAGGCGCTGGCCGCCGAGGTAGGCGATGCCTACCAGCGAGCCTGCGCGCACCGCTGCCTGGCCCGGATCCAGCAGGACCTGGACCGCCCGGCCGACGCGCACCGGCACTGGCGGCAGGCACTGGCCCTGTTCGCCGAGCTGGGCATGCGCGAGGCCGAGGAGGCGCGCGGCGAACTGGCCAAGCTGGACGCCGAACGCGCCGAGTAGCCCAGGTTTTCAGGGCCACGACGGGAAATTTCAGTCCGCCGGTCGCAACCGGTGAACTCCCCCCATACTCCCTCGCGTGGCTGAGGACTACACGCTGCGCCGGGTTCCGCCCGCGGCGCGACACGGTTGGCGGACGGTCGCGGTGCAGTCCTTCGGCCAGGCGGGCAACATCGGCCTGCTGATGCTGGGCGCGCTGCTCGGGATCTCGCTGGGGTTCTGGCCCGCGGCCGGGGTTCTGGTGCTGGGCCTGGTGATCCAGACCGTGGCGCTGCTGGCCATGGGCGCCATGGGCATGCGCGAGGGGCTGGCCACCACCGTGCTCACCCGGTGGACCGGCCTGGGCCGCTACGGTTCGGCGATCCTCGGACTGGTGCTGGCCTGCTGTGTCACCGGCTGGTTCGGCGTGCTCAACACCGTTGTGGCGCAAGGACTGCACACCATCGTCGGCGGGCCGACCTGGCTGTGGGCGCTCATCGCAGGCGCCGGGATCACCGCGATCGTGATGTTCGGCTTCACCGTGATGGCCCGCACCGCCGCGGTCACCGCGCCCGCTTTCCTTGCCCTGTCGGCATATCTGGCCGTGACCCAGCTCTGGGACCGCCCGCTGGCCGAGCCGACCGGCGCGATGTCGATTCCGGCCGGGGTGACCGCGGTGGTCGGGGTGTGGATCATCGGCATCGTGGTGGCGCCCGACATCACCCGCTTCACCCGCAACCGCGCGGACGTGGTGCGGCTGACCGTGTTCGGCACCGTGCTCGGCCAGCTGCTGATCGGCCTGTGCGGAATCGCGCTGGCGCTGGCCTTCCAGACCAAGGACGTGGTCGCCATCGTCACCGCGGGCTCGGGCCTGCTGGGCATCGCGGTGCTGATCACCGCCACCGCCAACATCCAGAACCTCAACCTCTACGTCGGCACCCTCAGCCTGGCCAACGCGCTGGACACCCTGATCGGCCGCCGCCCCGGCCCGCGCCTGCTCACCGTGCTGCTGGGCGCGCTCGGCGCGATCGCCTCCGCCACCGGAGTTTTGTCCACTGTGGACAGTCTGCTGGCGGTGCTGGCCGGGGTGCTGCCACCGGTGGTGGGCATCGCCACCGCCGAGTACTACGTGGTGCGCCGCTGGCGACCGCTGCTGGAGGAGTCCCGCCCCAGCGGTGAGCTGCCCGCACCACCCCCGGCCTGGGTGCCCAGCGCACTGTTGATCTGGGTGGTCACCGCCGCGATCGGGCTGCTCGCGCCGTGGGGTGTGCCCGCGCTGAACGCGCTGCTGCCTGCCTTCGCGCTCACCGTGCTGGTGGGCTGGGCGAGCCGGGGACGAGCAGCCCGGCGGAGCCGTCTCAGCCCAGCGCGGCCACGATCTCCTCGGTGCTGAGCACCTCGCCGAGCCGCGGGAAGACCACGGTGAGCGCCGACTCGTGCGCGAGCGCGGACAAACCGGTCATCGCATCCGCCGCCGCCACCGTCTCGTACCCGTGGTCGGCCGCGGCGCGCAGCGTGGACTCCACCCCGAGCTCGGTGGCGATCCCGCCGAAGACCACCGTGCGCACGCCCAGCGCACGCAGGTGGGCGTCCAGCCCGGTGCCGTAGAAGGCGCCGATGGTGTGCTTGGTGACCAGCTCCTCGCCCTCGGCCGGGGCCAGCGCCGGGTCGAGCTCACTGCCCTCGGGCTGCTCGACGTTCGGTCGATGGGCCTGCACCAGCACGATCGGCGCACCGGCGGCACGGAAGGCGTCCCGCAGCCGGATCGCGTTGGCCAGCACCGCGGAGCCGGGGTGCGGGGTGGTGGGCAGCGCGATGATCCGGCGCTGGAGGTCCACCAGCACCAGGGCAGTGGTAGCGGGGTCGATCTTCGTCATGCGGGCAGCCTAGGTCCGCCCAGCACCCGGGCCAGCAGCGCGTCCACGTCCAGGGCGATCGCCCGGTGCGCCTGGTGCGAGACCAGCGAGGCGATGCCGTGCACGCCGACCAGCCGGGCCAGCGCGTCCTCGTCGGTGTCCGCCGGGTGCGCCGACCGCCAGGCCGCGCACCAGCGCCCGACCAGCGGGATCATCGTGGCGCGCAGGTTCGCGCCGGAGGCCTCCAGCAGGTCGTGCCGCAGCAACAGGTCGAAGGCGTGTGGCCGGGCGGCGGCGAAGTCGAGGTAGGCGCGGGCGAGCCGGTCCGGTTCCTCGCCGGTGCGGTCCAGCGCGGCGCCGAGCTCACCGGCGACGCGGACGGCCAGGTGGCCGAGCAGGCTGGTGCGCGAGGGGAAGTGGCGGCGGGGCGCGCCGTGCGAGACGCCGCAGCGCCGGGCGGTCTCCCGGATGGTCACCGCCTCCACGCCGCTGTGGTCGAGCAGTTCGGCGGCCGCGCCGAGCAGCTGTTCCCGGAGATCGTCCGCCACCATCGGCCACTCCCTTCGTAGACACCGTCTACTCTAGCTGGTAGACACTGTCTACGTGATAGCTCTGGGGTTGTTGACGGTGGCCGCGCTGTGCCACGCCGGGTGGAACCTGCTGGTGAAGTCCGCGCCACAGCAGGGACCTGAGTTCGTCTGGCTGTACTCGGTGATCGCCGCGCCGGCCTCGCTCGGGCTGCTGGGCTGGGCGCTGGCCAACGGGACGGTGCTGCCCTCGGTGTGGCCGGCGCTGGTCAGCATGGTGCTGCACACCGCCTATGCCGTGGTGCTGCAACAGGCCTACCGCGCGGGCGAGTTCTCCGTGGTCTACCCGGTCAGCCGGGGCACGCCGCCGGTGCTGGTCACCGTGGCCACCATCCCGTGGGCGGGCTGGCCGCGGCTCCAGGCGTGGTGCGGGATCGGGCTGGTGCTCGGCGGGGTGCTGGCGCTGGACCGGGTGTGGCAGCGGCAGGGGGTGGCGCGCGGGACGGTGCTGGGACTGGGCGTGGCGGCGTGCAGCTGCGCCTACACGCTGTGGGACGCCTACGCGGTGAACCAGCTCGGCGTCCACGTTCTGTCCTACCTCGCGGTGGCCAACCTCGGGCAGGTGGTGCTGCTGTCGGCGGTGGTCCGGCTGCGCCGCCGCCCGGTCCGCCCGGTGCTGGCACACTGGCGGCGCGCGCTGCCGATCGCGGTGCTGGCCCCGGCGAGCTACGGCCTGGTGCTGGTGGCGATGTCCCTGGAACCGGTGAGCGCGGTGGCCACCGGCCGCACCCTGAACGTGGTGCTGGGCGTGCTGCTCGGCGTGCTGGTGCTGCGCGAACGCCTCACCGCCTGGCGGATCGCCGGTCTGGTCGCGGTCGCGGGCGGGGTGCTGCTGGTCTCGCTCTAGTGTCGTGAGCCTACTGTGGAGCCATGCGCCTCCGTCGCCTCGCGCTGCTCGTCTCGGTCCTGCTCGGCGCCCTCACCGTCGGCGGCCCGGCCGCCGCGGCCGCCACCCCGGTCACCGCGACGGTCGAGGCCCAGGACCTCCGCAGGCTGGGTCCGCTGACCGAGCTGGTGATCCAGCGGCTGCTGGTGGGCGACCTGGTGGCCGCCTCGAAGTTCGGCACCGGCAAGCCGATCGACGATCCGGTGCGCGAACAGCAGGTGCTCGACGCCGTGCGCGCCAAGGCAGGCCCACTCGGCTTGGACCCGGAGGGCACGGTCCGCTTCTTCCAGGACCAGATCACCGCGAACAAGGCGGTGCAGCGCGGCCTGTTCGCTTACTGGACCCGGCACCCGGACCACGCGCCTGCCACCCGTCCGGACCTCGCGGTGATCCGGCAGCGCCTCGACGAGCTGACCACCAGCCTGCTCGCCGAGCTGGTGTCCACAAAGGACATTCGTCGCCCTGACCTGCGCTGCCGGGTGCTGCTGCTGGAGGCCGGGCTCACCGGCGCGCTCCAGCACCGCCTGGACCGGCTGCACCGGCGCGCGCTGAACACCGGGACCCAGTCGATCTGCTGAGGGCTTGCCTCTCCGGCAAGGGGAGGCCCGAGGGTGGCGGCATGGACTACTCAATCGGCGAACTGGCCCAGCGCACCGGCCTGACCGTCAAGGCGATCCGCTGCTACGCCGACTAGGGCCTGGTGCCCTCGGCGCGCAACCCGGCAGGGCACCGCCGCTTCGCCCCGGCCGCCCTGGCCCGCCTCGACCTGATCCGCACCCTGCGCGCCCTGGACCTGCTGCACCGGCTGGCCACCGGCACCGAGGCCGAACGGCTGCGCCTGGTCGAGGACTTCCTGGACGCGGTGTTCACCCGGCGCGGCGGGATCAGCCAGTCGCTCACCCCGGAGCTGCCGCCGCAGCCGACCGCGGCGCAGCTGGAGGCCTGGCTGGAGCTGGCCACGCTGACCCAGGACCCGGACTTCCGCGCGCTCCTGCGGAAGCTGGCCGAGCAGCACGAGCTCCCGGCCACCGGACTCCCCCGCCCGGACCTCGCCGCCACCGTCCGCGACCGGGTCTCCCCCGCACTGGCCGAGGGCCTGGACCCGGCGTCCCCCTCGGCCCGCCCGGTGGCCGAGGCCATCCTCGCGCAGCACCCCGACCTGCCGGACCTGCTCGCCCGCCTCAGTGCCGCCGCCGACCCGCGCCGTGACCGCTACCTGCGCCTGCTCGCCACGGTCAACGGCTGGCCCGAGCCTGAGCCCCTCGCGCCCGCGCTGGACTGGGCGATCCGGGCGCTGCGGTCCACTCCGGACTACGCTCGCGGATAGCCGATCGGGAGAGGAGCCGACCAATGGCGGAGAAGGACATCCTCGGCACCATCGACGAGCTGGTCGCCGAGGAACGGGAGCTGCGCGGGCACGGCGGCGGGCTGTCCGAGGCCGACCGCACCCGGCTGAAGTCCCTGGAACAGCAGCTGGACCAGTGCTGGGACCTGTTGCGCCAGCGGCGCGCGGCGGCGGAGTTCGGCCAGGACCCGGACGAGGCGAGCGCGCGGCCCGCGGGCGAGGTGCAGGGCTACCTTCAGTAGGCCGCGGTGTCGATGATGATCTCCGAGTGCAGCGTGCGGTGCACCGGGCAGCGGTCGGCGATCTCCAGCAGGCGCTGGCGCTGCCCGGCGTCCAGCTGACCGGTGATCCGGATGGCCCGCTCGATCCGGTCCAGCCTGCCGTCCTTGGTCTCGCAGTCCGCGCAGTCGCTGGCGTGCACCCTGGAGTGCCGCAGCGCCACGCTGACCCGCTCCAGCGGCCAGCCCTTGCGCTCGGCGTACATCCGCAGCGTCATCGAGGTGCACGCGCCCAGCCCGGCCAGCAGCAGGTCGTACGGGGACAGCCCGCTGTCCTCGCCCAGCGGGCGCGGCTCGTCGGCGGTGATCACGTGCCTGCCCACGGTGATGGTCTGGCCGTAGGTCCCGGTGCCGTTCTCGGTGACCACCACGTGGCCCTCGGGTTCGGCGGCGGGCGCCGGCAGGTGCCGTGCGGCCCAGGCGGCGATCATCGCGCCCGCGTAGGCGGCGTCGCGCGGGCGGATGAGGTCGTGGTCGGCATCGTCCAGGGCGAGGAAGGACTTGGGGTGCCGGGCGTCCAGGAAGATCCGCCGGGCGTGCTCGATCCCCACCGTGACGTCGGTCGGTGAGTGCAGCACCAGCAGCGCCGCGCCGAGCTTGGCCACCGCCTCCGCCGGGGCGGGCGCGGCCAGCGTGGCCACCGCGGTGACGGCCGGGATCCGCGCGGCCACCTGGAGCGCGGCGGTGCCGCCGATGCCATGGCCGAGCAGCAGCAGCGGCCCGTCCAAGTGTTCGGCGAGCGCGGTCAGTTCCTCGGCGGTGCTGTCGGTGTTGTCCGCCTCGACCTGGTGCACGGCGAGGCCGGTGGCGGTCAGCGCCTGGGTGATCGCGGCGGCGGCCGGTGCGGGCAGGCGGTGGGCGAAGAGGGCGTGGGCGTGCGGGGTCACCCGCCGACAGTAGGGGACGGTTTCCCTGCCACCACAACGGCATAGCCGATCTCGGGGGTGACCGCGAGCTTGGCCCAGCCGTTGTCCACCCCGGCGTCGGCCTCCTCCGGCAGCTCCCCGTTGGCGGCCACGTAGGCGTCGTGCTCGGCCTGCAGGCCGCGGAAGGTGCCGCGCAGCGAGTCCTCGGTGATGTCCAGCGACTCCACCAGCTCCAGCCCGCTCTCGGCCAGCAGCTCCGGGTAGCCGGCCAGCGGGTGGATGGCCGCGATGCTGTTGAGCGCCCAGGTCTCGCGCAGCTCCTGGTTCTGCTCCTCGGTCAGCGGCACCAGCTGCACCAGGTCGGCGATCACCAGCCGGCCGCCGGGCCGCAGCACCTCGGCCAGCTGCCGCAGCACCTTGGCCTGGTCGGGCATGTGGAACAGCGACTCGAACAGCCACACCCCGTCGAAGGACTCCGCCGGGTACGGCAGGTCGGTCGCGTCGGCGAACTCGAACCGCACCCGCTCGGTGAGCCCGGCCTCGGCGGCGTTGCGCTCGGCCAGGTCGAGCTGGCGGCGGCTGACGTTGACGCCGACCACCTCCGCGCCGGTGGCCCTGGCCAGCTCCAGCGCGGGACGGCCGGTGCCGCAGCCCACGTCGAGCACCCGCTGACCTGGCCGCACCGCGAGCTTGTCGATCATCAGCGCGGTCATCCGCTGCGCGGCCTCCTGCACCGAGGTGCCGTAGGGCAGACCGGCCCAGTAGCCGACGTGGAAACTGCCGCCGAGATCGCCGTCGATGAACTCGGTGATCTGGTCGTAGTACGCGCCAACCGCCTCGGCGGTGACGTCGCGGTGGCCGCGGATCGTCATCAACACCTCCCCAGAGGTTCCCTGCCTACCGGACTCTCTTCAGGGCGGTCAACCCCGCCCGAATTGTCACCTTTTTCCGCCCTTTATTACACCTTAGGCCGTTCGGGTGAAATGGAAATAGACCGAAAGGCCGTTTGTCGTGACGCAGATCATTCCTTTTACTGATGCCCTTACCGGGCCCTTAGGTCTTGAATGAACCGGTTCGCGGGCTTTGCCCAACCATGTGATTTCAATTTCCTGAAAGGTCCTGCAAGTGACTCTGAAACGATCCCTTTCTGTCGTGCTGCCGTTGGTCGCCGTCGCCGCCGTGGTGGTCAGCCCGGTCGCTCAGTCCCAGGCGCCTGCCACGCAGAGCCCGGTCAACGTGGTGCCGGGGGCTATCCAGATCGATCCAAGCCACCCGAAGTTAGATGTCACCTACGGACACTCCGAACTGGTCCTGAAGTACATCCAGAAGGACGCGGACAAGCCCAACGGCTGTCAGACCCGCGACCACGAGGAAACCGAGCAGGCGGATGTCCGGCCGGGCGCCGGATTCGTCACCGCGGGCGGTGTCCGTTTTGACCTGATCCAGCTCCATTTCCACACTCCGGCCGAGCACCAGTTCAACGGCCGCCGCGACCCGCTGGAAATGCACCTGGTGCACCGCAGCACCGCGGGCAAGCTGCTGGTGATCGGCGTGCCGCTGCGGGTGGGCGGGCACTCCGCGGTGGACACCGTGCTGGCCAAGCTGGCCCCGGAGTGCGGCGAGCAGGTGCGCATTCCCAGCATCGACCTGAACTCGCTGCTGCCGCACAGCCGGCACACCCTGCGCTACGAGGGCTCGCTGACCACCTTCCCGTTCGACGAGGGTGTGCAGTGGTACCTGACCACCGAGAAGACGGTCGGCGCCGCCACCCTGGCCCGGTTCCAGGGCCTGTTCAACCACGGCAACTCGCGTGAGCCGCAGCCGCTCAACGGCCGCAAGTTCACCGAGGTCGGCCTGATCTGAACCAGCCGGAACGCGCGGACCAGACCGGTCGGCCCGGGCCGCGCGTTCCATCAACCAGGTGAGGCAGGCGGGATCGACCCCGCGAGGGCTCACTCTGTGCTGCACTGACCGGATGTTCGTCGGCCGTCAGCGTGAACTGGCCCAGCTCGATCTACTGCTGGACGCGCTGCCCGCCGGTCTGACCCCGGTGGAGGTCGTCGGCGAGCCCGGCATCGGCAAGTCCCGGCTGCTGCACGAGATCGGCCTCCGCGCGGCCGACCGTGACCTGACCGTGCTGGCCGGCCGGGCCGGCGAGTTCGAGCGGGACCTGCCGTTCGGGGTGTTCCTGGACGCCCTCGACCACCACCTGGCCGCGCTGACCGAGGAGCAGGCGGCCGCGCTGGGCCCCGGTCACCTGCGCTGGCTGGCCACCGCCTTCCCCGGCCTGGCCGAGCGGGTGCCGCCCGCCCCGCCGCCGCAGGCCGCCGAGCGGTACCTGCTGCACCGCGCGGTGGCCGCCGCGCTGGACGCGCTGGCCGGTCCGGCCGGACTGGTGCTGGCCCTGGACGACCTGCACTGGGCGGATGAGTCCACCGCCGAGCTGCTCACCCACCTGCTGCGCCGCCCACCGGCGACTCCCCTGCTGCTCCTGCTCGCGCACCGGCCGCGGCAGCTGCCCGACAAGCTGGCCGCGGTGCTCACCGGCCCGGCCTACGACGACACCCGGCACCGGATCGGGCTGGCGCCACTGGACTTCGAGGCCGCCAGCCACCTGCTGCCCTCAGGCCGCCAGCGCCGACGGCTCTACGACCTCTCCGGCGGCAACCCGCTCTACCTCCAGGTGCTCGCGCACGGCGGCGAGCTGGCCGTCCCCGCCGAGCAGGGCGCGGAGGTGCCGCCGGGCATCGCGGCGGTGCTGCGCACGGAGTTCGCCCGGCTCTCCCCGGCCGCGCGGCTGGTGGCGCGGGCGGCCGCGGTGATCGGCGACCAGGTCGACCCCGAGCTGGTGGCCGCGGCCGCCGGCCTGAGCCTGGCGGACACGCACGCCGCGGCCGAGGAGCTGTTCGAGGCGGACCTGTTGCGCGGCACCGGCGCCGGGCAGCGGGTGACCTTCCGGCACCCGCTGCTGCGCAACGCCGTCTACCACTCGGCCACCCCGCTGTGGCGGGCCGCTGCGCACGGCAGGGCGGCCGGGCTGCTCACCGAGCGCGGGGCCGCGCTGACCACCATCGCCCCGCACATCGCCCGCTCCGCCACGGTGGGCGACGCGGAGGCGGTGCGGCTGCTGCGCGAGGCGGCCCGGCTGGCGCTGGCCCAGGCCCCGGCCACCGCGGTGAGCTGGCTGCGGGTCGCGCTGCGCGGGCACCCCGACCCCGGCGACGAGCTGGGCCGCCGGTTGCGGCTGGACCTGGCACACGCGCTGATGCTGTGCGGGCACTACCTGGAATGCTGGGACCTGCTGCGGATGCACCTGGACGCCACGCCGGCCGAGGCGCCCGCGTTGCGGCACCAGGCGGTGGTGCTGTGCGCGACCACCAGCCGCCTGCTCTGGCAGCCGGAGGAGGGCAGGCGGCTGGTGCGCGCCGAGCTGGCCAGGCAGTACGACCGCCCGGACGCCGCCACCGCCGCGCTGTGGCTGAACCTGGCGCTGTCCCTGGTGCTGGACGCCCGCTTCACCGAGGCCGCCGAAGCCGCTGCCGAGGCGCTCCGGCTCCAGCTGCCGGATCCGTTGCGCTGCACCGCGTTGGCCATGCTGGCCTGGTGCTACCCCGAGCTGGGGCGAGTGCCAGAGGCGGTGCGCGCGCTGGACGAGGCGGCCGAGATCTACGACCGCGTGGACGAGGCGGACCACCTGGCGAACCTGGGCATCTCGCACCTGGTGCCGCTGGTGGAGGCGATCTGCCACCTGCGCCTCGGTGACACGCTGCACAGGCTGGACCGGGTGCGGCGGCTGTCCCAGCGGCTGGGCCACCTCACCTTCGGCGGTGAGGTGCTGGGCACCACCGCGGCCGTGCTGGCCCATGCCGGGCGAGTGCCCGAGGCGATCGCCCTGGCCGAGGAGGCCCTGGACGCGGCTCGCCTCTCCGGCATCGAACCGCTGCTGGTCAACGTGCTCTGCGCCCGTGCGGCGGTCGCCCTGTACTGCCTGGACCTGCCCGCGGCCGAACGGGCCTGCCGTGAGGTGGCCACCCTGTCTTGCGCGAGCTGGCACCCGCTGGCCCCGCACGTGAGCCTGGTCCGGGATCTGGTCCGGGCACGCCTCGGCCACCAGGTCCCGCTGGCCGAGACCATCGAGGGCCTCGGCGGCCCCGAACTGCCGGGCACCCTGCACCGGGCCAGGGTGCTGATCTACCTGGAGCTGGCGCACATCGCGGCCCGGCGGGACCGCCCGGCCGAGGCCGCGGACTGGGCGGAGCGGGCGGTCGCGCTGACCGAGGACCTGCTGCCCTACAGCGGCGCGGCGGCCACCCTGGCCAAGGCCTACGCGCGGGCCTGCGGCAAGTCCGCCGAGCACACCAAGTCCGCACTGGCGCTGGCCGAGTCCGCCGCCACCGCCTTCGCCGCGGCCGGGTTCCCGGTCCAGTCCGCCCGTGCCACCCTGCTCGCCGGCCAGCTGCACGCCACCCTGGGCGACCGGGACCGCGCACTGTCCACAATGGACAAGGCGGCCGCGGTGTTCGCCGACTGCGGGTCAAGCACGCACACCGAGATCGTGCTCCGCTACCAGCGCCGACTGGGTCGCCGGGTGCCCAGGACCGCGGGCGCGAACCCGCTGGGCCTGACCCCGCGCGAGGCGGAGATCGCCGGGCTGGTGGCCAAGGGGCACAGCAACCGCGCGGTGGCCGCGCTGCTGGTGGTCAGCGAGCGGACCGTGGAGACCCACCTGAGCCGGGCCTTCCAGAAGCTCGGCGTCTCCTCGCGCACCGCGCTGACCGCGCTGCTGGCCCGCGCCGACGACAGCAACCGGCCATGACCGCCCACGACCGGGAGGCAGCACCCACCCTGTCGGCATGAGTTTCGCGCACATGCGCCCGGCCGGGGTGCGCACCGCGATGCAGGCGCTGTCCCAGCGGGCCGCCGAGCTCGAGCAGGGCTGGCAGCAGGACAAGTCGATGATCGCGGGCGCCGAGTCCGGCATCGGCGGCGACGTCCTCGGCCAGGCCTTCCGCTCGGTGTACACCGCGCCAGGCCAGGCCGCGCGCACCGCCGCGGACCGGGTCGGCCCGGCGATGGCCGAGGACGCCCAGATCGGCGTGCAGTGCGCCGAGGACTACCTCAACGCGGACAGCGCGTCCGCGGCGGCCATGCCGACGGGAGGTGACGCAGGTGCCGATCCCGGAGCCCTCCCCTGAGCTGGGCCTGTGGCCCAAGGTCAAGGCGATCAGCGGCTGGCCGGAACCCGATGAGGAGCGGGTCAAGCAGCTGGCCACTGGCTGGCGCGGCGGCCAGACCCGGTTCACCGAGGCCGGCGGGCACGACCTGGCCCCGGTCCGGGCCGCATGGCCCGACTCGGCAGGCGGCGCCTTCGACACCAGGGCTAGCAAGACGCTCACCAGCGCCACCGAGGTCAGTGGTCAGATGGGCGGACTGGCCGTCCGGGCGGACAACTTCGCCACCGAGGTGACCGGCGTCAAGACCGGCATCACCGACCTGATCGAGACCAACCTGGGCCGGTACGCGCTGGTGCAGATGCTGCCGCAGCCGGTGCGGGGCCTGTTCGAGGAGTACTACGCCTCGGTGCTCGGCGGCCAGGCCCGCACGATGATCAACGCCGCCGCGGCCCGCACCGCGCAGGGCAAGCCGCCACCACAGCCGGACCGCGGCCGCGGGCTGGGCCGGGTGATCCAGGAAATCATCGAGTACCTGAGCGAACCGGACAACCAGCGCGACGTGGGCGACGCGCTGTCCTGGCTGAGCAGGCAGCTGGACAACCCGGCCGACGCCATCACCAAGGCCGGGACCGAGCTGCTCGGCGCCGGGCTGAGCAGCCTTGGCGAGCTGACCGGGAACGACCGGCTGAAGGCACTGGGCGCGATCGCCACCGGCCTGGCCGACGCCGCAGGCGAGGCCGTGGGCGACGCGGTGCTCGAAGGCGGCTCCACCGCCCGCAACGGGCTGTACGAGCTGGCCGAGTCGCAGGACGGCAAGGAGCTACCCGCCGAGATCTACCTGTCCAGGGACCGGCACGCCGAGGCCCTGCAGCACATCAACGAGGCCCGCAGCGGCACCATCTGGGAGGGCGGCACGTCCAGACCGGGCACGCCGCTGCCGGACGTGCTGCACGTGGACCGGACCGAGCCCGCCGCCGAGCGCAAGCGGATCGCCGACGCCCGGCGCAGGCAGTCCACCGACCCGATCCCGTCGTACCAGCCCGCGGACGGCGAACGGCCCAAGGACAAGGACGAGTACCCGCCCGCGATGACCTACGAAGGTGGCAGGCAGCACCCCTGGGTGCCCAGCGTGAAGCACATCGACGCCAGCGACAATCGCAGCGCCGGGTCTACCCTCGGCCATCAGGTGCGGGGGCTCGACGACCGGAGCCCGGTCGTCATCAGGGAAACGGACTGACCACAGTGGACATTCCAGCTGACTTCGCCGACCTGCTCGCCCGCGGCCGCCACCCGCTGGGCGCGCCGGTGGAACTACACCTGGGCGCCGACTCCGGCCCGTTCGCCGAGCTGGCCGAGCTGCTCAGCCACACCAACGGTTTCACCATCGCCAACGGCGGTGTGCAGGTCTTCCGCGCCGGGACCGAGGGACTCGGCCCGGAGCTGGCCGAGTGGAACGAGCCCGGCCTCTGGAAGGACACCTACGGCGAGCTCGCGGCCGGCCTGTTCTGCTTCGGCCAGGACCTCTTCGGCGTGCAGTTCGCCGTCACCGGCGACCGGGTGGTCAGCTTCGACCCGGAGACCGCCGAGCGCACCGACCTCGGCGGCTCACTGACCGACTGGATGACCTGGCTGGCCGCCGACCCGGAGCTCAACGCCGCCAAGGGTTTCGCCACCGACTGGCAGGACCGGCACGGCCCGCTCGGCTACCGCGAGCGGCTGCTGCCGGTGCGCCCGTTCGTGCTCGGCGGGACGTTCGACGAGGCCAACCTGGTGGCCAGGGACGCGGTGTACTGCATGCGGGTGCGCGGTCCGATCGCGCAGAAGGTGCACGGCCTGCCCGACGGCGCCGAGGTCCGCCTGCACACCGACTGACCCGCGCCTAACGGAGCCGGGGCGTGGGCAGGTCCCCGGTTCCCGCCGCCAGCTCCTCGGCGTGCGTGTGCGCCCACCGCAGCAGCCCGGCCACGTCGATGCCGTGCGGCGGATCATCCTGGTATGCCTCGATGTTCCCGGCGCCGCGCCGCAGCAGGGTGACCGCGCCGGTGTGGTTGCCGCGCGCGGCGTGGGTGGCGCCCACCGCCAGCTGGGCCATGCCCTTCCACAGCATGCGGTGCGCCTCGGCCGAGGACTTCCAGGCGTCCTCCAGGATCTCGTGCGCGTGGAAGGGCATGCCCGCGTCGAGCAGCCGCTGCGCCTCGGTCAGGGTCTCCTCCGGTGACCGCACGACCCCCTCGGGCAGGCGCTCGACCCCGGGCGCACCGTGCGGCAGCGGCCTGCCCAGCCCGTCCCTGGGCCGGGCGTTGCGGGCGCGGCCTTCCTCGTCGCGATCGCGGTCGAACCGGGGTGCACTGCCATCCGAGCTCACCGGTCCATCATCCCACCGGCGTGGCGCGAATGTGCCGGGAGCTGACCGCCAGCACGCTTATCCGCCGAGTGCCGGAAAGGTCAGGCTGGCGGACATGGCGACCTTCGCAGTGCTGGGCGCGGTCGAGATGTGCTCGGAGGGCCACCGGGTGTGCCTGGGCCACGCCAAACAACGCGTCGTGCTCGCGGCCCTGCTGGCCGAGGCCAACCGCGCGGTCACCCTGGCCGAACTGGCGGACCGGCTCTGGGGCCAGCGGCCGCCGCCCGGCGGCCCCGGTGCCCTGTACTCCTACCTCTCCCGGCTGCGCGCGATCCTGGACCGGGCGGGCGGGGCGTCGATCGAACGGGACGCGGGCGGCTACCGGCTCCGCGCCCCCGAGCACTCGATCGACCTGCACCGCTTCCAGGACCTGCTCCCCCGTGCCCGCGCGGAGCGGGACGAAGACCGGGCGCTCACGTTGTTCGAGCAGGCCCTGTCCCTGTGGCGGGACGACTTCTGCGCGGGGATCGACCTGCCCTGGTTCAACGCCCGGCGCGAGGTCCTGCACGCGCAACGGCTGCTCGCCCAGCTGGACCACGCGGACCTCGCCCTGCGCCAGGGCCGCCACGGCGAACTGCTGCCCGCGCTGGCGACCCGGGCCGCGAGCCACCCCTTCGACGAACGCGCCGCCGAGCAGCTGATGGTCGCCCTGTGCCAGTCCGGCAGACAGGCCGAGGCGCTGCACTGGTTCGCCGCGCTGCGAACCCGGCTGGTCGAGGAGCTGGGCGTGGAACCCGGTGCGCCGCTGCGGCAACTGCACCGGCGGATCCTGTGCGGTCTCACTCCTCGGCCCGCCGCCTGGGGGTGGCGCGGGCACCCGGCCCACGCCAGCCCAGGCCGGTCAGCCGGCGCTCAGTCGCGGTTCCAGTAGGCGTTCTGCCGGCCCCGGCGATCCTGCTGGGCACACGCATGCCAGGTTCACCGCCGGGCCAGCTCCCCTTCGGCCACCTCGGCCTGCTGCCGCCGGAACGGCGCGGCCAGCGTCGGCAGGATGTGCGCCCGGTTGCGCACCAGCGCGCCGATCGCGAGCACCAGGTAGATCACGCACAGCACATACCTGGCGGCCTGGCCGGGCAGGGCGAACTGCACCGCGAACAGCCCGAGCAGGGTCCAGGCGGCCCAGCGCGGGAAGCGCAGCGCCAGCAGCGCGGCCACGCCCAGCACGGTCTGGGTGGCGGTGAGCAGGAACTCCTCGATCTGCCTGGCGTCCAGCTGCAAGCCGCCCGCGCCGCCACCGCCGAACAGGTAGGCCACCGGCAGGCTGCCCACCAGCAGCGTCCACTGGTTGACCTTGCTGGAGATCAGGGTGCCGATCGCGGCCGCGCCCTGCCCGCGCACCGCGAACAGGATGGCCACGATGAACTCCGGTGACTCCGAGGCCAGCGGGGCCAGCCACTGCACCAGCAGGAACTCGTCCACGCCCAGCTGCTTGCCGGTGGCGATCAGGCCGTGCGCGAAGGGTTCCGCGCTGGCCAGGATGACCACCGCGGCGAAGGCGAACAGCCCGATCACCAGCGTCCGGCGGCCGCGGCGGGGCAGCGCGCCGATCACCGCGGCCGGGCCGACCAGGTGCGGCTCCTGCGCCTCGGACCGGGAGACCTTCCACAGGTAGAAGCCGAAGAAGCCGAGCAGGGCGAAGCCCAGCAGCAGCGGGATCTGGCCGCTGACCGGGATCAGGAAGGCCACCACCGAGGCGATGGCCAGGAAGCCCAGCTCGACCCGGTAACCGGACTCCAGCACCAGCTCCCGCACGCTGCGCCCGCTGCGGCGCTTGGCCACCACCAGCGCGATCAGCACCACCACCGACCAGCCCAGGCCGAGCAGCAGCCGGTTGGAGCCGGTCATGTTGGCCGCGGCGTAGGCCACATAGGTCGGGTCGGACCCGGCGGTGTAGGCGAAGTAGAGGTCCACCACGTACTCCGGCAGCACCGCGATCACCGCCAGGATCGCGATGGCCAGCCCGCCGGAGATGTCGGCCTGCGCGGCCTCGGCGGCCCAGGCCAGCAGGAAGGAGGCGGCCACCACGGCCGCGCCGAAGAGCAGCAGCGCGGCGGGCGGCGGCAGGTGCGCCCCGGCCACGCGGGTGATCAGCGCGGGCAGCGTGAGCGAGACGCAGAGGGCGAGTGGCCGGACCAGCTTGCTGGGCACGGTGCGGGGTTCCTTCCCGGGCGGCGGACGGCCAGACCGGGGCTCCAGGGAGGCTCGGCCAGGCATGACTGCTTGGCCGAAGGTCTCGCCCACCGGCCGGAGCCGGTCCCGTCGCCGGAGGACACGGGGTCCTCAGCATGTCGACGTGCGGTGTTGCGGGCTACTCCCCTTCGGAGTGCCCCCAGTGTCACATCATTTCGACACATGCGCAACTATCGAAACGAGGCGCCGCGCTGGCCGGTCCGCGCGCGGTAGCGGAACAATGGCCGGGACATGCCGACATCGCCAGCACCCGCGGAGCCGCCGACCACCGGAGCGGCCACCGAACCGACCCCCGCCCAGCTGCGGTCGGGGGCGGAGACCTTCGCCCTGTTGGCCAGCCCGGTCCGCCTGCACCTGGTCTGGCTGATCACCCACGGCTCCTACGACGTGGGCACGCTGGCCGCCAGGGTCGGCATCGGCATCGCCACCGCCTCCCAGCACCTGAGCAAGCTGCGGCTGGCCGGGGTGATCTCCGGGCACCGGGACGGCCGCCGCCAGCTCTACACCGTGGACGACCCGCACGTGATCACGCTGATCCAGCAGATCTTCGACCACATCGCCCCCGACGGCACCCTGGCCCCCGACCCGCCGATGACCTGAGCCCGCCCCGGGGCGATTGTTCAGAGCTTGTTCAGAGTTTGTTGTCAGGCATTTCAGGCCCGGCGTCGCACAACCCCACTGGCGTAGACCGGTTACCGCGGTTCCCGGAAACCGCGGGGGTGGCCGGTTGGCGTCGCGGCCAGGCCGGTCACCCCGCCGCAACGTCGTTGGGGGTAACCCATGCCGAACATGAGCCCGCACTGGCCGATCGTGCGCTCGCGCCTGCCGCTGTCCCCGGACCGGCCGGCCGAACGGGCGCAGGCGGCCGAGGAGGAGCAGGCGCAGACCCTGGACCGGAGCGAGCCGCCGCCGTCGGGATAGATTCGCGCGCATGACTACCGAGGCGTCCCTGGTGGGGCGGTGGCGGCTGGACTGGTACCGCGAGCTGGACGCGGCCACCGGCGAGAAGATCAGCGACCCGTTCGGCGCCAACCCCAACGGCCGCCTGCTCTACACCGCCCGCGGCCACATGTCGGTGCACCTGGCCCGCACCGACGGCCAGACCCACGGCGTGGACTACTACTTCGGCTACACCGGCACTTACGCGCTGGATGGGGACTTCGTGCTGCACCAGCTGGAGATCAGCTCGCACCCGGACCTCACCGGGGCACAGCAGCGGCGGGCGGTGCGGTTCGAGGGCGACCGGCTCACGCTGAGCACGCCGGAGTACGAGGTGGAGGGCCGCAAGCGGGTGGCCGCGCTGAGCTGGGTGCGCGCCTGAGGACCGGCGGGCGTTCGAACGGGACCCGGCCCGCGACCGAGTGGTCACGGGCCGGGTCAGCCGTTGCGCTGGCGAGGCCTCAGTAGGCGACGACCCACGCCTTGGTCACGTGGCAGCCGTTGGGCTGGCCGTCGACCCGGGAGACCGGGCCCCAGGAGCCTTCGCGCTTCTCCACCAGGGGACCGTTGATGTTCCTGGTGTAGGGCCAGTGCGCCATGTTGCACTCGACCACGACGCGGTAGGTGCCGAAGCCCGAGTCGCAGGTGCCCTCACCGAAGTTGGCGGCCTGGTCGGCGTTGGCGTGGCAGTCCCACACGTCGGCCCGCGCGGGGGTGGCGTCCAGCACGAGCGTGCCCGACACGGCCGCGGTGACCACCGCCGCGCTCAACAGCATCTTCCTGACCAGCTGCATTCTGTTCGTCCTCCTAGACGATCTGGTGATCACGGAGGTTAGGGGCAGGCGGCCACTTGGAGCAGTGGTTTCAACCAGGGCCGAAACCCCGTGCCGCTGGGCCGGTCAGGACCGCAGGTCCGCGATGGCGGTGACCGGCTTGCCGACCAGGGTCTGCCCCACCACCCGGTCCACCAGCGGCAGCCGGGAGGCCCGCAGCGCCAGGCGGCGCAGCCGCAGCCGGGTCGGCGACTCGGGCAGGAACCAGCGCGCCCCGGACCGCGCGACCTGCTGCTTCTCCTCGGCCACCGGCCGCCACCGCCGCTCGTAGGCCGCCAGCGCGTCCTCGATCCTCGGCGCCTGGTCCAGTTGGTGGGCAAGCAGGTACGCCCCGGCGATGCCCAGTGACGCGCCCTGCCCGGCCAGCAGCGAGACCGCGTAGCAGGCGTCGCCGACCAGCACGACCCGTCCGCGGTGCCAGCTGGGCAGCTCGACCTGCGCGACCTGGTCGTAGTAGATCTCCGCCGCCGGTGGGCACTTCGCCAGCGCGGTGGGCGCCAGCCAGCCCAGCCCGCCGTAGATCTCCCGCAGCGCGGCCCAGATGTCCGTGGGCAGCGCCGGATTCGGGGCGCGGTGCACGGTGAAGGCGGCGATCCGGTTGTCCCGCAACGCGTACAGGCCCAGCTGCCGGCCCATGGTGTCGGTCAGGTTGAACCGGCCGCGCAGCGCCTCGTGCAGCTCCGGCGCCTCGAACTGGAAGGCCGCGGTGTGGAAACCCAGGTAGCGCAGGAACTTCCGCTCCTCGCCGAAGACCAGCCCGCGTACCGTGGAGTGGATCCCGTCCGCGCCGACCAGCAGGTCAGCCGCCAGCTCGGTGCCGTCGGCCAGGGTCACCAGCACCCCGTCACCGCGATCGAGGACGCCGGTCAGGGCGGCGCCGAAGCGCAGGTCCACTGTGGACGGCAGGTGTTCGCGCAGCACCCGTTCCAGGTCAGGCCGCATGATGCTGAGCAGCCGCCCGCGCAGCGACCTGGCGAACTGCCGGTACTGGACCCCGGCCCGGCGACGACCGCGCTCATCGAACAGGGCCGCTTCCTCGACGAAGTAGGCCACCTGCTCGATCGCGGGCAACAGCCCCATCTTCTCCACCGCGTCGTAGCCCGCGCCGAAGAAGTCGATCATGTATCCCTGTGCGCGCGGGCCGGGTGCCCGTTCCAGCAGCACCACTTCCGCGCCGAGCCGGGCCAGCTGGTTCGCCAGCGCCAGCCCGGCGATCCCGGCCCCGCAGACCACTACCCTCATCCCGTCCTCCACCCGGATCAGCCCGCGACCAAGCGGCGCAGGACAGCGGTCGTGTCCAGCCCGGCGCCCAGCCCCCGGTGCAACAACAGACCGTCGATGGTGGCCGCCAGCACGGCGGCGGTCTCCCACGGCTCGGCCACCCCGAGCCCGGCCAGCCACTCCCCCAGCCGCTGCCGGAACCCGTCCAGCACCGCGCCGATCTCCCGGCGCAGTTCCTCGTCCCTGGTCGCGGCCAGGAACGCCTCGACAAATAGCAGCGACAGCGGATCGGTGCCGGTGTGCTCGCCGACCGAGGCCACCAGCGCGTCCACCGCCTCGGCCGGGGTGCGCGCGGTGGCCAGCACCTCGTCCAGCCCCGCCAGCAGCTGCCCCATCGCGCCGAGCACGGCCTCCCGCAGCAGCGCCTGCACGGCCGGGAAGTGGTAGTGCACCACGCTCGGTGTGACCCCGGCCCGCTCGGCCAGCACCCTGGTGCTCACCGCGGTCCAGCCGCGTTCCGGGATGAGCTCGACCGCCGCGCTGAGCAGCCGTTCCCGTGCCTCGCGACCCCTGGCCGCCGCGGTAGTTCCCATCGCTGACCACCTTTCAGGGCGATCGCCCTGTACGACTGCCCTGACAGTAGCAGCTAGTGGCTGAAGCGGTCGATCACGTGGTCGCGGAACCGCTGCGCGGCGACGGAGAGGTAGCTGTCCTGCCGCCAGGCCAGGCTCAGCACCCGGTGGCAGTCCGGCTCGTCCACCTTCAGCCAGGCGACGTTGGCGTGGATGTCGACCCGGCGGCCGAAGGAGGGCACCAGCCCGATGCCCAGCCCGGCGCCGATGAGGTGGAACAGCCCCTCGGGCTCATCGCTCTGGCACACGATGTCCAGCTCCAGCCCGGCCTTGGCGAACAGCCGCTCGGCCAGCGCCCGCTGCCAGTAGCCGGGCCGGGTGGTGATGAAGGGCTCGCCCGCCAGCTCGGCGATGCGCACCCGCTCGCGCCCGGCCAGCCGGTGCCCGGCCGGCACGCACAGCAGCACCGGCTCGTCCAGCAGCACCTGGGAGCGGATGTCGTTGCCGGGCAAGGGTTGCGAGCCGATGCACAGGTCGACCTCGCCCTCGCGCAGCTGGGCCGCCATGTCCCCGGCCGCGGACTGGAACAGCCGCACGTCCACCAGCGGGTGCTCGGCGACGAAGGTCTGGATCACCTCCGACAGCGGCAGCAGGGTCTCGGTGGCCACCGCGAGGATGCCGCGCTCCAGTCCGGCGGCATCGGCGAGCTCCCGGCGGGCGTCGTCGAGCTCGGCCAGCGCCCGGTCGACGCGGCGCAGGAAGGCCGCGCCGAAGCGGTTGAGCCGGATCCGCCGCCCGTGCCGGTCGAACAGCGGCACGCCCAGGTCGTCCTCCAGCCGGGCCAGGGTTCGGCTGAGCGAGGGCTGCGCGATCCGGAGCTGGTCCGCGGCCCGGCCGACGTGCTCCAGCCGGGCGAGCACCTGGAAGTAGCGGAGTGCCAGAAGATCCACTGCTGATGCCTGTTCTGTTATGAGCAGATAACGAATCTTGTCTTGGACAGCATAAGGCGGCGGATCCTAACTTCGAGCACGTGAACGCAACCGTGACTACGCCGAGCCGGCTGGCGATCGGGGCGCTGCGGGTGAGCCGGGCGCTGGTGAGCGCGCACGCCGTGGCGATCATCGGCCAGCCGGTGTTCGCCGGCGGCTACCTGAGCGGGGACTACGACATGCTCTGGCTGCACCGCTGGGGCGCCGACACGGTGTCGTACCTGAGCTACGCGCAGCTCCTGGCCACCCTGGTGCTGTGGCTGGCGCGCGGACCGCGCTGGCTGTTCTGGGTCAGCCTGCTCATCGCCGCCGGGGAGACCGGGCAGTACTTCGCCGGCATGTTCGGCGCGCTGGACCTGCACATCCCGCTGGGCGTCGCGCTGGTCACCGCGGTGGCGCTGACCACGATCGCGGTCTGGCGGCCGGTCCAGTGGCAGGCGGCCCGATGAGCGCCCGGCTGCCCCGGCGGCGTTTCCTCGGCCTGGCCGGTGGCGCGGGTGTGCTGCTCGCGGCCGGGATGATCGCCCCGCGGCTGCTCCGCGCGGACTCGCCGGGCACCGGGGAACTGTTGCGCAGCAAGGTCCCGCTGCCCGAACCGTTCCGGGTGCCACTGCCCATCCCGCCGGTCCTCCGTCCACATCGGACAGATGAGGCCGACCACTACACGATCACCCAGCGCGCCGCCACCGCCGAGATCCTGCCCGGCATCCGGACGCCGATCTGGGGCTACGACGGCATTTTCCCCGGCCCCACCATCGAGTCGCGACGGGACCGGACCGTGGTGGTGCGCCACCGCAACGAGCTCCCGGTGCCGACCGTGGTGCACCTGCACGGCGGCCACACTCCGGCCGAGCACGACGGCTACCCCACCGACCTGCTCATGCCGGTCTCCGGCTGGGACGGCGGGCACGGCGGCCACGACATGTACGACGCCAAGGCAAACATCAGCTACGGCTCCCGCGACTACGTCTTCCCGCTGCGGCAACGGGCCGCGACCCTGTGGTACCACGACCACCGGATGGACTTCACCGGTCCCGCGGTCTACCGGGGCCTGGCCGGTTTCCACCTGGTCCGCGACGAGGAAGAGGACGCCCTCGGCCTGCCCGCGGGCGAGCGTGAACTGCCGCTGATGATCGGTGACCGCGCCTTCGACGAGCACGGCGCCTTCGCCTACCCGTCGCTGGATCCGTTGCTGCGCAGCATTCCCGGCGTCGAACCCGAGTACGTGGAGGGCGTCTTCGGCGACGTGATCCTGGTCAACGGCGCGCCGTGGCCGGTGCACGAGGTGGCCGCGGCCCGCTACCGGCTACGCCTGCTCAACGGCTCCAACGCCCGCCGCTACGACCTGGCCCTCGACCCGCCACCGCCCGGCGGCGGCGGGTTCGTCCAGATCGGCAGCGACCAGGGCCTGCTCGACGCGCCCCGCGCGCACGACCACATTCCCCTTGCGCCGGCGGAACGTTACGACGTCATCGTCGACTTCGGCCGGTACCCGGTCGGCACCGAGGTGACGGTGCTGAACCGCCTCGGCACCGGCTCCACCGCGCAGGTCATGCGGTTCGTGGTCACCAGGAAAGCCCGGGACGACAGCCGGATCCCGGCCAAGCTCAGCGATCTCGCCCCGCTCAGCCGGGAACAAGCCGTCACCACAAGGGATTTCGCCTTCACCGCGGGTCAGGTGCACGGCCGCACCGGCTGGGTGATCGGCGGCGAGCCGTTCGCCCCGGACCGGATGGACGCCCGGCCCCGCTTGGGCGACACCGAGATCTGGCGGTTCGTCGCCGACGTGCACCACCCCGTGCACCTGCACCTGGTGGGCTTCCACATCCTCTCCCGCGGCAGCGGCCCGCCGGGCCCGTTCGACGGCGGCCTCAAGGACACCGTGGACCTGAGTCCCGGCGAGGCAGTGGAGGTGATCGCCCGGTTCGAGGACTACCGCGGCCGGTTCGTCTTCCACTGCCACAACGCCGAACACGAGGACATGGCGATGATGGCCAACTTCGAGGTGCTCTGACCGGGCGCGATCTCAGGCGTTCGCGCCCGCGTCCACGGTGATCGCGGAGCCGGTGATGTTGTTGCCTCCGGGCCCGACCAGGTACGCGACCGAGGCGGCCACGTCCTCGGGGCTGCCGTAGCGGCCCAGCGCGGTGAAGCCGCGTTCCTCCTCCGCCTGCGGGCCGTCGGCCGGGTTCATGTCGGTGTCGGTGGAGCCGGGGTGCACCAGGTTGACCGTGATCTCCCGCCCGCCGAGGTCACGGGCCAGGCCCTTGGTGAAGCCGATCAGCGCGGACTTGCTCATCGCGTACAGCGCCACCCCCGGGTAGGGCACCCGCTCGGCCAGCGAGCTGCCGATGCTGACGATCCGGCCGCCCGGCGCCATGTGCCGGGCCGCCGCCTGGCTGGCCAGGTAGACCGCGCGGGTGTGGATGGCCAGCGTCCGGTCGACCTCCGCCAGGTCCACCTCGTCGACGGTGCCGTAGCGGAAGATCCCGGCGTTGTTGACCAGGATGTCGATCCGGCCGAGCTCGGCCACGGTCCGCTCGACCGCGCCGACCACCGCCGCGGGGTCCGCGCTGTCCGCGGCGATGGCCAGGCCCCGGCGACCGGCGGCCTCGACCTGCTCGACCACGGCCCGCGCGCGGTCCGCGGCGCTGGCATAGGTCAGCGCCACGTCAGCCCCGTCGGCCGCCAGCCGCCTGGCGATGGCCGCGCCGATGCCACGGCTGCCCCCGGTGACCAGAGCCACCTTACCTGCGAGTTCCGGCATGTCCCCTCATTTCTGGGTCGATCACTACACAATTGGTATCGTGCAGCCGAGCGGCCTGTCAACGCTTTTTGGGTCGATCGCTACAGAAAGGGGTTCGGCATGGCCACCCGGGGCCGTCCACGAGCGTTCGACCGCACCGCGGCCCTGCGCCGCGCGATGGAGGTGTTCTGGGAGCACGGCTACGAGGGGACCTCGCTGAACGACCTGAGCGCGGCCATGGGCATCAACGCTTCCAGCCTGTACGCCGCCTTCGGCACCAAGGAGGAACTGTTCCGGGAGGCGGTCGCTTACTACGACGAGACCGAGGGCGAGGCCGCGGCCCGCGCGCTGCGCGAGGAACCCACCGCGCGCGCGGCCTTCGAGCAGGTGCTGCGGGTCAACGTGCGCGCCTACACCGACCCCGCGAAACCGGCGGGCTGCATGATCGTGCTGGCCGCGACCACGTACACACCCAAGAACCAGAGCGTGCGCGACTTCCTGGCCGGCCTGCGCCGGGAGACCCAGGAAGCCTTGCGGCAGCGGCTGATCCGCGGCATCGCCGACGGCGACGTGCGCGCCGATGCCGATGTCGACGCGCTGGCCGCCTTCTACAACACCCTGTGGCAGGGCCTGTCCATCCAGGCCCGCAGCGGCGCCACCCGGGCAGAGCTGGCCGCGGTCGTCGACGCCGCGATGGCCACCTGGGACGTGCTGGCCGCGGTCACCGGCTGACCTCGGCCCGGCGGCCGAACTCCGCCGCGTGCTCGGCGGCCCACTCCCGGAAGCTCCGCCCCGGCCGGCCGAGCAGCTGCTCCAGCACGCCGGTGGGCGGCAACGGGTTGTCCACCATGGCCGCGTACCCGGTCAGCACAGTGTCCACAATGGACTCATCCAGCCAGGACAGCGCGGCGGCCCTGGCCTCGCCCGGCGGGATCTCCTGCCAGCGCAAGGGCCGTCCGAGCGCCTCGCCGATGATCCGCACCTGCTCGATCTGGGTGTGCACGGCCGGCCCGCTCAGCAGGTACCTGGCGCCCTGGTGGCCGTCCTCGGTGAGCGCGCGCACCGCGACCTCGGCCAGGTCCGCCTCGTGCACCAGGGTGAACCCGGCCTCGCCGTGGCTGCCGCGCACCACGTCCCCGGCCCGGAGCTGCCCGATCCACTGCCGGGTGTTGGCGGCGAAGCCGAACGGGCGCAGGAACGTCCACTCCAGACCGCTGTCCTCGATCAGCCGCTCGATGCGCGCGTGGTGCTCGGCGATCGGGTCGGGCTGGGGGTCCGCGGTGTCGTCCACGGCGGCCGAGGACAGCAGCACGATCCGCCGGGCCCGCGCCGCGATCGCCGCCACCACCGCTGCGGCCCGGTGCACGTCGTCGAACGGCCAGACCAGGAACACCGAGTCCACCCCGTCCAGCGCCGCGGCCAGCGCGGCCGGATCGGACTGGCTGCCGGTGGCCACCGGCACGCCGGCCGGCAGGGTGGCGGTGGCCGGGTCGCGGGTCAGCACCCGCGGGGTGATGCCGCGCGCCAGCAGCTGCCGCAGCAGCGCGCCGCCGACGTTGCCGGTCGCGCCGGTCACCAGGATGTTGTTGTCTCGCACCATGTCCCGGACGTTAGGCGGTGCCATCCGCGCTGGTAAGGACGCACTTTCAGGTAAGCTCCGGAGGTGACGGTTGGCTCGCAGGCAGACCAGGGCAAGGCTCCGGTGACACGTGACCGTCTTCACGTGAACTGCGCGGGCAGCGAGGTCCTCGGCCATGTCACCAGCCGCTGGGGCATCCTGGTGCTGGCCGCGCTGCTGGAGGGCCCGCGCCGGTTCGCCGCACTGCGCGACGAGGTCGAGGGCATCAGCGAGAAGATGCTCTCGCAGAACCTGCGCGACCTGGTCGGCGACGGCCTGATCACCCGCTCGGTCGAGCCCGACACCCCGCCCAAGGTCAGCTACGCGCTGACCACCCCCGGCCGCGAGCTCGCCGAACGCCTGTACGCGGTGCTGGAGTGGATCGGCCGCAACCTGGTCTAGCGCACCCCGTCCAGCTCCCCTGGCACCTCGCCCACACACGCCACCGCCAGCCGGAGCCGTTCGTGCAGCACCCCGGCCGCCCCCGGCCCGAGGGTCGCGGTGATCGGCACGGCGGCGTGTTCGAGCAGGGCCATGGCGTGGTCCCAGTTGTCGGTCAGGGCTTGGTAGAGGTGGCCGAGCGCGAGCGCGGGGTCGGTGCCGAGCAGCACCGGGAACAGCCGGGTGAGCACCTCGTCGCGTTCCACTCTGACCAGCGGGTCGCGCGGATCCAGCCGGAGGGCTTCCGCGTGCAGTTCGGCCGGGTCGACCAGGTCCGCGACGGCTGGGCAGCGGGCGAACTGGAGCAGGGTGACCACCCGGATGGCCGGCGAGCTGGTGTGAGCGGCGGCAACGGCTTCCACCGCGAGCCCACGCAGGTCATGGCTCTCCGCCAGGTAGGCGATCAAGCCAGCCGCAGCCGGCAACCGCGGCGTGCCGAACAACTCCCGTAACCGGCCAAAGCCCGCGCGCTCCCCCAGCACCGCGTACAGCGGATCTTCAATACCAGCAAGACCCTGCCGCGCCCGCACGATGTCGACCAGCAGCGGATCACCACCCGAGGGCGGCTTGAACCCGCCCAGCACCGCGTAGCTCAGCGCGCAGGCATGGGTCAGGTACCGCGCCCCACTCCCGTCCAGCATCCGCAGCGCCTGCTCCGGCCACCACCGCAGCAACCGCACGGCCACCTCGAACCGAGCCCGGTGGTCAGCCCGCACATAGGCGAAGGGCTGCCCGTCCTGATCCGCCCCCAGCCACTCGCACGCCGCGACCCGGCCCAGCGCCTCCGCGGCTGCCGCCCCTCGCCCCAGCGCCGCCAGTCCGATCGCCCGCTCCCCGGCATCAACCAGCGAGCCCACCAGCGCCGCGGCCCTTGACGGCTCGGTCTCGGCGATGGTCTCGGCCAGCACCCGCACCACCCGCCCCCAGGTGTGCGGGTTGCCCACCGACCACGAATCGGGACTCATCGCCCGGACCACCTCGGCCGGATCCCGGTGGAAACGCCGCTCCCGCAACCACATCCAGTCCCTGGTGTGGTTGAACTGGTAGGTCGCCGTACTCACCTTGGCCAGCGGGTCCGGAGGCGCGCCGCCGATCACGCGGTACGGCCCCGTCGGCCGGACATCAACCAGCGCCGGGGCCTGCCCGCTGTCCCGCTGGATCTCCGCCAGCACCGCCTCGGCCTCCTCGCGGCGGCCGGAGTCCAGCAGGTGCTGGCCGATCACGGCCGCCGTCGTCCACCGGTCATTGTTCACAATGGACCATTGATGGTCGGTCATCTCCCGCATCGTGGCCAGTGCCGCGGGCAGGTCCAGCGGAGCCAGCCCGATGGCCAGGTTGCTCAGATCCCCCTCATGCCGCATCCGTCGCAACGAACCAGGCTCGCCCGCAGGAGTGACCTCCCCCGGATCGAGCAGCCCCCGCGCCGCCACCGGATCGAACTGGGCCACCACCACACTGGCCTTCCGCCGGGTCCACAGCGTGCCGTTCCAGCCGATCACCCGCTGAAGCAACGCCCTCGCCCGCCCGGTCGCGCCCCAGGCCGCCAGCAACCGCACCGCGCTCAGACACGAGTCATCGATGAACCCGCAGACCTCGAAGGTCTCCAGCCGCGCCAGCAACCGTTCCGCGACAACAGCATCCAGCCCAGGCACCGCTGCCGCGCCGACCAGCCCAGCGGCCAGCTCCTGCTTCGCATCGTGCTTGCCCTCCGGCGCGGCGGCGGCTTCGGCGGTCAGTCGCGCGAGGTGCTCCCGCGCCCGCTCGGGCTGGGCCACGGCCAGCCGCGCCAAGCAGAGCAGTCGTTCCCCAGGCTGGGCACGCGCAAGTTCAGCGACCGCCTCGGCCAGCGCATCCCGCACCCCGGCCCGAGCATCCCCCGCTCCAGCCCGGCCATCCCCCGCTCCAGCCCGACTATCCCCCGTTCCAGCCCGACCATCCTCCACTCCAGCCCGGCCATCCCCCGTTCCAGCCCGACCATCCTCCACTCCAGCCTCTGCCCGTGTGTCCGGTGCGCCGTCTTGTGCCAGTCGTGCCGCGAGGTCAAGCCAATCCCCCGCCCGGCACCCGCTGATCTCCCCGAGCAACGCACGGGCCGCCGCCGGCTCAGCCACCCTGGCCGCCGCCCGGTACAGCGCGTCCGGCGCCCAGATCCCCTTCCCGCTCTGCCCCCGCTGCGCGTGCGCCCACAACCGCAGCGCCCGCGGCAGGTCGTCCCCGGCGAACTCCAGCGCCGCCTCCTCCAACGGCAGTGCCTTGGCCGGAGTCCCCCTGGCCACCTGGTCCGCCGGAATGGTCAGCGCGGTCTCCACCATCAGCTCCCGCTGGCCACCCGCATGCCGGTGGATCTCCCGCGCGCTCTGGAACTGTTGCAGCGAGGGCGGCAACGCCCACAGGTGTTCCAGCGCCTGGCCGGCCTGACCGAGCCGGGCCATCAGCCCGAGCACCCTGGGCGTCAGGCCCCGGCTGGTGCGGCGGAGCTGGCGGCGGACCACGCCGAGGTAGAGCGTGCCCGGCAGGCTCGGGGTCATCCGTTCGGCGACCAGGTCGACGCAGCGGGCGAAGTGCCGGTCGCTGCCGAACGTGGCGGCGATGGCCTGGCGCAGCCCGGGACAGACCAGTTCGGCGGCCTGGGCGGCGAAGGTTCCGCCCGCGCGGGTGACGTGTTCGGCGAGGTGCAGCAGCCCGTAGCGGTCCACCGCCGACCAGTCCAGCGCGGCCCAGCTCGGCGCGCCGCCGCGGTAGTGGCTCGCGATGCGGTGGTGCCACTCGGTTTCGTCGACCGCGCAGTCCGGATGGTCGCGGTGGGCCGCGTCGCCGCACAGGAACTCGCCGATCGAGGGGTGGTACAGGCTGATCCGGTCCGCATGCTCCGCCAGCAGCCAGCGCAGCCGGGACAGTGCCGCGCGCACCGCCCTCGGCCAGACCCGGATGCCGCCGAGGGCGAGCAGTTCGGCCGTGCTGACCGGTTCGCGGGCGACCGCGAGCACGCCGAGGATCGGCTGCCCGAGTCCCAGCCACGGATCGGTCAGCCGGTCCTCGGGCCCGGTCGGTTCGCGGATCTCCAACTGGCCCAGCCGCCGCAGGTCGGCCCGCGCGGTCTCCACGAAGAACCCGTACAACCCGTTGAGCCCGGGCGGGATGCCGTCGAAGCTCAGCAACCGCTGGGTCAGCGCGGGATCGCCCTCGGCCAGCGCACGGGCATAGGTGGCGAGGTACAAAAAGTTCCCGGCGGCCCGGGTGACCACGTTCCGGTGAAACTGGTCCAGCAACTCACCCCTGGCCGCCACCGCGCTCGCGACCGGCTCGGCGCTGAGCACTTTCGCCGCGTAGGCAAGCAGATCCGCCCTCACCTGCGCGGCCCCGGGGTCGATGGGCACCTCGGTCAGCGCACGGGCCGAACGCAGTGGGCCGAGCTCGGCGTGCGGGCGCGAGCTGAGCACCAGCCGCACGTTCGACGGCAGTTCCGGCCCCCCTGCCAGCCAGTCCAGCAGGCTGCTCCCGGCGAGCTCGTCCAGCGCGTCGACCAGGATGACGATCCGCGCCGCCGGGTCGAGCCGGCGCAACGCCTCGGCCGGGTCGAGCAGGGCCAGGTGCGCGAGGTTGTCCGGCTCCAGCAGCCGGGGTTCCAGGTTCGCCCGCCCGATCTCCACCCCGCTGACCGACCCGGCCACCCCGCCGAGCCGCTGCTCCACCTCCAGCACCGCGGTCCGGTGGAACGGCGAGGCGGTGAGGTCCTCGATCCGGACCCCCACCACCCGGCCACCGGCGGCCACGTTCTCCACCCGCTGCCGCACCACCACACCCAGCCGCTCCGGCTGGAACACCTCCGGCCGCTGCCGCGCCAGCTGGTGCCCCACGGCGAGCAGGAAGGACTGCACGTCGGTCCCGGCCAGCACGCTTCGGCTGTCCCGCCGGGCGAAGTACCGCAACCAGTCCGGATGCCCCTCGGCCAGCGCCGCCAGCAGACTCGTCTTGCCGGCCCCCGGCTCCCCGGTCACCAGCACGTGCCCGCGGCCGAGGGCGGCCTCGACCTCCGCGCGCAGCCAGCCCCGGTCGACGAACCCCGCCCCGGTGTGCTGCTCGACCACCTCCGCGAAACTCAGGCTCACCAGCCGTCTCCCGCCCGGTTCTCGACTAGGACCACTGCGCCTTGTCGACCAGGTTTACCAGTTCGGCCCCGGCCGCGAAGCGCTTCGCGTTTTCCAGCAACACCGCGAACCGCCTGCTGTCCGCGTGCGGCCCCACCCCGGCCACGTGCGGGGTGAGCAGCACATCCGCCCGCCGCCACAGCGGATGGTCCGCGGGCAGCGGCTCCTGCTCGAACACATCCAGCGCTGCCCCGGCCAGCCGACCGGCATCCAGCGCCGCCACCAGGTCGTCCAGCCGCACGGTGGCCCCGCGCCCGATGTTGACCAGGTACGCCGAGGGCCGGAACAGCGCGAACCGCCGGGCGTCGAACATGCCCTCGGTGTCCGGCGTGTGCGGCACGGTCAGCACCACCAGGTCCGCCTCCGGCAGCGAGGAGTCCAGCTCGCCCACCGGTCGCAGCTCGGAGAACCCGGTCGGCAGGTCCAGCCGCCGCCGGTCCACCCCGGTCACCCTGGTACCGAACGCGGCGAGCAGCCGCCCGATCTCGCTGCCCAGTGCGCCGACCCCGACCACCAGCGCACTGGCCTCCGCCAGCGGCAGCACCGCGGTCGGCGCCCAGTCCGGCGCCCAGCGCGCCGCGGTCTGGTCGCGCAGGTAGCGGGGCAGCCCACGGGCCAGCGCGAGCACCAGCGCCAGCGCGTGCGCCGCCACGTGGTCGGTGTAGGTGTCCCGCATGTTGGTCACCTGCACCGGATGCGCGATCAGTTCCGGGTGGTAGAACCCCGCGGGCGGCCCGGCCTGCGGCGCCTGCAACCAGCTCAGCCGCCGCGCGTGCCGCAGCAGCTCCGGCGGCAGCGCGCCGTAGACCGCGTCCGCCGTCCGCAGCGCCGCCACGGTGTCCGCCGCCGTCTCCGGCCGCAGCACCCGGATCCCGGGCACTGCCTCGGCCAGCCGCGCGGGCCAGTCCAGGGTCTCCTCGGCCTGCGGCGGCACCAGCACCAGGGTGAAACTCATACCGGCCATCGTCGCTGATCCCGGGCTCCGCGCCCAGCACCATGAGTCGCGGTCCGGCCGGTCCCGCCACTGGCGTTCAGTCGTGCAGCAGGCCGAGGTCCGGGGGCACCAGGGTGGTGTTCTCCATCAGTTCGCGGATCAGGTTGTGGTTGAGGGTGTTGCCGATGGGTTCGCCGACCTCCTCTCTGGTCAGGCCCGGGACGCCGCCGCGGCTCAGCCGGTTGCGGACGCCGAGGACCAGGTGTTCGACCTTCTTCTGGGTCCAGTCCTCCTCGGGGCGGATCTCTTTCAGGTGCTCGGCGGCCTGCCGCCAGGACAGCGGGTTGGGGTACAGCTCGTGCAGGAGGTAGCGCTGACCGAGCACGACCAGCGCCAGCTTCTCGGCCGGGGTGAGCGCCCAGGTGTGCGGCGGGCTGGTCGAGGCCCCGTGCTGGATGTCGGGACCCTCGCCATCCTGGGCCCGGACATGGACCTCCAGGAGGTGTTCGCGGCCGCTGGTGCCGCGAACGAACAGCGGGGTGTACCCGGCCGCCAGCGGGATCGGCTCGTCCTGGTTGCACAGCAGCCGGGCTCCCGGCAGCCGCAGCGGCAACCGCCCCAGGTTGCTGATCCACCACCGGTCGCCCCGGCGGGTGAGCGCACCCTGGTGGCGGCTGATCCGCCGGTCGTGCTCGCCGACGCAGACGTGCACGTCCGGGCGGTTGCGGCCGAACACGATCTGCCGCCCCTCCCGGGGCCCGACCGTGATCCCCCCGGTCACCGACAGCACGTGCAGGGTGCCGGGCACCTCGTTCGCCCGCACCCCCCAGGCCAGGCTGTGGTGCCCGGCCGGGAGGGCCTGCCCGCCCGGCACCGCGAGCTGCTCGATCATGTCCGCCTCCTGCCAGGTCGTGTGATCGGAGCGTGGCACGCGGGTGCCGGGAGGGTTCCCGGGAGGCGACCTAGCTGGCCACCGCGGTCAGCAGGTCGACCCTTGCCGCCCGGCGGGCGGGCCAGATGGCGGCCAGCACGCCCGCGGTGACCAGGCCGGCCAGGGCCAGCGCCACCACGGGTAAGGGGACGGTGGCGTCGAGGAGGGACTGGCCGAGCATCGCGTGCTGCATCACCGCGCCGGAGCCGACGCCCAGCAGCACCCCGAGGACGGCGCCGAACAGGCAGATCACCACGCTCTCCCAGCGGATCGCGGCCCGGAGCAAGCTCTGGGTGGCGCCCACCGCGCGCAGCACGCCGAGCTCGCGGACCCTGGCCATGACCGCCAGCGCAAGGGTGTTGACCACGCCGAACAGGGAGATCAGCACGGCGAGGGCGAACATGGCGTACATGATCACGAATGCCAGGCGCTGGGTCTCCTGTCCCTCGGCGACCAAGCCGGCCTGGTCGGTGACGGTGACATCGGGCCGGTCGGCGAACTCGGCGAGCACCGCGGCGCGGGTGGCCGCCGGGTCCGGGCCGGTGGCGTAGATGGTCGTGATCTTGTCTTGCAGGGCGGGCGGGACCTGCGCCTGGTCGAAGTAGATGCTCGCCTGCAGCTCGGTGGCCTCGTACACCCCGGCCACGGTGCTGGCCACCGTGACGCCGTCGAAGGTCATGGTGAACTGCTCGCCCAGGCGCAGGCCGAGCATGTCGGCCTGGTTGCGGGAGATCAGCGCGCCCCTGCGGAGGTCGGCCACGCCGTCGGTGACCGTGGGGGTGAGCACCGTGCCGAAGGCGGCCGGGTCGATCGCGGAGACCACCCGCCGGGTGCCGCCGCCTTCGTAGGCCAGCTCGGCCAGCGCCTCACGCGCGGCCACCACCGTTTCCGCCGCCGACACTTTGTCCACTGTGGACAGGTCGTTCCTGGTCAGATGGGATTGTCCTTTCAGGGCAGGGCGGATCACCGTGGTGCTGGTGGGCACGGTGGCCCGCGTGGTGGAGGCGATCAGGTCGCCGAAGGTGGCGCTGAGCGTGGCGAAGGCGCACACCAGGGCGACCCCGATGGTGATCGCGGTGGCCGTGGCCGAGGTGCGCCGCGGATCACCGGCGGCGTTGCGGATGGCCAGTCGCAGCGCCGGGCTGCCGAAGCGGCTCAGCGGGCGCAGCACCAGCGCGGCCAGCGCCGGGGCGAGCAGCAGCACGCCCAGCGCGGCGACCACGGTGGCGCTCAGACCGATGATGCGGGGCAGGGTGTCCGCGCTGGGATCGGCGGTGGCGAGGACGGCCACCAGCGCGGTGGCCAGCACCGCCAGCCCGGCCAGGGTGCGGGCCCGCCGGGTGGCTCTCGGCGGGGTCGGGTCGGTGCGCAGCGCGGCCATCGGGGACACCTTGGCGGCCCGTCGCGCCGGGCCGTAGGCGGCCACCACGGTGGTGCCGATGGCGACCGCGTAACCGAGCAGGATGGCCAGCGGGCTCACCGTGAACTCGATGTGCTCGCCCGGCCGGAGCACCCCGATGATCAGCGGCCCGACCGCGACGCCGGTCCCGGCGCCCAGGGTGCCGCCGACCAGGCCCAGCAGGGTGGCCTCCAGCACCACCGTGCGCCGGACCTGGCTCTGCCGCGCGCCGACCGCGCGCAACAGGGCCAGCTGGCGGGTGCGCTGGATGAGCAGCATGCCGAAGGTGTTGGCGATGACGAACATGCCGACCATCAACGCCACAAAAGCGAACGGCAGCAGGGTGATCCGCAGGTCCATCAGGCCCTCGGCCCGATCGGCGTCGACGGCCTCGGCCAGCTCCGCCCCGGTCTGCACCACCCGACCGGGCCCGGCGGCCGTGGCCGGAGTGACGCCGGCCAGCTCGACGCGCCGGAAACCCTTGCCCAGCAGGCGTTCTGCCTCTACCGGGGCGAGCGCGACCGCGGGCTGGTCGTCCTCGCCGAGTGTGCGGTAGTCGTACCGGCCCACCACCGTGACCGGCTCCCAGCGGCCACCGGCGAGCAGCACCCTGGTGCGGGCGCCGACGTCGAGTCCGGCCAGCGCCGCCTCCACCCGGTTGACCGCGATCTCCCCCGCCGCGGCCGGTGGCCGCCCGGAGAGCAGGGTGAAGCGGCCGGTGTCGTCCCAGCCGGTGCCGGTGTGCCCCAGGGGTGTGCGGGTGCGGACGAGTTTGCCGTCGGGGCCGGGCAGTCCGGCCTGGCCGGTGCGCACACCGATGGCGGTGGCGCCGGGCAGCGCGGCCAGCCGGGCCAGTTCCGCCTCCGGCAGCCGGGTGTCCGGCCGGTCGGCCCGCACGCTCAGGCCGACGCCGGTCCGCCCGCCCTGTCCGCTGATGGTGGTCGCGATCGAGTCGCTGACCACCCAGGCGCCCACCACCGCGGTGACGCCGAGGGTGATCGCGACCAGGGTCATCGCCACGCGGCCCTTGTGCGCCACCAGGTCGCGCAGCATGGTCCGCCACATCAGGCGGTCACCCCTTCCAGTGATTTCATCCGGTCCAGCACGCGCTCCGCGGTCGGTTCGTGCAGTTCGCCGACCAGTCGTCCGTCCGCCAGGAACAGCACCCGGTCGGCATAGGCGGCCGCGGCCGGGTCGTGGGTCACCATCACCACGGTGCGGCCGAGCTCGTCCACACTGCGGCGCAGGAAGCCGAGCAGTTCGGCCGAGCTGGCCGAGTCCAGCGCGCCGGTGGGCTCGTCGGCGAAGACCACGTCCGGGTTGGTCACCAGGGCGCGGGCGCAGGCCACCCGCTGCTGCTGGCCGCCGGAGAGCTGGTGCGGGCGGTGGTCCAGCCGGTCGGCCAGGCCCATCGCGCCGACCACGGTCGAGACCACCCCGGGCTTGGGCCTGGTCCCGGCCAGTGCGAACGGCAGGGTGATGTTCTCCAGCGCGGTCAGCGTGGGTAACAGGTTGTAGGCCTGGAAGACGAAACCGATCCGGTCGCGGCGGAGCACGGTCAGCTCGTCGTCGGAGAGCTCGGTCAGCTCGGTCTCGCCGACCCACACCCGGCCGTCACTCGGCCGGTCGAGCCCGGCCACGCAGTGCATGAGGGTGGACTTGCCGGAGCCGGACGGCCCCATGATCGCGGTGAACCGGCCGCGGTGCAGGTCCACGTCGACGCCGGCGAGCGCCCGCACGCCTGCCCCGTAGGTCTTGGTCAGCCCTCTGGCTCGCACCGCGGAGGTGGGTTGTGTCATGCCCAGAACGGTCCCGGAAACGGCGGCCGCTGCCATCGGAGCACGGCCTGGTCTTTGGCGTCCGACCGTGGTCTGGCCGGGAGCCGCCGGGGCGGTGCACGTCATACCGTGGTCGGACAGACCTCGGGCTGATCCCAAGCCACCAGCCCTGTGGCAGGGTGAGGGAATGCCCAGTGTGGACAGTGGCGCTCAGCGCGCCTACCTCGTGGGGCTGGACATCGTGGTGGGCGCGACGATCACCGTGGTCACCGCCGCACTGACGATGAGCTCCGGCGTGGTCGTGCCGTACACCGGCCCGGAGTGGCTGGCCTGGCTGGTGGCGCTCGGGGTGGGCGTGCCGGTCATCGTGCGCCGCCGCTGGCCGTTGGGCGCGCTGCTGGTGCTGCTGCCCTTCGCGACCGTGGCCGCGCTGCTGCAGATCGGGCAGCTGGCCGTGGTGTCCGTCGCGCTGGTGCTGTACCTGGTCGCACTGGTCGAGCCCCGCCGCCGCTCGATGTCGCTGATGGGCCTGTCCATGCTCGTCACGATCACACCGGCGCTGTTCGGCTCGATCCTGTGGATCTTGGTCACGGTGTTGCTGACCACCGGTCCGTGGACGATGGGCCGGTTCGCCCAGTTCCGCCAGCGGGACGAGGCAGTACTGGCCGAGCAGCGCGAACAGCGGGTGGTGCTGGCCGAGCGATTACGGATCGCCCGCGACCTGCACGACATCGTCGCGCACAGCATGAGCCTGATCGCGGTCAAGGCGGGCGTGGCCAACCACGTCGCCGACACCCAGCCGGAGGAGACCAAGGCCGCGCTGGCGGTGATCGAGGCGACCAGCCGGGACGCGCTGGCGGACCTGCGGCGCATGCTGGGCGTACTGCGCTCCGCCGACGGCGCGGACGTGGAACTGCGTCCCGTGCAAGGACTTTCCGAGTTGTCCGGGCTGGCGCAGTTGGCGGAGTCGGCCGGGGTGACGGTACAGCTGGACGTGGCTGAACTGGAGTTGCCGGAGGGGGTGCAGCAGGCGGTGTACCGGATCGTGCAAGAGGCGCTGACCAATGTGGTGCTGCACTCCGGGGCTGGGAACTGCCAGGTGCGGCTGCGCGAGGACGGCGCCGAGGTGGTTGTGGAGGTGACCGATCCGGGGGGCAGGCGGACGGTGGTCGAGGGCGGGGGCGGACACGGGTTGGTCGGGATGCGGGAGCGGGTCGCGGCCTATGGCGGCAGGCTGACCACGGGGCGGTTGGCCGGTGGCGGGTTCGGGGTGTGCGCGCGGCTGCCGATCGGTGGGGCGGGGTGAGTGCGGTGGCTGGCTGGGCCGGGCCGCGAGGTCGTGGGGTGCTCGGCGGCGGGAACGGGCGCGGCGGCGGGAAGGACCACGGCGGGAACGGTTACGGTGCTGAGGACGGGCACGGTGCTGGAAACGGCCACGGTGCTGGGGACGTGGGCGGCGATGAAACTGGCCACGGCGCACGAGGCGTGCGCGGCAACGCGACCAGGCACGGCGGCGAACCAGGCGTGCGCGGCAACGCGACCAGGCACGGCGGCGAACCAGGCGTGCGCGGCAACGCGACCAGGCACGGCGGCGAACCAGGCGTGCGCGGCAATGCGGCGGCCCGGTGATGGAAGGTGGCCCGATGTTGAGGGGCGGCCCCGATGATGGAGACAGGTTGGGGCTGGGTTTGGCGTTCGGGGTGCGCGCGGCGAACGAGGCGCGAGCGATGTTGGGGGCGGGCTCGTTGGCGGGGCTGGGCTTGGCGGCGGGGCGCGACTCGGCGACGGAGGCGCGCGGCGGTGGGAGCGGGTCTGGTGACAGGAGGGCGTACCGGGATGGGAGTGTGCTCGACCATCGTGACGGGGGCTGGCGGCGTTGGGGGTCGGCGGGGCTGGGTGGCTGCGGTGCTGGCAGGGGGTTGTGGTCTGCGGTGGGGGTCGCCGGTGTGGGGCTGGGGGGTGAGCGGTGACTGTTCGGGTGTTGATCGCGGATGACCAAACGTTGGTGCGCGGTAGTTTCGCTTTACTGGTTGCGTCCGCGCCCGGCTTGACCGTGGTGGGTGAGGCCGCTGATGGGGTGGCGGCAGTCGAGTTGGCTCGCCGGGAGAAGCCTGATGTGGTGCTGATGGACGTTCGGATGCCGGAGATGGACGGCATTGAGGCGACCAGGGTGTTGTGTTCGGGGGCGGAGGCTGGGCCGCGGGTGTTGATCCTGACCACCTTTGACCTGGACTCCTACGTGTACGCGGCGTTGCGGGCCGGGGCCAGTGGGTTCCTGCTCAAGGACACGCCGCCTGCCGAGTTGTTGCAGGCGATTTTGGTGGTGGCTGAGGGGCAGGCGTTGTTGTCGCCGAGTGTGACGCGGCGGTTGATCGCGGAGTTCGCTCGGCGGCCTGAGCCCGCGCAGTCACCGGCCCGGGAGCTGGATGGGCTGACCGAGCGGGAACGTGAGGTGCTGGTGCTGATCGCGCGGGGACTGTCCAATGTGGAGCTGAGCCAGAGCTTGCGGTTGAGTGTGGCCACGGTGAAGACGCACATCGGGCGGTTGCTGAGCAAGCTGCATGCCAGGGATCGGGCGCAGTTGGTGATCGTGGCGTATGAGACCGGGCTGGTCAGTCCGCGGTGAGCGGGAGGGGGACGGAGTTGGCCATGGCGGCGTGGCCGGCCTGGTTGGCGTGGATGCCGTCGCCGCTGTCGTAGTCGGCGCGGATAGTGTTGGGGTTGGCCGGGTCGCGGAGGACCTGGTCGAAGTCCAGGACGCTGTCGCAGGCGCCTGCGCAGTTGCCGCCGGTGCGGACGAAGGCGTTGATCTCGGCGCGGTCCTGGTTCTGCTGGGCCGTATAACCGGGGCGCGGGGTGATCGGCACGGCGTGGATCTTGATGCCGGCGGCGCGCAGGCGGGCGAAGACCGCGCGGTAGCTGTCCAGGATGGCTGGGGCGCGGCAGCCGAAGGCCAGGTCGTTGGTGCCGTAGTAGTAGATCACCGCGGTGACTCCGTGCAGGGACAGCACATCGCGGTCCAACCGGGCCAGGCCGTGCAGAGGCGCGACCGGGGGTGGAGTGAGCGGGCAGGTGGCGGCGCTGGTGGTGCCGCCGATGCCGGCGTTGGCCACGGCGAAGCGTTGCGGGCTGGGGAGTTCGTTGGCCCGGCGGCCCAGGTCGTCGGTCCAGCGGCGGTTGACGGCGGTGCAGCCGGGGCCGCAGCTGGTGCTGCCGTGACCGTCGACGACCGAGCTGCCGTAGGCGACCACGGTGCCGCCGGCCTGGGTTGTGCGCACGTCCACGGCGCTGACCAGGTAGGTCGAGCCGGTTTTGAGGGGGTACGGGGCTGGGTCGTGGACGCGGTCGCCGGAACCGGCTGGAGTGAGGTAGTTCTCGCGCAGGGCGGCCTGGTGGGCGCTGGGGCGGGACTGGCCGCGCAGGTGCAGGCTGACGGCGAGGTCGTCCTGGGCGCGGATGGGCAGCGGGACGGGGTCGCTCCAGACTTCGCCGCCGATGGGCACGGTGACGGTGGGGCGGCCGTGGAAGCGGATGGGGCGGGAGGTGGCGGGGACGACCGCGCCTTGGCCCGCGCTGATACCGGCCGCGGCGGCATCGACAGTGAGCGGGGTGGTGCCGTACTCGTTCTGCAGGCGGACGCGCAGGGCCGGGCCGCCCTGGCTGAGGTGGGTGATCATGCGGATGGACTGGTTGTCCAGCGTCTGCGGGGCCAGGGTTTGCTGGGACTGGGCCCAGGAGGTGAGCCAGCGGCCGCCGGCGGGCTCCGCGAGGGCGGCGGGCGTGGCGGCGAGCGCGTGGGCAGCGAGCAGGCAGGCCGCGGTGGTCAGGACGCGGGTGCGGTGGCCGCGCATCAGGCGCGTTCCAGGAAGAAGTAGAAGTGCTCGCCGGTGGGCTGGGTGTGCTTGCCGTTCATGATGCCCAGCAGGGTGCGCTCGTCCACCCGCTTGAAGTGGTCGAAGATGGGCTGGCCGTCGTAGACCATGGTGGCGGTGACCTCGCCGCGGAACTCGATGTTCCACAGGCTGGCCTCGCCTTGGCCCGCTTCGACGTTGGAGTACAGCGCGCCCTGCTCGTCCCGGCAGAGCAGGGGCTTGGCGTCGGTCAGGGAGTGGAACTCCTTGCCGTACCAGCGGGCGGCGGCGAGCTGGCCGTTGAGCGGGTGGCCGGTGCTGAACTCATCGCCCTGCCAGCGGCCCAGGATCTCCTCGGCGGGCACCGGCGGGAGCTGCGCCCAGAGCTCGTCCAGCTCCGCGGGGGTGACCTGGTGCTTGCGCTCACGAAGCTCCTGGAACCTGGCCCGCGCCTGCTCGACGTCCGTCATGACGACCTCTCCACTGGTGGGTTCCTGGCCCTGCCATTCGACCACTTCGGCGTCCCGGTGTGAATATCATGCGGAATGCGCGCGGAGTCCGGGGCCCGGTCACGGGAGCTGGCCAGTGGCACGCCGTGGCCGGCAGTGGACACGGATCAGGACTGCGCCGCGTTGCGCGCGACCTCGTTGATGGTGCAGGGGCGGAACTGGGCCGACTCGGTGCGTTTCGCCGAGGTCGCGTTGAGCCGGCCGCCGTGCCGGGACGACCCGATCTGCGTGTGGCGGGCGCTGGTCACGCTGACCGCAGCCGGTGAGCTGACTGCGGCGGACGCGCACTGCGCGCGGCTGGTCGAGGACGTCGACCCGCAGCTGGCTGGGACCGAGCACCGGCTGGCCATGATGCTGCGGGTGCGGGCCCGGATCGCGGTGCAGCGCGGGGACCTGGCCGGGGCGCGGGCGGCGCTGGAGGAGCTGCTCACGGTGCCGGCGTCGCGGCCGGTGCGGCTGGTGTCGGCGGGATGGCTGGCCGAGGTGCTGGTGGGCATGGACGCGGTGGACCAGGCAGCGGCGTTGCTGGCCCGGCACGACTTCGACGCGGCGGTGCAGTGGCGGGCGCCCTGCCGGCCGATGCTGCTGGCCGCACGCGGCGCGGTGCGGGTGGCGGCCGGGCAGGCGCAGGCCGGGTTGCGCGACTACCTGGCCGGCGGGCGGGGTTTCCTGGCGCAGCGGGTGGTGAACCCGGCGATCGCGCCCTGGCGCGGGCGGGCGGCGCTGGCCGCGATGACGGTCCGGCGGGAGGACCTGGCCGTTGACCTCGCCGAGCAGGAGCTGGCCGCGGCGCAGCGGTGGGGTGAGCCCAGGGTGCTGGGCGCGGCGCTGGCCACGGTGGCGGTGGTGCGCGGCGGGGACGAGGTCGAGCAGCTGAGCGAGGCGGCCGAGCTGCTGGAGGTGGCGCAGGCCCGGCGGGAGCTGAGCCTGGTGCGCTACGAGCTGGGGGTTCGGCTGGCCAGGCGCAAGGAGCTGTCAGCGGCGCGGAGCAGTCTGAGCGTGGCGCGGGCGCTGGCCGAGCGGGTCGGCGATCCGCGGGGGCAGCGGGCCGCCGAAGTGGCCCTGCGCGGGCTCGGCGGGCCGGCGGAAGCCTTGACCAGCAAGGAAGAACAGGTGGCCAGGCTGGCGCGGGCCGGGCACGGCAACCGGGAGATCGCGGACCGGCTGGCGGTGTCGGTGCGCACGGTGGAGCTGCGCCTGTCCAGCGCCTACCGCAAGCTCGGCATCGCCGGGCGGGACGGACTGCGGACCGCGCTGCGGTAGTTGCGGTCGGACCGAAGGGTCATTGTGACCCAGGTCACATGTATGACATTTGGTCCAGGGCCGCTCTGGGTAACTGTGGCCATGATCCCCGACCTCGTCCGGGTGGCCGTGCTGGTGGGCAGCGCCCGCGCCGGTTGCCGCAGCAGGAAGGTCGCCGACTGGGTGTGCGGGCAGGCCGAGGACCGGGCCGAGCTGAGCCTGGACCTGTTCGACCTGGCCACCATCCCGCTCAGCCTGGCCGGACCCACCTGGGACCCGAGCCCGGCCGATGCCGCCATCCTGGCCAGGACCACCCCGCGACTGACCGAGGCGGACGCCTTCCTGGTGGTCACCCCCGAGTACAACCACAGCTTTCCCGCGGTGCTGAAGAACTTCTTGGACTGGCACGTGCTGCCCTGGCAGGCGAAACCGGTCGCCTTCATCTCCCACGGCGGCGGCCTGGGCGGCGGGGTGCGCGCGGTGGAGCAGCTGCGGCCGGTCTTCGCCGAGCTGCGCGCGGTCACCCTGCGGGACACGGTCAGCTTCCCCGGCGGGGCGCTGGCCTTCGACGAGTACGGCAGGCCGCGCGCGCAGGGCGGCGGGGCGATCGCCCTGGTGACCCTGCTGGATGAGTTGGTGTGGTGGGCGCTGGCGTTGCGCGAGGCCCGGACCGTTCGCCCGTACGTCAGCTGACGGGAGCCAGTGATGATCATCTACGACATCGGCGCCAAGTCCGTGCAGGTCGAGCTGGCGCACACCGGCGGCGACTGGCAGCGCGCCGCGGTGGCCGCCTGGGTCAGCCGGTGGCGGCGGCAGCAGTGGCCGGAAGACCTGCTGGGGGTGGCCTGTCTGCCCAGTGTGGACGGCGCCTCGGTGCTGACCTGGAGCCAGTGGGCCACCGACGCCGAGCCCTGGTCGCTGTGGGGCCTGGACGGGCCGCCCGGCTACTCCTCCGGGCCGCGCACCTACCACCGACTGGGCCGGGTCGGCGCCCGGTCGGCGAGCCCTGGCTTCTTCGGCTTCACCCGCCTCGGCAACCTCGGCCAGGCCAGGGACTGGCTGGACGCGCTGCCCGCGCGGCCGAAGGCGGTGGCCGGTGAGCTCTACTTCCGGGAGGACGGCCGGGCCTTCCTCGGCCTGTCCGGCTGGCGCGAGCCGGTGGCCGACGGCTTCCGGGTGCACACCGCGCTCAGCGCGCCGGTTTCCGTCGGCGACCGGTCTTGAGCAGGCCCGGCACCCCGTGTGAGGATCATCGGACCATGCTGGAGGAATGGGTCGAGTCCGCGCGAGCGCTCCGGCTGCGCCTGGTGGAGGGCGGCCGGTGGGCCGAGGCGGACCGCGTGGTGGCCGAGGTCCTCGGCCGGGCCGTCGGCGTGCCCTCGACCACCGGGCCCGCACTGGCCGGACTGTCCTATGTGGCCGGTGGGCCCCGGCCGGACGCGGCGCGCTGTCCGGGCCGGCCGGATCCGCTGCCGCCGGAACGCGATCTGGCCATGCGGGCCATCCTGCTGACCAACCGCGGCGTGGACCGGGCGGGCAGCGTCGAGCTGGCCCAGCGGGTGCTGGACTCGGCGGCGTGGACCGAGGCGGGCAGCTTCTGGTACTCGGTGATGGCGCTGGCCTATGCCGGTGAGCTGACGGCCGCGCGGGCGCACTGCTCGCGGGCCACGGCCACCGAGGGCTGGGCGCGGTCGGCGCGGCAGCGGGACGCGCTGACCCTGTTGCGGGCCCGGCTGGCCACCTGGGCCGGGCAACCGCGGCAGGCGGCCGACGAGCTGGAGTCCTTGCTGGCGCGCGGGGTCTACCCGCAGTTCGCCGGGCTGAGCGTGGCCTGGCTGGCCGCCGCGCTGGTCGACCTCGGCGAACTGGACCGGGCCCGCGACCTCTTCCGCGAGCACGACCTGGACGGCGCGCTGGACACCGCGCCCGACCGCGCCGAGCTGCTCGCCGCCAGGGGCGCGCTGCACCGGGCGGAGGGCCAGTTCCTGTTGGGCTATCAGGACTTCCTGGCCTGTGGCCGGGAGCTGGACGGCTGGGCGGTGGCCAATCCGGCGGTGCTGCCCTGGCGGTCCCAGGCCGCGCTGTGCGCGCACGCGCTGCAACGCGGCCCGCTGGCCACCTCGCTGGCCAGGGCCGAGCTGGTGGCGGCCCGCCGCTGGGGCGCGCCACGGCCGATCGGGCGGGCGCTGCACGCGGCGGGCTGGGACTCCGCCGCGCAGCTCACCGAGGCCGCGGCCCTGGTGCACGGCGCCGATCTTGTGCAGGTGCGGCACGACCTCGGGCTGCTGCTGGCCGCGCGCGGGCAGCAGCTGGCCGCGGAGGAAGCCTTCGCCGCCGCGCGGGAGGCGGCGGCGATGCTCGGCAACACCCGCTGGGCCGCGCGCGCCGCGCCGCCCCGGTTGACCAGCCAGGAGGGCCGGATCGCCGCGCTGGTGCGGGCCGGGCTGAGCAACAAGGAGATCGCGGCCCGGCTCGGCGTGGTGGTGCGCACCGTGGAGCTGCACCTGTCCCAGGTCTACCGCAAGCTCGGGGTGTCCGGGCGGTCCGGGCTGATCCGCGGCTAGCGGGCCGCCTGCGCCGCGGCCTCTTCCAGGTCAAGGCGTTCCAGCTCGCCGCGCACGATGTCATCGGGCAGCTCCCCCGCCTTGCGCGCCCGCACCAGCGCGGTCCGCTGCGCGGCCAGCAGCTGCTGCCGCACAGTGAGCAGCAGGCCGCGTTCGGCCGGGGACATCCGGGTCTCGTCGGACTCCTTGCTGGCCGCCAGCGCGGTGGTGAACCGCTCCCGCAACCGCCCGAACGCCTCGGGGTCAGCGCCCTCCGGCGGAGTGCTCAGCGCCTGTTTGGCCGCGGCCCTGGTCACCTCCCTGGCCTTGGCCGCACCCAGTTCCGCGCGCCGCTGCTCCTCCGGGGCTTCCAGGCGCAGCCAGCGGATCAGCGGCGGCAGCGTGGGGCCCTGGATCAGCAGGGTGCCGACCGCGACCACAAACGCCAGCGCCTGGATCAGGTCCCGGCCAGGCACGGTGGCCGGCACCCCGGCCGCGGCGGCCATGGTGACCACACCGCGCATGCCGGTCCAGGAGATCACCGCCAGGTACTGCCACGGCAGCTGTTCCCGGACCAGGCGGCGACTCCGGCGCGGCAGGCCTCCGGTCAGCCGGCCGCGGAGCAGGCCACGGCCGTAGCTGAGGAAGACCCAGGCCGGGCGCACCAGCAGCACCGTGCCGAGCACCGCCGCCGCACCGAGGACGAAGGCGGGCCAGGAGATCCCGGTCGCGGCGAGCCCGGCGAAGACGAACTTGCACTGCAATCCCATGTAGGCGAAGACAAACGCCTCCAGCAGCACGTCCAGGCTGTGCCAGACCTGCCTGCCCTGCAACCGGGTGGCGAAGGAGGCGCGAGCGTCGTTGTGCCCCAGGGTGATCCCGGCCGCGACCACCGCTAGCACCCCGGAGGCGTGCACTTCCTCGGCCAGCAGGTAGGCGGCGAAGGGCACGATCAGCCCGAGCGCGGTCTCCAGCCCGCTGTCCCGCAGCCGGGACCGGATCCCGTGCACCACCAAGGCCAGCGCCAGTCCAATGAGGACACCGGCCAGCACGCCGTAGCCGAAGAGCAGGAACGGGTTGCCGAACAGGGTGTCCTTGCCGGTGGCCGCGGCCACCGCGAGGGTGAACAGGGTCAGCGCGGCCGCGTCGTTGACCAGGCTCTCCCCGGTCAGGATGGCCATCAACCGCTTGGGCAGCCCCAGTTTCCGGCCCACCGCCAGCGCGGCCACCGCATCCGGCGGGGCCACCACCGCGCCCAGCAGCAACGCCGGCAGCACCGCCAGGCCGGGCACCGCCCAGGCCGCGACCAGGCCGGTGACCGCGGCGGAGACCAGCACCATGCCCACGCCGAGGGACAGGATCGCGCGCAGGTTGCGGGCCAGGCTGACGAAGGAGAAGTCCAGCGCCGCGGAGTACAGCAGCGGCGGCAGCACCACAGTCAGGATCAGCTCCGGCGCCAGCTCGAAGCGCGGCAGGCCGGGGATGAAGGAGACCGCGGCGGCGATCACCACCACGACCAGCGCGGGTTGCAGGCCCTTGCGACTGGCCAGCGCGGTGATCCCGATCGCGCCGACGACCACCAGCAGCAGCTGCACCGCCCACCTCCACCGCCTCGGTGAGCCCGCACGGTAACCGAGCAGGCCGGGCCCCGCTGGCCGATGATCACCCGATCAGGGCCGGTCGGGCGCAATAGATAGGTACCCCTACGGATCCCCGCCCTGATTGTCCGGCTCACACCGCTGGCTGATGGTGACTTCCGCAACACCCCCTGCGAAGGAGTCACGATGCGACAAGGAAATCGGGCGGCGGTCCTGACCGCGCTCGGCGCGTTACTCGCGCTGGGTGCGGCCGCCGCGCCTGCCGCGGCAGCACCGGCCGAAGGCACGATCCGCGCCACGCCGGACGCGGTGGCGGGCAGCTACATCGTGGTGCTCAAGGACGGTCCGGCCGCGGCTGACGCGCTGACCGGCCAGTACGGCGGGCGGGTCACCGCCAGCTACGGCGCTGCCCTGCACGGCTTCGCCGCGAGCATGACCGAGAACCAGGCCAGGCGGCTGGCCGCGGACCCCAGGGTGGACTACGTGACCCAGGACGGGTTCGCGCGGGCCACCGACACCCAGAACGACCCGGAATGGGGCCTGGACCGCACCGACCAGCGGGACCTGCCGCTGGACAAGAAGTACAGCTACGCCAACGACGGCAGCGCGGTCACCGCGTACGTGCTGGACACCGGTATCCGCAACTCGCACCAGGAGTTCGGCGGCCGGGCCAAGAGCGGCTACGACTTCATCGACAACGACGCCGACGCCGCGGACTGCCACGGGCACGGCACGCACGTGGCGGGCACGGTCGGCGGCAGCCGGTACGGCTTGGCCAAGAAGGTCGACCTGGTCGGCGTGCGGGTGCTGAACTGCCAGGCCACCGGGCAGTGGTCGCAGATCATCGCCGGCATCGACTGGGTGGCCAAGAACGCGAAGAAGCCCGCGGTGGCCAACATGAGCCTGGGCGGCAACGGGTCCAACCAGGCCCTGGAAGACGCCGTGCGCAAGGCCATCAGCTCCGGCGTGACCTTCGTGCTGGCCGCGGGCAACTCCGGTCAGGACGCCTGCGGGTTCACCCCGGCGCGGGTGGCCGAGGCGGTGACCGTGGGCGCGACCATGTCCAGTGACAAGCGGGCGGACTGGCCGCAGTTCAACGCCTCCTCCAACTGGGGCTCCTGCCTGGACATCTGGGCGCCGGGCACGGACACCGTCTCGGCGGGGCACACCAGCGACACCGGCACCAAGTCGATGAGCGGCACCTCGATGGCCGCCCCGCACGTGGCCGGTGTGGCCGCGCTGTACCTCAACGAGAACCCCTCGGCGACCAACCAGCAGGTGCGCGACGCGCTGGTGAACAACTCCACCCCGGACAAGCTCGGCGACATCAAGCAGGGCTCGCCGAACCGGTTGCTGTACAGCGGTTTCATCGGCGGCACCCCGGTCACCAACGACTTCTCCGTGGCCGTGGACCCGGCCTCGGTGACCGTGGCCGAGCCGGGCGGTTCGGCCGAGGCGACGGTGGCGACCAAGGTGGTCAAGGGCCAGGCCGAGCCGGTGGAGCTGACCGCCAGCGGCCTTCCTTCGGGTGCGACCGCGTCCTTCTCCCCCGCCTCGGTGACCGCGGGCGAGAGCGCCAAGCTGACCATCGCGACCACCACCGGCACGCCGCAGGGCAGCTACCAGGTCACGGTCTCCGGCAAGTCCAAGTCGGCCACCCGCACCGCGACCGTGTCGCTGACCGTGGGCAAGCCGGGCGGCTCCCCGCTCGCCGTCTCGCTGTCCCCCGCCTCGGGCAGCGCGCGGCCGGGTGGCTTCCTGCAGACCAGGATCAGCGTGACCGGCGGCAGCGCGACGCTGTCCGCCAGTGGCGCGCCCTCGGGCACCAGCGTGCACTTCTCCCCCGCGCAGGTCTCCGACGGCGGCACCTCGACCGCGTTCATCTGGGTCGGCTTCAACACCGCGCCGGGCAGCTACAAGATCAGCATCACCGCGACCGGCGGTGACAGGACCGGCAGCGGCGAGTTCACCTTGAACGTCACCCGCTGACCGGATCCGGCGAGGGCTCCGCGCCGCGAGACGGAGTCCTCGCCGGACTTGTCAGTGCCCTCGGGTGATCCACTCCTGCAGGTTCGGCGCCTCGGCCCTGATCGTGGTGCTGCCGCCGTGCCCGGTGTGCACGGTGGTGTCCAGCGGCAGGGTCAGCAGCCGGTCCCTGATCGAGCCGATGATGGTGTCGAAGCTGCTGAACGAACGCCCGGTCGCGCCGGGACCGCCCTGGAACAGGGTGTCGCCGGTGAACACCACATCCAGCTCGGGCACGTGGAAGCAGCAGGCGCCCGGCGCGTGGCCGGGGGTGTGCAGCACGTGCACCGCGGTGCCGGCCACCTCGATCACCTGACCGTCCCGCAGCAGGTCGTCCGGCTCCCGGTCCGGGTGGGTCAGCTGCCACACCGGCAGGTCGTCGGGGTGCAGCAGGATCGGCGCGCCGGTGGCCTCGGCGAGCGCGGGGGCGAAGCGGATGTGGTCGTCGTGGGCGTGCGTGGCCAGGATCGCGGCCACCCGCCGGTCACCGATGACCCGCCGGATCGCCTCGACGTCGTGCGGGGCGTCGAAGACCACGCACTCCGCCTCATCGCCGAGCACCCAGACGTTGTTGTCCACGTCGAAGGTCTGCCCGTCCAGGCTGAAGGTGCCGGAGGTGACCGCGTGGTCGATCCGGACGCCCATCAGAAGACCACCACCGAGCGCAGCACGCCGCCGGTGTGCATCTTCTCGAACGCGCCCTCCACCCCGTCCAGCGGGATCTCCTCGGAGACGAAGGCGTCCAGGTCCAGGCGGCCCTGCCGGTACAGCTCGACCAGCATCGGGAAGTCCCGGCTGGGCAGGCAGTCGCCGTACCAAGACGACTTGAGCGCGCCGCCGCGGGAGAAGAAGTCGATCAGCGGCATCTCGATGGTCATCTCCGGGGTGGGCACGCCGACCAGCACCACGGTGCCTGCCAGGTCGCGGGCGTAGAAGGCCTGCTTCCAGGTCTCCGGGCGGCCGACCGCGTCGATCACCACATCCGCGCCGTTGCCGCCGGTGAGGTCCTGGATCGCCTTGACCGGGTCGGTCTCCCGCGCGTTGACCACGTGCGTGGCGCCGAAGCCCTTGGCCACCTCCAGCTTCCCGGGGTCCACGTCCACCGCGATGATGGTGTGCGCCCCGGACAGCGCCGATCCGGCGATCGCGCCGTCGCCGACCCCGCCGCAGCCGATCACCGCCACCGAGTCGCCGCGCCCGACCCCGCCGGTGTTGATCGCCGCGCCGATCCCGGCCATCACCCCGCAGCCGAGCAGCCCGACCGCGGCCGCCCGCGCTTCCGGGTCGACCTTGGTGCACTGCCCCGCGGCGACCAGCGTCTTGTCCGCGAACGCGCCGATGCCCAGCGCCGGGGTCAGCGGGGTGCCGTCGGTCAGCGTCATCGGCTGGGCCGCGTTGTGCGTGTTGAAGCAGTACCAGGGCCTGCCCCGGCGACAGGCGCGGCACTGGCCGCAGACCGCGCGCCAGTTCAGCACCACGAAGTCACCGGGCTCGACCTCGGTGACGCCCTCGCCGACCGCCTCCACCACGCCGGCGGCCTCGTGGCCGAGCAGGAACGGGAACTCGTCGTTGATACCGCCCTGGCGGTAGTGCAGGTCGGTGTGGCAGACCCCGCAGGCCTGCACCTTCACCACCGCCTCGCCGGGCCCGGGGTCCGGTACCACGATCGTCACCAGCTCGACGGGCGCGTTCTTGCTCCTGGCGATGACGCCACGGACCTCCTGAGCCACGGTGCTCTCCTCTCGCTGTCCCCGGCCACGGTTGCAGACATGCGCATCATTCGCCACGCCTGAGCTGGTGTCGTCAACCGAGTGGATCAATGCCCGGCCGGGCGAAAAGCGCAACGTGCAGGCAAACGATTTCGCCAAGATTCTTTCTTAATTTGCGGCAGGGTCAATAGGGTGTCCGCGGGGACAGCGCGCAGCAAGGGGTCAGACAAGTTGGCGACGATCAGTGATGTAGCCGCACGGGCAGGGGTGTCCACCGCGACGGTCTCGCGGGCGTTGAACGGCAAGTCCACCGTGGACCCGGAGCTGGTGAGCCGGGTCAGGGCGGCGGCGAAGGAGCTCGGGTACCGGCCGAACGGGCTGGCCCGCAACCTGCGCCGCCAGGAGACCGCGGTGCTCGCCTTGATCATCTCAGACGTGGAGAACCCGTTCTTCACCGCCATCGCCCGCGGGGTCGAGGACACCGCGCAGGCCGGTGGTTACCAGGTGGTCCTGTGCAACTCCGATGAGAACGCGGACAAGGAGCGGCGCTACGTCGAGGTGGCGCTGAGCGAGCGGGCCGCGGGCGTGATCGTCTCGCCCTCGGGCCTGCCCGGCGGCCTCGACCCGCTCTTCGACAGCGGCACGCCGGTGGTCGCGGTGGACCGCAGGGTGCCGGACCGGCCCTGCGACATGGTGCTGGTGCACAGCAGGCAGGGCGCCAGGCAGGCCACCGAGCACCTCATCGAGCAAGGGTACCGGCGGGTGGCCTGCCTGACCGGCCCGGCCGGGGTGCCCACCGCCGACGACCGCGCCGCGGGCTATCGGGACGCACTCGCCGGAACCGGGCGTCCCGAGCTGCTGCGCCGGGCCGAGTACCGGGCCGCGGGCGCGCAGGTCGCCGCGACCGAGCTGCTCGGCGGGCCGGACCGGCCGGACGCGCTGCTGGTGGGCAACAGCGCGATGGCGGTTGGCGTGCTGGCCGCGATGCGCGAACTGGGGCTTCGGGCCGGGTCGGACCTGGGGCTGGTGTCCTTCGACGACGCGCCGTGGACCACGCTGCTGGAACCGCAGCTGAGCGTGGTCACCCAGCCCGCCTACCAGATCGGCGTGCAAGCCACCCAGCTGCTGCTGGCCCGGATCGCCAACCCGGCCCGACTACCGAGCACGGTGACCCTGGACGCCGAGGTCATCGTGCGCGGCAGCTCGCTCCGGTCACCATGAGCCAGGGCAGTACTCGGCTGACACGTTGGTCCGCACGCAGCCGGAACGGAAGTCCGCCCGCACCCGCAGCAGGCCGTCGCCGAACTCGGTCTCCTGCACCAGCGGATCGCCGTTCACCCTCCTGAACCCGGTCATCGCCGCCGCGCCGGCGAGCTTGTGCAGCGGTGAGAACGCCCGGTGCAGCTCGGCGATCCGCTCGCCGTGCCGGTCCAGCTCGCCCTTGTCCAGCACCAGGTTCGGCGGGGTGTTGTACAGCATCGCGAGCAGGATGCGGTCCTTGGCCAGCGCGGGCAGCTTGGACAGTGGCAGCTCCCAGCGGTCGGTGGCGATCAGCGAGTCGTGCAGCACGGTCTGGTACAGCGGGACCCGCACCGCCGGGTCGAACATGAACCGGGTCAGCTCGGCGGAGAGCTCCACCGGCTTGAAGAAGAACGCCGGGGCGCGCTCCGGATACCAAGGGCCCCAACCCTTCTGCTCGGCCCAGAGCGCGTCGGCGACCGGGGTGAGCGAGCCGTGGTTGAAGGCCAGCACCCGGTTCGCCCAGCCCGCCGCGGTCTCCGAACCGAGCACCAGGCCTCGCTCGCCGGAGAGGTAGGCCATCCGCGCCAGGCGGTTACGGCGGTCCTGTTCCTGGGTCATCGGATGGGCCGGTGAGTGGTCGTCGAAGAGCTGGCCCGCGGCGTCCACGTCCAGGAAGTAGGTCTCAGCGCCGTTGGCGGTCCACTTCCGCACCCGGTCCCGGTAGACGTCGCTGCTCAGCGCGGCCGTGCTGAGGTAGCAGCCGCGGCCGCCGAAGCCGGTCCGCGGGCTGCCGTCGGCCTTGCGCACGCAGCCCTCCGGCCACAGGTTGCCCGGCCAGACCGAGCCCGGGTTGTCCGCGGTGGCCGGGTCCTGGGCGTTGTCCCAGGAGTCGTAGGGCCCAGCCAGGAAGCCCGCCTGCCGGGCCGCGGTGATCGCCTCCTTGCTCATCGGTTCGCCGTCGTAGCCCAGCCACAGCCGGTCCAGGCCCAGTTCCTGGAGCCTGCGCACGCCCTCGACCTCCCTGGCCTGGCCCCAGCCGTAGGCGTGCAGCGCGCCGAGCAGTTTGCCGGCCGCCGGGTTGGCCTTGATCTTCTCCGTCAGGCTGCCCAGCATGCCCTTGGCGGCCAGGAACCGGCGGTAGTCCGCCGCGGCGGCCACCGGTGAGCCGTCGGTGAGTCCGATGTCCACGGTGAACTCCGGAGTCCGCTCGTCGAAACGGTGTTCGGCGGTCGCGTGCAACCGATTGTCCACAGTGGACACTTCTAGTTCGGTGCCGATGTCGGTGGACACCAGGTAGCTCACCCCGCGCCCGGCCAGCTGCTGGCCCCAGAACGGCAGCGTCATCCCGTCGGTCAGCGCCACCTTGCCCAGCCGGCCGGCCCACCAGGTGTCCCGCACCGGCACGGACAGGCCCTCGCCTCGCGGCAGCACCAGTCGGCTGCTCGCCGGGTCGGCGCCGGTGACCGGCCAGCGCAGACTGCCCGATCCACCGTGGACGGTCACCCGCAACCGGCCGTCCCGCACCCCGGCCCGGACCCGGTAGCCGCGCTCGGGGTACTGCCAGCTCACGCCGTCCCCGTTGCGCCGCAAGCCCTCCACCCGGCCCAACCCGTCAACACCTCGTGACACCAGCGCCGCGCCGGTGATCTCCATTGTGGACGGATCCACCCGCACAGCCCCGCCTGCCAGCGAGAACCGCAGCAGGTTCACCGGTTCCGCGTGCGCGGGCAGCGCCGCGAGCAGCAGGGCGAGGGTGAGTCCGCCGGACACCATTCGTTCACGTGATCTTCGCACTCGGTCACCATGTCGGGTGCAGATGAGAGTCGGGTGAGAATCCCTTGGCTACCATCGAGAGCGATGCGGGTACTGGTGGCTGAGGACGACGACGTCGTGCGCACGGCGGTCGAGCTGGCGCTGAGCGCCGAGGGCCACGAGGTGCGCTCGGTGACCGACGGCGGGCTGGCTCTGGCGGAGATCGCGGATTGGCGGCCGGACGCGGTGGTGCTGGACCTGCTGATGCCCTTCACCGACGGCCTCACCGTGTGCCGCCGGTTGCGGGCGGGCGGTGACCGGACCCCGGTCCTGGTGCTGACCGCGCGGGACGCGGTCGGCGACCGGATCGCCGGGCTGGACGCCGGGGCCGATGACTACCTGGTCAAGCCCTTCGACCTGGCCGAGCTGCTGGCCAGGGTGCGCGCGCTGCTGCGGCGGGCCTACCCGGAGGACCCGGCGATCCTGCGGCACGGGGACCTCACCGTGGACACCGAGGCCAGGCTGGTGCGGCGCGGCGACCGGCGGATCGAGTTGAGCCGCACCGAGTTCGCCCTGCTGGAGGTGCTGGCGCGCAACGCGGGCCGGGCGCTGCCCCGGGAGTCGATCATCGACCGGGTGTGGGGGCCCGGACTGTCCACGGCGAACTCGCTGGCGGTGTACATCCGGTACTTGCGCGGCAAGCTGGAGACCCCCGGCGAGCCGCCGTTGCTGCACACCGTGCGGGGTCTTGGTTATCGTCTGGGTGATCCATGAGGCGCCGATGGCCGTTGCGCGTCAGAATCGCAGTCACCGGCGCGGTGGCGGTCGCGCTGACGTCCACGGCAATGGCGGTGGCCGCCTACCTGCTGATCGCGGGTGAACTGCACCGATCGACCGACCTCGGCTTACAGCGGGAGGTGACTCGGCTGAAACGCGCGGCTCCCGACGCCTGGATCCCCGCCGGCCCCTGCGAGTTCATCACCGCGCCCGCGTGCGCGCAGAAGGTGACCGCGGACGGGCGCATCACCGACGACGCCGGCCTGCCGGTCACCGAGGAGACCCGCGCGGTCGCCGCTGGCCACCGGACCGCCTTCTTCAGCGCCGCCACCGTCGGCGGCCACCCGGTCCGGATGCTCACCTCCCCGCTGGCCGAGGGGCTGGCGGTGCAGGTCGCGGTCCGCTCCGACCGCACCGACGACAGTCTCACCCGGATCGGCTGGGCGCTCATCGGCGCCGGGCTGGTCGGCGTCGCGGTGGCCGCCGCGGCCGGATACCTGGTGGCGCGCACCGGTTTGCGGCCGGTGGCCACGCTGACCGAGGCGGCCGAGCGGGTGGCGGCGAGCCGGGATCCGCAGGCGCGCATCGAGGTTGACGGCGCGGACGAGCTGGCCAGGCTCTCCGCCGGGTTCAACACCATGCTCGTCGAACTGGACGCAGCCCTTGCCGCACAACGACAACTGGTCGCCGACGCCTCGCACGAGCTGCGCACCCCGCTGACCGGGCTGCGCGCCAACATCGACCTGCTGCGCCGCGCCGACCAGCTCACCGAGAGCCAGCGCGGTGACGTGCTCGCCGCGCTGCACACCCAGGCCACCAAGCTGACCACCCTGGTCACCGACCTGATCGACCTGGCCCGCGGCGAGGAAGCCGGTGACCCCACCGAGGAGCTGCGGCTGGACCTGCTGGTCGAGCACGTCACCGCCGAGGTGGGCACGCACTGGCCGCGCACCGCGTTTGTGCTCGACCTGGACCCGACCGTGATCACCGGCCAGCCCGGCCGCCTGGCGCGGGCGGTGCGCAACCTGCTGGACAACGCGGCCAAGTTCAGCCCGCCCGGCGGGGTGGTGCGGATCTCCTTGCGGGACAAGGAGTTGTGCGTGCGGGACCACGGTCCGGGGATTCCGGTCGAAGACCTGGGTCGGGTGTTCGAGCGCTTCTACCGCTCCCCCGCCGCCCGGTCGCTGCCGGGTTCGGGGCTGGGGCTGGCGATCGTCGGCCAGGTGGCGCGGGCGCACGGCGCGCGGGTCAGCGCCGAGCGTCCCCAGGACGGCGGAACGTTGCTGCGCCTGCGTTTCCGCTGACCTCCGCGCGGATCCGGCTGGGCGTGGTGCCGAACCACCGCCGGACCGACCGGCTCATCGCCGACTGCTCGGAGAAGCCCAGCGCGGCGGCGGTGTGGCTCAACGGGATCCGGGTCTCGCGCAGCAGCCGCCAGGTCGCCGCCCGGTAGACCTCGGTGCGGATCTCCTCGAAGGTGGCGCCCTCCGTGGTGAGCCGCCGTTGCAGGGTGCGCGGGTGCAGGCCGAGCAGCGCGGCGATCTCCTCCTTGGTGCCCCGGCTGACGCCGATGGTGCTCTTGAGGGTGTTCCGCACCCGCGCGGAAACCCCGTGCTCGGCCGGGGGCTGACGGGCGGCGAGGTAGGCGGCGGCCCGCTCGCGCAGCCGCGGCTGGCTGCCGATCATGCTCGCGGTCAGGACCTCGCGGCCGAAGTGCAGGCCGGCGTAGGGCTGGGCGAAGAACACGTTGGCGCCGAAGCAGTCCCGGTACTCCTCGGGACGACCGGTCGGCGTGTGCGGGATGGAGACGCCCTTCGGCCGCAGCTCGGCGGGCACCAGCGCCCGCGCCATCCGGAAGGCCGAGGCCAGGAAGCCGTCCAGCAGCTGCCGCTGCGGGACCCCGGTGGCCAGGCGGACGTCGAAGCGCAGGGTGAGGCAGCCGGGCAGCTGACGACTGGGGTCTTCCAGGGCGAGCTCGTAGGCCGGGCTGTGCACGAACAGGTACCGGGAGACCGTGCGCAGCGCCTCGGCCACGGTCGCGGTGTCCTGGATGACCACGGCGAGCAGGCCCAGCACCGTGGGGTCCTGGCGGCTGCCCAGCCGGAGGCCGAAGGTGGGACACCGGTGCTGCTGGGCGGCGTGCTCCAGCAGCAGGGCGACGGCGGGCAGGGAGACCATGGCCTCGGGGTCGCGCAGGGACTCCGGGTCCAGCCCGCTCTGCCTGACCAGCGGTTCCGGGTCGCCGCCGAGGTCGCGGACCAGGCCGTGGAAGCCCTGGAGGGCGCCTGCGCGCACCGACTCGTCCACGATGGCCAGTGTCGCCGGGTGTCTCGATATGTCAAGAACGGGCCGCGGCGGAGGGGAAGGGTGCGCGCATGGCGAAGCAGGACCTCATCCTCATCCACGGCACCTGGGGCAACGGCGAGAACTGGGGCGAGTTCGGCACGGAGCTGGCGGCCAGGGGTTTCCGCGTGCACCGGCCCACCGCGCGCCACCACGGCAGTCCCCGGCAGGTCGACGTGTGGGCGAACGCGCAGCGGATGACGAAGCTCGGGCTGCTCGACTTCGTGGCCGACTACGCCGAGCTGGTCGAGCGGATGGAGACGCCGCCGATCATCGTCGGGCACTCCCTCGGCGCGCTGCTGGCCCAGCTGCTCGCGGCCAGGGTGCCGCACCGCGGCCAGATCCTGCTCGGCACCGCGCCGGCCTGGGGCATCACCACCTTCGACCTGGCGCCGATGGCGCTGTGGGGCCGGTACCTCCCGCAGTGGCTGGCCGGTCAGCCGATGTACCCGGTGTCGAAGAAGGTCTGGGACAGCCACATCTGCAACGCCACGCCCAGGGAGATCTCCGACCCGTTCTACGCCAGCCTGTGCGCGGAGTCCGGCACCGTCTACCGGCAGATGGTGCTGTGGTTCCTGGACCGCAAGCGGCGGGCGAAGGTGGACTACGCGGCCAGCGACGCCCCGGTGCTGGTCATCGCCGGTGAGCACGACCGGTGCACGGTGCCCAGGATCGGCCGGGTGACCGCGCGCAAGTACGGCGCGCGCGGGAGCTTCGTGCAGATCCCCGGCGCGGACCACATGATGAACGCGGGGACCCACCTGCCGGCCACGATGAAGGCGATCGACGAGTGGCTGGACCGCCACCAGCTACGGCCTTAGCTCCTTGTGGACTATTGCCACACAAGCGGACCTCTGAGAAAGATGTCCACATGTCCGCTGTACGGCGTCATCTCGCGCTGGGGGCCGCGTTCGCGGTGCTCGGCGCGCTGCTCAGCCCGGTGTCCGCGACCGCCGCTCCGGCGGACCGGCAGGACGCGTTCACGGCCGCCGCCACCGAGTTCGGCGTGCCACCGACGGTGCTGCTCGGCGTCGGCTACCTGCTCTCGCGCTGGGACGCCAACGCGGGCGAACCCAGCCGCGGCGCGGGCTTCGGCCCTCTGCACCTCACTGATGCGCGGGGCCTGGGCGTCGCCCCGGACACCCACCACGGGGACGGCGCCGAGGACCCGCGCGGGGACACCGCCCGCCCGCTCCAGCTGCCCGAGCCCGCACCGGCAGGCGTCTCCCCCGCCGGGTTGCAGACCATCGACCTGGCCGCCCGGCTGACCGGGATCGCGCCCTCGGCGCTGCGGTCGGACCCGGTGGCCAACATCCGCGGCGGCGCGGCCGTGCTCGCGCAGTACCAGCGCGAGCTCGGCGGCGGCAGCGCACCCGCGGACTGGTACGGCGCGGTGGCCCGCTACAGCGGCGCGAACGACACCGCGACCGCGCGCCGGTTCGCCGACGAGGTCTTCGAGCTGCTGCGCACCGGGACCGAGCGGGTCACCGACGACGGCCACCGGGTGCGTCTGGCCGCCAATCCCGGCATCAGCCCACGAGTGTCCCAAGTGGACGGTCTGGGGCTGCGTGCGCCGAAGCCGCATGCCACCGAGTGCCCGAAGAACCTGGGCTGTGAGTGGGTTCCCGCGCCGTACGAGCACTACGACCCGAGCAAGCCGGGCAGCTACGGCAACCACGACCAGGCCGACCGCCCACGCGACCTGAAGATCAAGTACATCATCGTGCACGACACCGAGGGCTACTACGACACCACGCTGAAGCTGGTGCAGAACCCGAAGTACGTGAGCTGGCAGTACACCCTGCGCTCGGCCGACGGCCATGTGGCGCAACACGTCCGGGCCGAGGACGTGGCTTGGCAGGCCGGGAACTGGTACGTCAACACCCACTCCATCGGCCTGGAGCACGAGGGCTTCGCGGCCAAGGGCACCTGGTACACCGAGGCGATGTACCGCTCCTCGGCCCGGCTGGTCCGCTACCTGGCCAAGAAGTACGACATCCCACTGGACCGGGCGCACATCCTGGGCCACGACAACGTGCCCGGCACCACCCCGGCCACCGTGCGCGGCATGCACTGGGACCCGGGCCCCTACTGGGACTGGGCGCACTACTTCGACCTGCTCGGCGCGCCCTTCCACGCCAGCACCGGACCGTGGGCCGGGATCGTGACCATCAAACCGGACTACGCGGCCAACCACCCGGTGATGTACGGCTGCGACAGCGCCAAACCCGCCGACCCCTGCCCGGTGCGCGGCACCACCTCGGTGTTCCTGCACACCGAACCGCGCGCGGACGCCCCGCTGGTCAAGGATCCCGGGCTGCGGCCGGACGGCAGCAACAGCACCCGGCACGTCAGCGACTACGGCGGCCGGGTGGACACCGGCCAGCGGTTCGCGGTGGCCGAGCGCCGCGGCGAGTGGACCGCGATCTGGTACCTGGGCCAGCAGGCCTGGTTCCACAACCCGCGCGCGAAACCGGCCGCGGTCAACAGCACCGGGTACGTGGTCACCCCGCGACCTGGCCTGACCGAGGTGCCGGTGTTCGGCCGGGCCTATCCCGAAGAAGCCGCGTACGCGGGCACCGGGGTGCCGTACCAGCCGATCGCGCCGTTGCAGTACACGATGCGCGCGGGCGAGAAGTACGTGCTCGCCGAGCACGACGTGCCCACCGACTACTACTTCGCGCAGAACTGGGCAGGCCCGCGCACGGTGGTGCGCGGCAAGGATCGGTACTACCAGGTGTTCTTCGGCCACCGCGCGTTCTTCGTCAAGGCGGCGGACGTCCGGGTCAGCCCCAGCTGGTAGCGCCAGCGCTCGGCGGACCGGCCCTCACCGGTCCGCCGGGCGCGCTAGGCGTAGCGCACGGTCACATCACCGGAGTCGGTGTGCGCGCTGATCGCACGCGGGCTGCCCGCCTCCTCGGTGACCGAGACGGTCCGCTTGCCCGACTGGACCTTGGCGTCGACCTGGTACCCCGCGGGTTCCTTGGGCACGCCGATCTCGATCGTGCCGCTGCCCGCATTGGCGGTCACATTGCCCGGCGCGGCGGTGAAGTTGACCCTGATGTCGCCGGAGTCGGTGCGCAGCTCGGCCTTGGGTGAGCGCGCGCCGGTGGCGGTGACCGTGCCGGAGTCGGCCTTGACGACCAGCGCGGCGACCGGGTTGTCCGCGCGCACGTCGCCGGAGTCGGTCTCCAGGTTCAGCTCGCCGGTGACATCGCGCACCGTGATCGAGCCGGAGTCGGTGCGCAGCTTCGCCGAGACCGCGGCGGGCACGGTGAGCACGTAGCTGATCGAGCAGTTGTTGGAGCAGGTCGGCGGGTGCACGCGCAGGGTGTCGCCGTCCCACTCCTCGCGGTACGCCGGCTTGCTGGTGCCCCACTCCAGCTTCCTGGTGATGCCGACCTTGTTGTCCGCGCCCGCGCGCACCTCGACGTCACCGCTGTCCAGGGTCACCTCGACCCGGCTGACCTTCCGGTCGTGGTCCTGCTGCTGGGTCTCCCGGTTGGCCGCGAACCCGAAACATCCGCTGAGCGCCGCCAGACCCGCGAGCAGCACCACCCCCACCTTCAGCGTCCTCATGCGCAGACCGTAACGAGCCCGCGGCCGGGCGCACGAGCGGGCTATCCCCTCCGGCGGGGGTGGTGCCAGCCCTACCCCCGCCGGAAGTGGATCACGGCGCCGAGGGTCCGACGTCGGACTTCTGCAGCGGCTTGCGGGCCACCGAGCCGCCGAACTCGTCCGCGCCCACGTCCAGCTTGCCGCTGCGCGCGTGCGGGTCGAAGTCGGTGGTGACGAAGGAGTAGCTGCCCACGCCGGCGTCGATGGCCGGGCTGCCCGAGCTCAACCGCTTGAGCCCGTTGGCGTCCGTGGTCAGCTTCGGGTCGACGTTGCGGTAACCACCGGCGGGCATGCCCGCGCTGGCGCCGTGGGCGATGTTGCCCTCGTACTTCACCGTGGAGCCGCTGCGCATCGCCACCAGCGAGCCGGAGCTGCCGACGATGATGTTGTTGGCCAGCACGCAGTCCTTGGGCAGGAAGGTGCCGCCGTCGCTGTCCACCACGGAACTGGTGCCCAGCAAGGTGTTGTAGGCGACCGTCACCCGGTCCGGCCGGTCGTGCCCGGTGCTGGCCGGCCCGCTGTCGGCCTCCGAGCCCTTGCCGAAGACCAGCGCCCGGCCGCCACTGGCCGCCACGTAGTTGTTGATGATCTTGTGGTCGTTGCCGTGGAAGCGGATGCCGGTGTTGCCCAGCAGCAGGTTGCCGTCCACCGTGTTGCGATGCCCGTGCCGCAGCACGATGTAGCCCTTGCTGTCCCGGATGGTGTTGTGCCGCACGGTGGTCTCGGAGGCCTTGACCGAGATCGCCTCCGGGTCGCCGTTGGCCTTCTCGAACAGGTTGTGCTCGATCACGCCACCGGAGTTGTAGCTCTGCTTGTGGCTGAAGCCGAAGCGGATCGCCTCACCGCCGTTGGCCCCGGTGAAGCCGTGGTTGTAGAAGTAGTTGTGGTGGATCTTGGTGCGCTTGGCGATGTCGTCACTGGGCCCGGAGACCTGCAGGAAGACCCCGGCGCTGGTGCGGTTCTGGAAGGTGTTGCGGTCCACCTCAACGTCGTTTCCGCTGACGGTGACCCAGTTCCCGTCCGAGCTGAACTGGAACGTGTTGCGGCTCAACCGGATGTGGTGCGCGCCGGTGGGCACCGACAGCGAACCGCCGTGCCGCAGCGAGAACCCGTTGAGGGTCACGTAGCTGATGTTGCCGTCGAAGGCGAAGCCGGTGGAGCCGGTGATGACCGCCTTGCCGACGTTCGCGGCGGTGACCTCGATCGGCGCGGCTGAGGTGCCCGAGCGGCGGATGGTGATCGGGCTGGAGGCGTTGTAGGTGCCGTCGGCCAGTTCGATCCGGTCGCCGGGCTTGGCCGAGTTCAGGGCGTTCTGCAGGGCGGAAAGGCTGTTCACCCGTATCGGCGCGGCGGAGTCCGCGGTGGCAGCTGAGGGCAGGGTAAGGACCAGTGCCGCTGCCAGCACGGGCAACAGCACGGCGGTGTTTCTTCTCATGTGCCAGCTCTCCAGTGAGTCGGCGCGGCGGTGAGCACAAGCTAGGGACACATCCGATGTCTAGTCAAGAACCTTGCCGAATCCCACAGTGCACGGATGTGAAAGGGCAGGTCCTGTCCCTGGAACGAGGTGGACCGCTTCGCGGGCCGGCCCTGAGATGAGCGGATGAGCCCAGCGACGATCACCGGCTTCAACAGCATGCTGCCCACCGAGAGCCACCCGAGCCCCGGCGAGCGTTTCGAGCACACCGGGCCGGGCTGGAGCTCCGCGTCCTTCTACGCGCCGTGGCACGCCGGGCCGCCGACGCCCAAGTACCGGTGGTCGATGTTCGACACCGCCGCCCAGGCGGTCGGCGATCTGGTGCGCTGCCTGGACGACGGGTTCGCGGGCGAGCAGAGCCGCCAAGCCGCCAGGGTGCTGCTCGACTGCGGGCCGCCAGGAGAGCTGGTGCTGTCGGTCTCCCTGGACTGGGTGTGCGTGGTCCACCAGGTGCGCGCCGGCGTGCACCTCAGCGATGCCGCGGACGCCTTCTTCACCGGGTGGCGCAACGCGATGTTCGACCGGCGCTTCGAGCTCATCAACGCCAATCGTCCGATGATTTGCTGACGCCGGGCGTCAGTCCATGGTCACCACGACCCGGCCGACGGTGTCGCCCTCGGCCAGCTTCTGCACGCCTGCCGCCGCCTCGGCCAGCGGCAGCCGCTCGCTGACCAGCGGGTCGACCAGGCCCTCCCCGGCCAGCGTGGACAGCTCCAGGTGCGCCTGCCGGACCAGGGCCGGGTCCTTGTGCGTGTACAGGCCCCAGTGCAGGCCCAGCAGCGAGTAGTTCTTGACCAGGGCATGGTTCATCGCGGCGCTGGGGATCTCACCGCTGGCGAAGCCGACGATGACGATCCGGCCCTCGAAGGCGATCACCTTGGTGGAGGCGCGGAAGGAGTCGCCGCCGACCGGGTCGTAGACCACGTCCACGCCGCGGCCGCCGGTGAACTCCTTCACCGTGGCGATCACGTCCTCCTGCTTGCGGTCGATCACCAGGTCCGCGCCCAGCTCCTTGGCCACCTCGGCCTTGCGCGCCCCGCCGACCACGCCGATCACGGTGGCGCCGGCGGCCTTGCCGAGCTGGATGGCCGCACTGCCAACGCCGCCGGCCGCGGCGTGCACCAGCAGGGTCTCGCCCTCGGCCAGCCCGGCCCTGCGGTGCAGGCCGAACCAGCCGGTCTGGTAGGCGATGTGGAACCCGGCGGCCTGCGCGTCGTCCAGCGCCTCGGGTGCGGGCAGCAGCTCGGTGGCGCCGACCGCCACGTACTCGGCCAGCCCGCCGTGCGGCGGCGCGGGCGTGGCGATGACCCGGTCGCCGACCGCGAACCCACTGGCGCCCTCACCGAGCGCGACCACCTCACCGCAAAGCTCGACCCCCGGAGTGAACGGCAGCGGCGGGCGGACCTGGTACTGACCCCGGCACAGCAGCGCGTCCGGGAAGTTCAACGCGGTCGCGCGGACCTTCACCAGCACCTGTCCCGGCCCGGCGACCGGCTCCGGGACCTCGTCCAGCCGGAGCACGTCCCGCGGCTCGCCCAGCTCGTGCACACGCCATGCCCGCACCCTGCACCTCCACGCACCGTGATCAGTACACCCCCATCGTGTCATGTCCCGCCGACACGCGACACACGGCCATATTGGGTGCGCTTGCGCGGGCTACCCCTACATGTAGTATCCGTTGCGCTGATGGTTCGCCGGGCACGCAAACGCCAGGCGAGGCAACAGGGAACCCGGTGCGACTCCGGGACTGCCCCGCAGCGGTGAGTGGGAACGACCGCCGTCACCGGCCGAGCACCAGGGCCGGTACAGCACTGGACGCCACGGTCCGGGAAGCGACGGCCAGTAGGTGCGCCAGCGCTTGGCGCGTGCCCGCGAGTCCGAAGACCTGCCGTCAGCGGGCGCACCGCCGGTGCGCCTGGTTCGCGGTCTCGTGGGAAGGCCGAGCGGACGACTGGGCGACGCACGCGCGCGCCCCGGTCGGCCCTCGCCTGCCTCTGACTCCGCGGCCCACTGACGCCGACGCTCGCGAGGAGAGACGACCTGTATGACCGCATCGCCTGCGAGCTGTAGCGAGCCTCAGAGCTAAGCCAGCTTCACCCCGCTCTTCCCCAGCGACGGCAACCGAACCCGGCCCCGGGTCCTCGGCCGCCCGGCGCTGCCCTCATCCGTCCAGCACACCTTTTGGAGCAGCTTTCGTGTCAGTGCATTCGCCAGAGATCGCAGCCGGCGCGGTCACGGTGATCCGCCGCAACGGCGCGGTGTCCCCGTTCGAGGCGGCCAAGATCACAGCCGCGATGACCAAGGCCTTCCTCGCCGTGGAAGGCACCGACGCGGGTTCCTCGCCCCGCGTGCGCGAACAGATCACCGAGCTGACCGCCTCGGTGACGCAGGGCCTGCTGCGGCACGCCGGCCCGGACCGGCCGCTGCACATCGAGCAGATCCAGGACCAGGTCGAGCTGACCCTGATGCGGGCCGGGCACCAGAAGGTCGCCCGCGCCTACGTGCTCTACCGCGAGGAGCACAACAAGGCCCGCGCGCAGGCCGCGCCCAAGCCCGCGCCGCGGTTCTCCGTGCGCCAGGCCGACGGCACGCTGGTCCCGCTGGACACCGACCGGCTGGCGCTGGTCATCTCCGAGTCCTGCGCGGACCTGGCGGCGGTGGACAGCGAGGCGGTGCTGGCCGAGACGCTGCGCAACCTCTACCACGGCATCAGCCCGGCCGAGCTGAGCATCGCGCCGGTGATGGCCGCGCGCACCATGGTCGAGACCGACCCGAACTACTCCTACGTCAGCGCCCGGCTGCTGCTGGACAAGCTGCGCGGCGAGGCGCTGACCTTTCTGGCCGGCGAGCAGCGGGTGGCCAGCCACGCGCAGATGGCCGGGGAGTACCCCACCTACTTCGCCGAGTTCATCCGGCGCGGGGTGGAGCTGGACCAGCTGGACACCGAGCTGGCCAAGTTCGACCTGGAGCGCCTCGGCGCCGCCCTGGTGGCCGACCGGGACCTGAAGTTCCAGTTCCTGGGCATGCAGACCCTCTACGACCGCTACCTGCTGCACAGCGACGAGCACCGCTACGAGCTGCCGCAGGCCTTCTTCATGCGGGTCGCGATGGGCCTGGCGCTGCGCGAGGACGACCGCGAGGCGCGGGCGATCGAGTTCTACGACCTGATCTCCAGCTTCGACTTCATGTGCTCCACGCCCACGCTGTTCAACGCGGGCACCACCCGCTCGCAGCTGTCCTCCTGCTTCCTCACCACGGTGGGCGATGACCTGGAGGGCATCTTCCACGGCATCAGCAACAACGCGCTGCTGTCGAAGTACGCCGGTGGGCTGGGCAACGACTGGACGCCGGTGCGCGGCATCGGCGCGCACATCAAGGGCACCAACGGCAAGTCCCAGGGCGTGGTGCCGTTCCTGAAGATCGCCAACGACACCGCGGTCGCGGTGAACCAGGGCGGCAAGCGCAAGGGCGCGGTCTGCGCGTACCTGGAAACCTGGCACATCGACGTCGAGGAGTTCCTCGACCTGCGCAAGAACACCGGCGACGACCGGCGGCGCACGCACGACATGAACACCGCGAACTGGGTGCCGGATGAGTTCCTGCGCCGGGTCCGCGCGGACGGGCAGTGGACGCTGTTCTCCCCGGACGAGGTGCCGGACCTGCACGACTCCTACGGCCTGGAGTTCTCCCGCAAGTACGCCGAGTACGAGGCGGCCGCCGACCGCGGCGAGATCAGGGTGTTCCGCCGGGTGCAGGCCAAGGACCTGTGGCGGCGCATGCTGACCATGCTGTTCGAGACCGGGCACCCGTGGATCACCTTCAAGGACCCGTGCAACCTGCGCTCCCCGCAGCAGCACTCCGGCGTGGTGCACTCCTCGAACCTGTGCACCGAGATCACCCTGAACACCACGATCGACGAGGTCGCGGTGTGCAACCTCGGTTCGGTCAACCTGGCCCAGCACGTGACCGCCGAGGGCATCGACCACGCCCGGCTGGAGAAGACCGTGCGCACCGCGGTCCGCATGCTGGACAACGTGATCGACGTGAACTTCTACACCATCCCGGAAGCGCGCCGGTCGAACCTGCGGCACCGTCCGGTGGGCCTTGGCCTGATGGGCTACCAGGACGCGCTGTACGCGCTGCGGCTGCCGATGGCCTCCCCCGGCGCGGTGGAGTTCGCCGACCGCAGCATGGAGGAGATCTCCTACTACGCCATCTCCGCCTCCGCTGAGCTGGCCGCCGAGCGCGGCGCCTACGAGTCCTTCCCGGGTTCGTTGTGGAGCAAGGGGATCCTGCCGATCGACTCGGTGCAGATCCTGGCCGACAACCGCGAGGGCGACCTCGCGGTGGACCGTTCGTCCACTTTGGACTGGGACACGCTGCGGGCGCGCGTGGTCGAGGTCGGCATGCGCAACTCCAACGTGATGGCCATCGCGCCGACCGCGACGATCGCCAACATCACCGGGGTCAACCAGTCGATCGAGCCGCTGTACCGCAACCTGTACGTGAAGTCGAACATGTCCGGCGACTTCACCGTGGTCAACCCGCAGCTGGTGCGCGAGCTGAAGGAGCGCGGGCTGTGGGACGAGGTGATGATCGGCGACCTGAAGTACTTCGACGGCAGCCTTGGCGCCATCGAGCGCATCCCGGCTGAGCTGAAGTCCCTGTACGCCACCGCCTTCGAGCTGGACAGCGAGTGGCTGATCGAGGCGGCGGCCCGGCGGCAGAAGTGGATCGACCAGGCCCAGTCGCTCAACCTGTACATGGCCAAGCCCAGCGGCAAGAAGCTGGACTCGCTGTACCAGCTGGCCTGGCTGCGCGGCCTGAAGACCACGTACTACCTGCGCGCCCAGAGCGCCACGCACGTGGAGAAGTCCACGCTGCGCGGCACCGACGGCAAGCTCAACGCGGTCTCCCCCGTGCTCACCACCCCCGCGCCCGCGCCCTCCCCGGCCGCCGCCCAGGCCGCCGAGGCGCTGGCCTGCTCCATCACCGACCCCGACTGCGAGGCCTGCCAGTGACCGCCCTTGAGCCCAACGTCGACGCCACCGGTCTCGGCGAGATCGACCGCTCCGGCGGCCGGGTCAGCGTGGACGACAAGGCGATGATCAACTGCCGGGCCGACGTCAACCAGCTGCTGCCGCTGAAGTACCACTGGGCCTGGGACAAGTACCTGGCCGGCTGCAACAACCACTGGATGCCCACCGAGGTGTCCATGCAGGCCGACATCGCGCTGTGGAAGTCCCCGAACGGGCTGACCGAGGACGAGCGCCGGGCGATCAAGCGCAACCTGGGCTTCTTCGCCACCTCGGAGTCGTTGGTGGCCAACAACATCGTGCTCGCGGTGTACCGGCACCTGACCAACCCGGAGTGCCGCCAGTACCTGCTGCGCCAGGCCTTCGAGGAGGCCGTGCACACGCACACCTTCCAGTACATCTGCGAGTCGCTCGGCCTGGACGAGGGCGAGCTGTTCAACATGTACCGCGAGGTGCCGTCCATCACGGACAAGGCGGCCTGGGCGCTGCGGTACACGCAGAACCTGGAGGACCCGGACTTCAGCACCGGCACCCCGGAGAAGGACCAGGCGTTCCTGCGCGACCTGGTCGCCTTCTACGTGGTGTTCGAGGGCATGTGGTTCTACACCGGCTTCGCCCAGATCCTCTCCCTGGGCCGCCGGAACAAGATGGTCGGCATCGCCGAGCAGTACCAGTACATCCTGCGCGATGAGTCCATCCACCTGAACTTCGGCATCGACGCGATCAACCAGATCAAGATCGAGAACCCGCACCTGTGGACCGCGGAGTTCCAGGAGGAGATCCGCACCATGCTCCGCGAGGCCTGCGAGCTGGAGGTGGCCTACGGCCGCGACACCATGCCCAACGGCCTGCTCGGGCTCAACGCGGAGCTGTGCGAGCAGTACATGCACTTCATCACCAACCGCCGCTGCGCCCAGATCGGCCTGACGCCGGTGTTCGCGGAGGCGGAGAACCCGTTCCCGTGGATGTCGGAGATGATGGACCTGAAGAAGGAGAAGAACTTCTTCGAGACCAGGGTCATCGAGTACCAGAGCGGTGGCGCGCTGGACTGGGACTGAGTTCCGGCTGAGCAGCTGATGGCGTCGTCCTCCTGGACGGCGCCATCGCTGTTTTCCACCCGGTCCACCGGCCAGCCACCGCGACCGCGAGGCCCGCCGGGGATAGCGTGTGATCATGACCTGGGCAAGCCTCCGCCACATCACCTGGTCCCTGGCGCCGGACCTGCTCGGCGACCACCAACTGGCCTTCTCCCGGGGTTCCGGCCGCTCCCGCCTGGAGGTCTCGCTGGCGCACCTGGTGCGGGTCAACGCGCTGGCCACGCTGAGCCCGACCCGGTTCGACAACCAGTTCGCCGAGACCCGGATCATGCTGTCCTTCCTGCGCACCCCGGCCTCCGGGCAGCTGAGCCTGCGCGAGGAGTCGGTGCGCGGCAGCTCGCACCACATCCGGCAGTTCGTGGTGGAGTGCCTCGGCCTTGGCCTGCACGCCACCGCCGTCGGCGAGCCGCGCGTGCTGCCGATCGGGCCGGACCGGGCCTACCGCAACCGGGGCGTGCGCCCTGACCTGCTGTTCGGCTGGCCGGGCCGCAGGCTCGCCGGGGAGGCCAAGGGCCGGGCCCGCGGCGCGCCTTCCCGCGTGCTGGCCGAGCCCAGGCTGCGGCTGGAGACCATGCTGGAGTGGTCGGCCAGGCACGACGACCACCCGTTCGTCATGACCTGGGCCTACGCCGGCGACCTGGGCATCACCGTGGACCTGTACCGGCCGGCCGACGGCTCCGCCTGGTTCGACGGCAACTCCGGCAAGGTCCGCACCGAGCTCTACCAGGGCCCCGCGGTGGACGACTCCGCCGTCGGCCCGCTCGCCGAGGAGGCCGCGACCAGGGTCGTCGAGGTCGAGCGCTACCTGCACGAGACCGCGCCACCCACCGAGCACACCCTGCTCGGCCACCGGCTGCGCGGCGCGCAGGCGCCCCTTGACCTGTTCGGCCTGGACAGCAGGCGGTACGCGCTGGCCGTGCTCGGCGAGGACCTGGACGAGGACGAGCGCGCCGCACTGGACTCCTCGCCCGCCGTGTCGGTGTCCGGGCGCATCGTGGTGGTGCTGGCCACCGACGGCGGAGACCCGTGGACGGCGATAAAAGAAGAAGGTCTGGCCTGAATGTCGAAAACGACCGGCCCCGTTCGACGCACGGGTATGACCGACTCAGCGCACCAGCCCATCGCGACCCGCAACCTCGACCAGTACGGCGCCGCGGAACTGCCGTGGAGCCGGGCCCGCGACATTCTCGCCGCGGACACCCCCAAAGCCGACCTCACCTTCTTCGTGGCCACCGTGCGCCCCGACGGACGACCGCATTCAGCAGGCGTCGGAGCCGTCTGGGTAGCCGACGCGCTGTATTTCGTCAGCGGCCCCGGCACCCGCAAGTCCCGCAACCTGGCGGCGAACCCGGCCTGCACCGTCTCGGTCCGCCTGCGCGGCGTTGACCTGGTGCTGGAGGGCTCGGCCCACCGGGTCACCGAGGCCGCCAGCCTGGAGAAGCTGGCTGAGGTCTACCGGAGCGGCGGATGGCCGGCGACGGTGACCGATGAGGGCTTCACCGCCCCGTTCACCGCGCCGAGCGCGGGCCCGCCGCCCTGGTATGTGTACCGGCTCACGCTGCACACCGCGATCGGCGTGGCCACCGCGGAACCGCACGGGGCGACCCGCTGGGACTTTCCACACCAATGACCCGCGCAACCGCACCTTCGACCGAGTGCGAATGACTCAGCGCCGGGGTTCAATGGTTTTGCATACCCCGTGGGTGCGGCATGATGCGGCCGCGGGTGTGTTTCGAGCAAGGGGTCGTGCATGGACGTAAGCAGCCGTCCGGCCGGTGATCGCCGGTGGCTGGCCTACCTGCTCATCGGGCTCGCCTTCGTCGGGATCTACTTCCTGATCCCGACCGATGACGGCGGCCGGATCGCCAGGTTCGTCGTGTACTGCCTGATCACCTCCTCGGCGGCGGTGGCCGCGCTGTACGGGGTGCGGCGGAACCGGCCGCGGCCGCTGCGGCCCTGGCTGCTGATCGCGCTCGGGCAGGTCGTGTACGCGGTGGCCGACATCTGCTTCTACGTGGCGCACTACGTGCTGCGCGATGCCACCTACCCGAACGTGGCCGACATCTTCTACCTGGGTCACTACCCGCTGGTCGTGGCCGGGCTGCTGCTGCTGATCCGGATGCGCAGCCCCGGCCGCGACCTGCCGGGGCTGCTGGACGCCGCGGTGCTGTCGGTGAGCGCGGGCATGATGTCCTGGCTCTACCTGATCGGGCCCCGGGCGCGGCTGGACTCGCCGCTGCTGGTCAAGGCGGCCTCGCTGGCCTATCCGATGATGGACCTGGCGATGCTGGCGGTGGCCATCCGGCTGATCATGGGTGGCGGGCGGCGGCCGATGGCGTTCACGCTGCTGAGCACCAACCTGCTGGCGCTGTTCGCGGCCGACTCGCTCTACGTGCTGCAACAGCTCGACGGCAGCTACGCCGCGGGCAACTACCTGGACGCGATCTGGCTGACCTCCAACCTGGCCCTCGGCGCGGCCGCGCTGCACCCGACCATGCGGCAGGTCGGCGAGCGCGCGGAGCGGAACACCGACACCGGGCCGAGCCTGGCCAGGATGTCGGTGCTGTCCGCGGCCGCGCTGCTGGCGCCGGTGCTGCTGCTGGTCCAGACCGCCAACGGGGATATGACTGGGGTGCCGGTGATCGCGGTGGCCTGCGCGCTGCTGTTCGGGCTGACCATCGCCCGGCTGGCCGGGCTGGTCTCGGCGCAGCGGCGGCTGGCCATCACCGACGTGCTCACCGGGCTGCACACCCGGCGGTTCTTCGAGGCGCACCTGCCGATCGAGATCGCGCGGGCGAAACGGGCCGACGGGCACCTGGCGGTGTTCATCGTGGACGTGGACCACTTCAAGTCGATCAACGACCGGTACGGCCACCCGGCGGGCGACCACGTGCTGGTGGAGATCGCCAACCGGTTGCGCGCCTGCGCCCGCGCCGGGGACGTGGTGGCCCGCTACGGCGGCGAGGAGTTCGCGCTGCTGTTCCCGGACGCCAGCCCGACCGAGCTGCCCGGCATCGCCGAACGGCTGCGGCACTGCGTGGCCAGCAGCCCGATCACGGTCTCGGCCGACACCTGGATCGCGGTCACCGTCTCGGTCGGCACCGCCTGCTACCCGCTGCACGGCGAGCAGCCCAGCGAGCTGGTCGCGGTGGCCGACCGGGCGCTGTACGCGGCCAAGTCCCAGGGCCGGGACCGGATCGTGGTGGGCCGCGCGCCGGAGTCCCCGTCGGGCCAGGTCGCCGACCACGCGGCCATGGTGGACTACCTGCGGCAGGTCGCCGACGAGGTGGATGGCAAGCTGGCCGGGCAGGAGCACAGCCGGGCGATCAGCCGGTGGGCCCGCGAGGTCGCCGAGGTGCTGAAGCTGGGCGCGGAGACCGCGCACCAGGCCGGTCTGGGCGGGCGGCTGCACGACATCGGCAAGATCGTCGTGCCGCCGGAGGTGCTGACCAAGCCGGGCAGGCTGGACGAGCAGGAGTGGGCGCTGATGCGCCAGCACCCCGACCACGGCTACCGGCTGGCCGCGATGGTGCCGGACTTCGAGGCGATCGCGGAGATCATCCGCCAGCACCACGAGCGCTTCGACGGCAGCGGCTACCCGCTGGGACTGGCCGGCACGGACATCCGGATCGAGGCGCGGATCATCGCGGTCTGCGACGCGTGGGCGGCGATGCGCTCGGACCGGCCGTACCAGCGGGCGCTCAGCGAACGGCAGGCGCTGCACGAGCTGAGGGAGGGCAGCGGCGGCCAGTTCGACCCGGACGTGGTGGCCGCGTTCCTCAAGCTCCAGCGGCGCGGGGCGGTGGGCACACTGCGCCCGATCCGCCCCGCCGCCGAGGAGAGCCAGGACCGCAGCTACCGGACCTGATCGTCCAGGGTGTTCCAGAACGAGAGCTCGTAGGCCTGCAACAGCCGCCCGTACCCGTGCGCAGCCGCGGTCGACTCCCCCGCGTCCAGCCCCGCCTGCACCGCTTCCATGGCCAGCTCCAGCAGCTGCGGCGCGGGCGCGGCGAAGAAGTCGAAGAACCCGCGCCCGGTCTCGTCGAACCCGTAGTGCTCGGCCAGCGCCGCGGACACCGTCCCGCAGTACTCGCCCCAGGCCCCGAAGTTGACGTTGAGCGCCAGGATCACCGCGGTGATGTCCCCGTTCAACGCCAGCCAGGCCTGGTACGCCGGATAGGCCTGGCAACCGGGCAACGGCTGGTACGCCTTCAACCCCGCCTCATCCAGCCCGGCGGCGGCGGCGAACCGCACCACCCGCTCCAGCGCGATCCCCTCCCCCGCGGCCAGGGTGGAGAAGTACTGCTTGGCCGCGGGCGCCTCGGCCCGCGCCGCCAGGTGCAGCAGGCTCCGCCAGTCACTGCTGATCACCCGGTACTGCTCCCCGGCCAGCGCCGCCAGCACCGACCGAGGGGCCTCGCCCGCCGCGATCCGCGGCACCAGGCGGTTTTCTCCCTCGGCGTGCCCGAGCACGTCGCGTAGACCGGCCAACGTTTCCTGCGCGGTAGCACTCACGCGGGGCAGCCTAACCCGCTTTGTCCGGGCCAGGCGGTAGCTTCACGCGCATGCCGGAACACATGGCTGGCGAACCCGAGCTGCTGACCCTGGCGCAACAGGACGACCAGGCTGCTTTCGGACAGCTGGTCACCCCGTACCGCGACCAGCTCTTCGCCTACTGCTACCGCATGCTCGGCTCCACCCACGACGCCGAGGACGCGGTGCAGGACGCGCTGGTGAAGGCGTGGAAGGGCATCGGCGGTTTCGAGGGCAGGGCCTCGGTGAAGAGCTGGCTGTACCGGATCGCCACCAACGTGTGCCTGGACGAGATCCGCAGGCGCCCGCGCCGCATCCTCACCGACGACTACGCGCCACCGTCCTCCCCCGACGTGGAGGTCACCGGCCGGGTGGACGAGCCGATCTGGCTGCAACCCTGCCCCGACGACCGTCTGGCACTGGACCCGGCCGCCGGCTACGAGCTCCGGGAGAGCGTCGAGCTGGCGTTCCTGGTTGCCCTGCAACACCTTCCGGCCACCCAGCGCGCGGTGCTCGTGCTGCGCGAGGTGCTGGGCTTCAGCGCCGCCGAGGTGGCCGCCACCCTGGACACCTCGGTGCCCTCGGTGAACAGCGCCCTGCAACGCGCCCGCGCCACCATCCGCACCCAGCCCCGCGCACAGCGCGCGGAGCTGGCCGAGCTGGGCGATGTCGGGCAGCGGGAACTGCTGGCGGCCTTCATCGAGGCGCTGCAACGCTCCGATGTGGACGCCATGGTGTCGCTGCTGGCCGAGGACGTCCGGTTCACCATGCCGCCGATGCCGTTCTGGTTCCACGGGCGGGATGACGTGATCGCGTTCCTGACCGGGGTGGTGCTCAAGGAGTCCTGGCGGCGGATGCCGGTGCGGGCCAACGGACAGCTGGCCTTCGGCGCGTACATGGACAGGGGCGAGGGGCACCGGCTGGTGGCGGTGGACGTGCTGACCGTGCGGGACGGGCGGATCGCGGCGATCAGCGCGTTCCTGGATGGTGCCGCGCTCGGGGTTTTTGGGCTGCCGGAGCGGTGGCCGGGAGCGGGTTCGTAAACTGGCGCGGTGACGGACGGCGGGCGGACACGAAGCGGTGAAGTGACCACCGCGGCGCGGAACGTCCACCGGTATGGCGGTAAGATCAACGAGCCGGGAGCCGGGAGCCGGGAGCCGGGAGCCGGGAGCCGGAAGCCGGAAGCCGGAAGCCGGAAGCCGGAAGCCGTTGGGACACCGTCCGTCCCGAGCGTGAGGTCCTCGTCGCGGCCCGCAATCCCGCCGTCCTGAACCGCATGTGGGACGTCCTCCCCCTCCTGCTCGCCGACCCGCGCGTCGCGGTGACCTTCGCCGTCGACCACGGTTCCGCCTTCTCCCACCGCATCCGCGCACACCTCACCGAACGGGACGCCCGGCTCCTGGACTGGGACACCGCCCTCAGCCGCCGGTTCGACCTCGCCCTGGCCGCCAGCGACAACGGCGAGCTGCACCGCGTCCGCGCGCCGCTTGTGCTGCTCCCGCACGGCGTCGGCTACCACCGCCGCTCCCCCAGCGAACCCACCGCCATCTCCGGACTGCGGCGCTCGGCCCTGGTGCACCGCGACCGGATCATCCCCGACACCCTGGTGGTCGCACACCAGGACCAGCTCGCGGTGATCGCCTCGGTCGAACCCCGCCTGCTGCCCCGCACGCTGGTCGCCGGCGACCCGTGCCTGGACCGCATCCGCGTCAGCGCACCCCGGCAGCGCCAATACCGAGCCGCCCTCGCCGCCGAAGGCCGCGAGCTCGTCCTGCTCTGTTCCACCTGGGGCGAGCACTCGCTGTTCGGCCGCCACCGCGACCTGCCCGCACAGCTCACCGCCGCGTTGTGCGCGGACCGCTACCGGTGCGCGCTGGTGTTGCACCCCAACGTCTGGGCCCGCCACGGCGCGTTGCCGGTGAACTCCTGGCTACGCCGCGCCACGGACGCCGGACTCGCGGTGGTCCCGCCCGAGCAGGGCTGGCAGGCCGCGATCGTGGCCGCCAGCCTGGTGATCTCCGACCACGGCTCGCTCACCAGCTACGCCGCGGGGGCGAACAAGCCGTTGCTACTGGCGGCTGACGGCGGTCCGGAGGTCATCGCCGGTTCACCGATGGACGACCTCCGGCAGCGCACGCCCCGGCTGCACCTCGACCAGCCGCTGGCAGAGCAGGTGGAACTGGCGCTCGCCCGCGGCGCCGAGCCCGACACCGCCTCCTCGATCTTCGGCGCACCCGGCCAGGCGGCGGCGCTGTTGCGCACCCGGATGTACGCGGTGCTGGAACTCCCGGAACCGCCGTGGCAGGCGCTTGCCCAGCCCTTACCGGCCCCGGTGGTGACGGTGACCGAGCCCGACGCGCTCCGGGTCCAGGTCAACGGGACCCGCCTGTGCCGCTACCCGGTGGTGCCCGGCATGCCGGATGCCCCGGGGCACCTCGCGGTCAGCGAGCACGCGGCCGACCCGGAACTCCTCGAACGGGCCCCGGTCATCTGGAGCGCGGACCGGCACCGCGGCACGGCGGAGGCCACCAGCTGGGGTCAGGACACGCTGCGGCGCTGGCCCGGTGCCCGGATCGCGGTCACCGAGGTCGAACCCGGTGCGATCGTGGCCTGCCTGCGGGACGGCCGGGTCCTGACCCGGCACGCCACCGTGCCGCGTTCGGTGGCGGGCTCGGCGCTGTACCGGTGGCTGCTGAGCGGTGAACCGGCCGGGGAGCTGACCATCCAGGCCGGGGCGAGCTCCGGCGTGCTGCGCTGATCATCCCGTCGGCGGCAGTCCGGCGAGCAGCCAGGCGGTGCGGGTGGCGTGCACCGAGTCCGGCACGCCCATCCGCTGGAACAGCGCGGCGGCCCGCCGCCGGAAGCCGAGGCCGGACTCGCGCTCGCCGCGCCGTTCGGCAAGTTCGGCAAGTCCGAGGAGCGCGTCCGCCGCGGGGGCGGTGGCCTCGCGCTGCTCGGCGATCTCCAGTGCTTCCGCGAAGGCGCGTTCGGCGTCCTGGTCCGCACCGGCAGCGGCGAGCACGCCCGCGGTGCTGAGCAGGATCTTCGGCAGGATCGACTCGGCGTCGGTGCCTGCCACCAGCGACCGGGCGCGGGCGAACGCGGCCAGCGCTTCCTCGTGCTCGCCGAGGGCACCCAGCGCGCGGCCGACCATCATGCTCAGCATCGCGGTGCCGCGGACCCGGCCCAACCGCTCGTTGATCTCCAGCGCGATCCGGAACCGCACCAGCGCCTCGGCGGGTTTTCCCTGACGCAGCAACACGTTGCCGGTGAAGTCCTCAGTGGAGGCCAGCAACCGCTCCCCGCAGCCCTCCGCCAGCTCGCGTGCCCGACCGAGCTGTTCATGGGCCTCGGCGAAGCGGCCGAGCTCCTGGTACGCCTTGGCCAGCAGGCAGCGGCAACGCACCTCGTGTGCGGTGTGCTTGCCCGCCAAGGCTGACTCGACGGCCCGCTTACCCGCGCGCACCCAGGCCGCCAACGGTTTGGTGGCGTCGAAGAGCGCGAACAGCGCCTCGAACAGTTGGCACACCTCAAGATGCCAGCCCTGCTCAGCGGCGGCGTCCATCACTTCCAGCAGGTTGGGCTGTTCGCGCCGCGACCAGGCCATGGCGGCTTGCGCCGGGACCTCCACTGGCTCCGCACCGAGAATCGTGGCGGGGTCGGTGACCCGCAGCGACTGCACGCCCTTGATGGCCACGTCCGCGGCCACGGCGGTGCGCAGCCAGCAGCCGACCGCGCGGCGCAGCGCGGCGACGCGTTCGTCTTTGTCAGTTCCGGCGGCGGCCTTGCGCAGGGCGTGCACACGCACCAGGCGGTGCAGCCGGTAGACCCCGGCGGACTCCTGCTGCACCATTCCGGTCTGGCACAACGTGTCCAGCTCGCGCCGCACCTCCCGCACCGGCAGCTCCGCCATCGCGGCCAGCACGTCGGCCCCGAAGTGCGCGCCCACCAGCACACCCAGCAGCCGGTAGAGCCCGCGCACCCGGGCGGGCAGGTCCGCGTAGGCCAGGTCGAACATGGCGAAGACCTTCGCGCGGGCGGACCGCTCGGCCGAGGCATCGCCGGGGTCGCGGTCGGTCTCGCGCAGGTCGTCGACCAGTTGCCGGACATCCAGGTGTGGCCGCGTCTTCAACCAGGCCGCGGCCACGCCCAGTGCCAGCGGCAGCCCGCCGCAGACCTCGACCAGCTTGACCACATCGGCCCGTTGGGCGGCCACCCGCTCGGCCCCGCACACGTTGGCGACCAGGCTGACGCCGTGGTCGGTGCTCAGCGGGTGCACCGGCAGGTCCACCGCGCCGTCCAGGTGCAGCTCCTCCAGCGGCTCCTGCCGCCCGGCCGCCACCAGCACCAGACTGGCGGGCGAGAGCGGCAGCAGCGCGCTGACCTGCGCCGCCTCCCGCACCTCGTCGAACACCACGATCATGCGCGACCCGGCGGTCAGCGAGCGGTACAGGTCCACCCTGGCCTGGAACCCCGAGGGGATCAGGGCCTCGGGCACGCTCAACGCGGCCAGGAAGCGGGCCGCCGCCTCGGCGGGCGAGTTGCCCTCCTGGCCGTACTGGACGTGCAGCACGCCATCCGGGAACCGCTCACGCAACTGCCAGGCGGCCTGGCGCAGCAACGCGGACTTGCCCACCCCGGGCATGCCGCGCAGCGCCGCCACCGGCGGCCGGGTCCGGTCGCCGACCGGCGTGTCGGCCAGCGCGTGCAACCGCGCCAGCTCCGCCTCGCGGTTGGTGAACGCCTCCGGTGGCGACGGCGCGAGCGCGGGCACGGCCTGCGGGCGTTCCCGCGCGGCGAGGATGACCTGGCCGATGTCCCTCGCCTGCACGACGTTGCCCGCCGAGCCGCTCAGCTCGTTCCGCACCCCGTCCCCGCGCACGGTCCACCCCCGTCAGTCGCCTCACGTAGCGTGACGATCACGGTACTGGACCCGGCGGGTGCCGCGCTGTCTGACCTACAACCCGAGCTGCCGGGCGATCAGCATCCGCTGGACCTCGCTGGTGCCCTCGCCGATCTCCAGGATCTTCGCGTCCCGGTAGAACCGGCCCACCGGGTACTCGTTCATGAACCCGTAGCCGCCGAAGACCTGGGTGGCGTCGCGGGCGTTGTCCATGGCCGCGTTGCTGGCCACCAGCTTGGCGATGGCGGCTTCCTTCTTGAAGGGCTCGCCGCGCAACATCTTGGCCGCGGCGTGGTGGTAGGCCAGTCGCGAGGTGTGCGCGCGGGCCTCCATGTCGGCGATCTTGAACTGGATGGCCTGGTACTCGCCGATCTTCTGGCCGAAGGCCTCGCGCTCGCCGGCGTAGCGCACCGACTCGTCCACGCAGCCCTGGGCCAGGCCCACCGACAGCGCGGCGATGGCGATCCGGCCCTCGTCCAGGGTCTGCAGGAACTGGGCGTAGCCGCGGCCGCGTTCGCCGAGCAGGTTCTTGGCAGGCACTCGAACGTCCTCAAAGGACAGTTCGTGAGTGTCACTGGCGTTCCAGCCGACCTTGGAGTACTTCTTGGCCACGGTGAAGCCGGGGGTGCCGGAGGGCACGATGATGGTGGAGATCTCCTTGCGGCCATCGGGTTTCTTGCCGGTGACCGCGGCGACGGTGACGAAGCCGGTGAGGTCGGTGCCGGAGTTGGTGATGAAGGCCTTGCTGCCGTTGATCACCCACTCGTCGCCGTCCAGCTTGGCGGTGGTGCGCATGCCGGAGGCGTCCGAGCCGCTGCCGGGCTCGGTGAGACCGAAGGCGCCCAGCTTCTCCGCGGTGCACAGCCTGGGCAGCCACTCCGCCTTCTGCTCCGGGGTGCCGAAGCGGTGGATCGGCATGGCGCCCAGGGAGACCCCGGCCTCCAGGGTGATCGCCACCGAGGAGTCCACCCTGGCCAGCTCCTCCAGGGCCAGGCAGAGCGCGAAGTAGTCGCCGCCCATGCCGCCGTCGGCCTCTGGGAAGGGCAGGCCGAACAGGCCCATCTGACCCATCTTGCGCACGATCTCGTACGGGAACTCGCAGTTCTCGTAGAACTCCCCGATGACCGGGGCGACCTCGTCCCTGGCGAACTCGGCGACCGTCTTGCGGAGGGCCTCGTACTCCTCGCTCAGCTGCTCGAACATCTCATCCCTCCTGGGGAGTAACGACGGCAAGGGCCTGGTCCAGACCGACCTGTTGGCCGGGCCGCACCCGTAGTTCGCTGACGAGGCCGTCCACCGGGGCGGTGATGGTGTGCTCCATCTTCATGGCCTCGACGATGATCAGGGGCTGGCCCGCGGTGACGGCCTCGCCCTGGGCGACCTTGACCACCAGCACGGTGCCGGGCATCGGGCTGGTGACCGGGCCACCACGCCCGCCGGGGGCCTCGTGCCGGGCGGCGGCCAGCTTCTCGGTCTCGGTGACCTGGTAGGCGTGGCCACCGGTGGCCAGCCAGCTGGTCTGTCCCTTGTGGACGGTGGTGAACCTGGTGGTGCGGCCGCGGAAGGTCAGCGCGAGTTCCACCGCGCCGTCCTCGGCGGTGACCGCGCGGGCGCTTGCCGGTTCCGGTTCGCCCTCGCCGAGCGCGATCTCCGCGGCGTGCCCTCGGCCGCGCACCTTCACCGGCACCGGTTCCTGGCCGCTGATCTCCAGCTGCCAGCTGGTCCAGGCGGGCTCGCCGATCCGCCAGCCGCCGGGGATGTCCCACGGGCCGGCCTGTGCGCCGGGTTCCAGCGCCAGCAGACGTTCCAGCGCGACTGCGGCGTAGACCTCGTCCGGCACCGTCGCACTGACCAGCTTGTCCAGCCTGCGCTCGACCAGGCCGGTGTCCAGGTGGCCGGCCACCACGTCCGCATCGGCCAGCAGCGCCAGCAGGAACGGGATGTTGGTGGTGACGCCCAGCAGCGCGGTCGCGCGCAGCGCCGCGCTCATGCCGCGCAGGGCCTCCGCCCGGTCCGCGCCGTGCACGATGTACTTGGCCAGCATCGGGTCGTAGTCGCTGCCGACCACGCTGCCGGGCAGCAGCGCGGAATCCACCCTGGCCTGACCGAAGGGCTCGCGCACCACGTGCACGGTGCCGCCGGTGGGCAGGAAGTTGCGCGCCGGGTCCTCGGCGTAGATCCGGACCTCGACCGCGTGGCCGGTCAGCTCGACCTCGTCCTGGCCGAAGCCCAGCGGTTCGCCCGCGGCCACCCGCACCTGCCACTCGACCAGGTCATAGCCGGTGACCATCTCGGTGACCGGGTGCTCGACCTGGAGCCGGGTGTTCATCTCCATGAAGAAGAACTCGTCGGGGGCGTCGGCGGAGACGATGAACTCCACCGTGCCCGCGCCGGTGTAGCCGACCGCGCGGGCCGCCTCCACTGCCGCCGCGCCCATCCGCGCCCGCGCGGCCTCGTCCAGCAGCGGGGAGGGCGCCTCTTCGATGATCTTCTGGTGCCGCCGCTGCAGGCTGCACTCGCGTTCGCCCAGGTGCAGCACGGTGCCGTGGTTGTCGGCCAGCACCTGGATCTCGATGTGCCGGGGCCGCTGCACGAACCGCTCCAGCAGCAGCGTGTCGTCGCCGAAGGAGCCGCGCGCCTCCCGGCGGGCGCTGGCGATCGCCTCGGCCAGCCCCGCGGTCTCGGTGACCAGCCGCATGCCCTTGCCGCCGCCACCGGCGGAAGGCTTGAGCAGCACCGGGAAACCGACCTCGGCCGCGGCCTCGATCAGGTCCTCGTCGGTCAGGCCGGGCTCGCTGCGGCCGGGCACCACGGGCACCCCGGCGGCCGATACGGTCTGCTTGGCGCGGATCTTGTCGCCCATGGCTTCGATCGCGGCAGGCGGCGGGCCGATGAAGACCAGCCCGGCCTCGGCGCAGGCCGTGGCGAAGGCGGTGTTCTCGGCCAGGAAGCCGTAGCCGGGGTGCACGGCCTGCGCGCCGGTCTCCCTGGCGGCGTTGATGATCCGCTCGATGGACAGGTAGCTCTCCCGCGCGGCGGCCGGGCCGATGCGCACCGCGACGTCGGCCTCCCGCACGTGCCGGGCACCGGCGTCGGCGTCGCTGTACACCGCGACCGAGCGGATGCCCATGCGCCGCAACGTGTCGATCACCCGGACCGCGATCTCACCGCGGTTGGCGACCAGGACGGTGTCGAACATGGTCAACTGCCTCACATTCGGAAAACGCCGTAGCCCGTGGGCTCGATCGGCGCGTTGGCGGCGGCGGAGAGGGCGAGACCGAGCACGGTGCGGGTGTCGGCGGGGTCGATCACGCCGTCGTCCCACAGCCGGGCGGTGGAGTAGTACGGGTGGCCCTGGTCCTCGTACTGGGCGCGGATCGGGTCCTTGAACGCCTGCTCGTCCTCGGCGGACCAGTCCTGACCCTTGGCCTCGAACTGGTCGCGGCGCACGGTGGCCAGCACCGAGGCGGCCTGTTCGCCGCCCATCACCGAGATCCGCGCGTTCGGCCACATCCACAGGAACCGCGGCGAGTAGGCCCGGCCGCACATCGAGTAGTTGCCGGCGCCGAAGGAACCGCCGATGATCATGGTGAACTTGGGCACCCGCGCGCAGGCCACCGCGGTGACCATCTTCGCGCCGTGCTTGGCGATGCCGCCTGCCTCGTACTCGCGGCCGACCATGAACCCGGAGATGTTCTGCAGGAACACCAGCGGGGTCTGCCGCTGGTCGCAGAGCTGGATGAAGTGCGCGCCCTTGACCGCGGACTCGCCGAAGAGGATGCCGTTGTTGGCCACGATGCCCACCGGGTGGCCGTGGATGCGGGCGAACCCGGTGACCAGGGTCTGCCCGTACTCGCGCTTGAACTCGTGGAACTTGCTGCCGTCCACGATCCGCGCGATCACCTCGCGCACGTCGTAGGGCGTGCGGCTGTCCACCGGCACCACGCCGTAGAGTTCGGCGGGGTCGGCCAGCGGCTCCTCGCTCGGCTCGATCCGCCACGGCTGGGGCTGACGTGGGCCGAGGGTGTCCACAATGGACCGGACGATCTGCAGCGCGTGCGCGTCGTCCTCGGCCAGGTGGTCGGTGACCCCGGAGGTGCGCGAGTGCAGCTCACCGCCGCCCAGCTCCTCTGCGGTGACCACCTCGCCGGTGGCCGCCTTCACCAGCGGCGGGCCGCCGAGGAAGATCGTGCCCTGGTTGCGCACGATCACCGCTTCATCGCTCATCGCCGGGACGTAGGCGCCGCCTGCGGTGCAGGAGCCGAGCACCGCGGCGATCTGCGGGATGCCCCGGCCGGACATGGTGGCCTGGTTGTAGAAGATCCGGCCGAAGTGCTCGCGGTCGGGGAACACCTCGTCCTGACGGGGCAGGAACGCGCCGCCGGAGTCGACCAGGTACACGCAGGGCAGGTTGTTGTGCAGCGCCACTTCCTGGGCGCGCAGGTGCTTCTTGACCGTCATCGGGTAGTAGGTGCCGCCCTTGACGGTGGCGTCGTTGGCCACGATCACGCACTCGCGCCCGGAGATCCGGCCGACACCGGTGATGATGCCGGCGGCCGGGGCCTCGCCGTCGTACATGCCGTGCGCGGCCAGCGGGGACAGCTCCAGGAACGGCGAGCCGGGGTCGACCAGTGAGTCGACGCGGTCGCGCGGCAGCAGCTTGCCGCGTTCGACGTGCCGCTGCCGGGCGCGCTCCGGGCCGCCCTTGCGCGCCTGGGCCAGCTGGTCGCGCAGGTCGGCGGACAGCGCGGTGTGCTCCTCGACGGCGCGCTTGAAACTCTCCGCGGTCGGATCCGCGCTGCTGCGCAGGACGTCCATCGCCGGACTCTCCTCGTTGAGACTCGCTTGCGGGGTCGAACGTGACTCAGCAAAGTTAACGGTCGTTAACACCGCTGACCTTCATGTTAACGCTCGCTAACCTTCGGCGCTAGTATCACCACTATGACGTCGAGCGCAGCCACCCGGCAGAGTGGGCCGACCCGTCGCGAACAGCTGCTGGCCGCGGCGGCCGAACTCTTCGCCCGGCACGGCTTCCACGGCGTCGGCATCGACGACATCGGCTCCGCGGTGGGCATCAGCGGCCCCGGCGTCTACCGGCATTTCCGCAGCAAGGACGCCATGCTCGGGGAGATGCTGGTGGACATCAGCCAGAAGCTCCTGGACGGCGGCGGGGCCAGGGTGGCCGCCGCGCCGGACCCGGAGTCCGCGCTCAACGCCCTGATCGGCTGGCAGCTGGACTTCGCGCTGGACAACCGCGCGCTGATCACCGTGCACGAGCGCAACCTGGGCAACCTGGCCGAGGCCGACCGCCGCCAGGTCCGCGCCCTGCAACGCCGCTACGTCGAGGTGTGGGTGCGGGTGATCGTGCAGGCGGTGCCCGGCCTCGACGACGAACCGGCCGCCCGCGCCGCCGCGCACGCGGTCTTCGGCCTGCTCAACTCCACCCCGCACAGCGCGCACCTGGACCGCGCGGCGATGGCCGGCCTGCTGCACCGAATGGCGCTGGCCGCGCTCACCACCCCGGGCACACTGTCCGGGAAGTGAGCGGGATCGCTTTTCCCGCGGTAACGCGAGCTGTCCGAAATAAGAACAAACGTTGTTCCCTGCTCCATTCGGGAAAAACCACATGAGCGCGGTCACAACTGTTTGACCGCAATCGTTGCGAATTCCTAGCTTTCGAGCCGTGAGAAATTCCGTTCTGGTCCGCACCCTGACCGCCGCCGCGCTCGGTCTGGGTCTGCTCATCCCGGGTACGGCCGCCGCCACCGCGGCGCCCGCCCCCACCGCCGCGGTCTCCATCGTCGGCCTGCCGATCGCCCCGCCACTCAAGCCCGGCGTCGAGTCCAAGACCTGGAAGGTCGCCGACTACATCAAGGCGTGGGAGACCTTCCACGGCCGCGCGATGACCGCCGACGAGCGCGCCAACCTGGCCCGCGGCTGCATCGGCGTCACCGTGGTCAACCTGGAGCGCGCCGACGTCGGCAACCCTCCGCTCGGCCTGTCCTTCGGCACCTTCGGCAAGGCCCGCGAGGTGCAGGCCGCGCTGAACGAGATCATCAAGTCCCGGCCCAGCGTCGCCCAGTACGCCGCCGCCGTGCGCGCCCACCCGCTGCTGAGCAAGCTGGAGAACGTGCAGCGCGCCCTCCCCCGTGACCTGGACTCCGGCGAACTGACCGCGGCCATCTTCTCCAAGCGGTTCTACTCGAAGCAGCACCCGGACTGGACCGACGAGTTCGCCGAGAAGATGTACCGGCCGAATGCGCGCGGCCAGGTCGACATGAACTCCTACCGTTATGCCGCCCGCCCCGGTTATGTCAACTTCGACTACGGCTGGTACGACGAGAACACCAAGAACTGGTGGCACGCGAACCACGCCGAACCGGGCATGAAGGTATTCCAGAGCACTTTCGACTACTATTCGCGCGACCTGCTGGACTTCGACCGCCAGGTGTTCACCGTGGCATTCGCGAAGAAGGTCTGATGAACCTCGCCGACCAGGCCGGGAAAACCGTCCGCCTCCGCGGCACCGCGGGCAACGCGCACGCGGGCGCGGTTCTCCTCCGCGACGGGGAACCGCCGGTGTACGTGGCCGGGCTGTCCAGTTGGGGCGCGGCCGCCGGGCTGACCGTGGAGGTGACCGGGGTGGTGACCATCGTGCCCGGCCCCGGCAGCACGGACCGGCACGGCCTGACCGGCGACGTGGTCCAGCTCCGCGAGGCGGACTGGCACCCGGTCCGGTGACCGGGGGTGGGGCGGGCGGCGCGCATCGGGCGCCACCCGCCCCACCATGGCGCGGGTCAACGTCGTTGTTCCACCCGCACCCAGTCCACCTCGGTCTTGATCTCGCTCGTCCGCACCCGGTCGACACTGGACTGCGGCAGCCCCCAGTACGGCTGGGTCACCTTGTTGTGCCCGGCGGGATAGGCCCCGCCGAGGGCGAAGTTCAGGATCACGTACTGGTTCTTGTCGAAGACCCACTGCCCGCGCAGCGACTCCACGTGGTCCCTGGTGATCCGGTGGTACTCCCGGCCGTCCAGTGAGAACGCGATGTACTGCGGTGTCCACTCCGCGGAGTAGACGTGCCACTGGTCCGCGCTGCCACCGGCCGGGAAGTACTCGGTCTTGCCGATGTTGCCGTCGGCGGAGTAGCCGGGGCCGTGCATCGCCGCGCTGACCCAGTTGCCGTAGCCGATGTTCTCCAGGATGTCGGTCTCCCCGCTGGCCGGCCAGCCCACGTTGGGATCGTCCACATCGCTGCCCAGCAACCAGAACGCCGGCCAGTAACCGTCGCCCACCGGCATCTTCACCCTGGCGCTGATCCGGCCGTAGGTGAAGTCGTGCTTGGTGCCGGTGTCGATCCGGCCGGAGGTGAAGTCGAACTTGCCGCCGTCAGGCGTGGTGAACCCCGGCTTCCAGCGCGCGGTCAGCTCCAGGGAACCGTTGCGCACACTGATGTTCTCCGGCGAGTCGACGTAGGCCTGGGCCTCGCCGTTGACCGGGTTGAAGGTCGCCCCGGTCCGCTGCACCCGCCACCGGTTCCGGTCCAGCGCCGCGCCGGTGAAGTCGTCGAAGAACGTGGTCTGGTACGTGCCACCGGGGTTGGGCGGCGCGTCCGGGTAGCGGGCCGCGGCACTGCCGCCGGTGCCCCAGACCTGGAACTCGTAGAGCGAGTAGCCGAACTGCGCGGTGTGCGGCGCGGGGTTGTAGAAGGATCGCCGCTCGATGCCGCGCATCCGGATGTAGCGGGCGTCGGTGCCCAGGTTCACCCGGTCGATCCGGCCGACCGCCTCACCCGGCGGCTGCACATCGGCCCGCCGCGCGGCCACCTCGTCGGCCGAGGGCCGGTAGACCTGCCGCCAGTTCCGGTTGTCCGCGGAGACTTCGAGGGCGTAGTCCACCGCGTAGGCGGCCTGCCAGTACAGCTCGACCCGGTTGATCCGCGCGTTCGCGCCCAGGTCCACACCGAGCCAGCGGTTGGCGTTCCAGTCGCTGGACCAGCGGGTGGTGTCATCCCGCAGGTTCTCCGGGTAGCCGCCGTCCACCGCGAAGGCAGGCGAGTTCCCGGCGTGCTGGTAGTAGTCGCCGAAGACCGGGTGGTGCAGCGCCAGGTTGCGCTCGGTGGTGCCGGCCGGTGCGGGCACGCCGCCCTTGACCACCGCCGAGAACAGCGAGTAGCCGTAGGGGGTCGCGCGCTCGATGCCGCGCAGCCGCAGGTACCGGCCGACCACCTCGCGCGGGTAGGTGTGCACGTTCGTGGTGCCACCGGTGCCCGCGTTCTCGGTGTAGAACGGCCGCCAGTCGCTGCCGTTGCCGGAGACCTCCAGCGCGTAGCGGCGGCCGAAGGCGGCCTCCCACACCAGCTGAACCTGGCTGATGCGGATGCTGGCGCCCAGGTCGATGCGCAGCCAGGCGTCGTCGGCGGGGTTGCTGGCCCAGCGGGTGCCGGGGTTGTTGTCGATGGCCTTGCCCGGCGCGAAGTCCGGGTTCTCGGAGCCGGAGGCGGTGGCCGCGGCGGGGTTGACCGCCAGTGCCGCCGCGGCCCAGTCCTTGTCCCAGCCGGGTTCGGGCGCGGCCTGCGCCGCCGGGATGAGGGCGGTGCCGAACAGGGCGGCGACCAGTGGGGCGATGAGCAGTCGTCGCGCCAGGGAACGGTGTTGTGCGCGCATGGCGCCACCTCGCAACTTCAGGGAGGGCTGTCAGCTGGCGGCGTGAGAGCGCTCTCTCGGATGCCACTCTAGAACGATTTACCTGGCTGTCAATCGCCCGTAACGACCCAGCGGCGCGATACTGGCGGCGAGCAGGCGAGGCTCATGATCCGGGAACTCGCGCGCGCCCTGGCCGCGCTGGCACTGCTGACCTCGTGCACGACGCCACCGCCACCCGCCCCGACCACATCGCCACCGGCCGAGCCGCTCCAGGGCACGAGCAGCCCGCGCTCCCGCCAGCTCCAGACCCTGCTGCACGAGTTCCTGCGCGCGGAGGCCCCGGCCACCCGGATTACCAGCACCGCGGAGGCCGCGCGATCGGTGCTCTCGGCCAGGAAACACACCGCGGAAGCCCAGCTCCAGACCGCCGACGGCCGCGCGGGCTCGGTGCGCGTCGGCCAGGCCGCCTGCCAGCCGGGGACCGCGCCACGGTGCCGGACCAAGGAGGTCGACGGCGGCACCGTGGTCGCCACGGACAACACCGACCTCATCCTGATCGAGTTCTTCCGCCCGGACTCGACCCGGCCGATCCTGGTCAGAACAACGGGACGGGCCCTCGACACCGAGGCCGCCATCCGCCTCGCGACCGGGCTGAACTCGGCCCACTAGATCAGAGAGCGCTCTCGGCCAGCCGGTGCCGACGCAGCGCCGCCAACGCGACCTGCACCGCGGGCCGCCCCCGGCTGCCCTCGCGCAGCAGCACCACGATGTCCCGCCCAGCGTCCTCGGCGTCGATGCCCACCGTCACCATCCCCGGCCACCTGGCCAGGTCGGCGATCGCGGGCACGCAGGCCACCCCGTGCCCCGCGGTCACGAACGCCGCCAGCACCGCCACATCACTGGTCCGGTGCAGGATGTCCGGGGTGAACCCGGCGCGGTGGCACAGCGCGGGCACCAACCTGCCGAAGTAGCTGCCCGCCTCCCCCGCGATCCAGCGTTCCCCGGCCAGCTCGGCGATCCGCACCACGCCCGAGCGCCTGGCCAGGCGGTGACCGGCAGGCAGGGCCAGGCGGACCGGGTCGCGGAACAGGACCTCGGTGTGCGTGCCGGGCCGGATGGTCAGCGGGGCGCTGTCGTAGGAGGAGACCACGGCCAGGTCAAGCCGGCCGGCGGGCACCGCGTCCTGGGCCTCCTCGGTGGTGACGTGCGCGGCTTCCACGCGCAGGCGCGGGTGCTCGGCGGCCAGGTCGGTGAGCACGCCGGGCAGCACGCCGGCGGCGATGGTCTGCACCGCGCCGATCCGGATCACGCCCGACGGGTCGCCCTTGACCCGCTCGGCGACCGTGCCCGCCTCCTCCAGCTCGTGCAGCACCCGCTCGGCGTGCCCGGCCAGCAGCAGACCGGCCTCGGTGCAGCGCAGGGTGCGGCCCACCTTCTCGGTCAGCGCGACCCCAGCGGCCCGTTGCAGCGCGGCGAGCTGGTGGCTGGCCGCGGACCGGCTCAGGTGCAGCGCCTGCGCGGCCGCGGTCAGGGTGCCGCGGCGGCGCAGCTCGTGCAGTAGACGCAGGGCGGGCAGGGAGAGCACCGGTGCACCATATCGAACACTATCCGATCAATTGTTGAGCTTGTGTGCCACCGTGGCACAGGGTCTGCTGGACCCGTGACCCTCCCGTACGCCCCCGGCCCCATCCTCGCCGACACCCGATCCCACCTGCGCAAACTCGACGAGGCCCGCCGCCACATCCGGCACCGCGCCGCCGAGGCGCTGCCCCTGCACAACGTCAGCGGCCTGGACCGCCGCATCGACCTGCCCGAGCTGGACACCTGGGTGCTGGACGACGAGTGGGCGGGCGCGCTCTACGCCGAACCCCTGCACGAGCTGGGCCTGGAACACCTGGGCGGCGAGTCCGGCCGGGACGACATCCTGGTCACCAACCGCCTCACCGCGGCCCTGTACGCGGCCATGCAGGTCACCGTCCGCCCCGGTTCCACCGTGGTCGGCGTCTCCCCCAGCCACAGCCATCCCGCGGTGACCCGCGCGGTCCGCGACGCGGGCGGCCACCTGGTCGAGTCCACCGTGGCCGCGCTCGCGGAAACCCTTGCCGCGCAACAGGATGTCTCGGTGGTGGCACTGACCCGCCTCGCCGTCACCTACGACACGCTGACCACCGAGGACCTGCGCCGCGTGGTCGAGCTGGCGCACGCGCACGGCGCACTGGTCGTGGTGGACGACGCGGGCGGCGCGAGGGTCGGCCCGGCCGTCCTCGGCCAGCCCCGCACCCTGGAGTTCGACGCGGACTTAGGTGCCACCGGCCTGGACAAGTACGGCGTCGGCGGGCCCAGGGTCGGCCTGCTCGGCGGGCGCGCCGACCTGGTCGCCCAGGCCCGCGCCCGCGCGTTCGAGCTCGGCAGCGAATGCCGCCCCGCCCTCTACCCCGCCGTGGCGCAGACCCTCCAGGACTACCGTCCGGAACGGGTCCGCGAGCTGGTCGCGCAGACCCAGCTGGTCGGCACGGCACTGCGCGCCCGCCTCGGCGACTGGGTCGAGCAGACCCCGTTCATCACCCGCCTGCCCGGCGCCGGGGTGCTCGCCGAACTGGGCCGCCGCAAGCCGGTCGGCCCGCTGGCCCCGATCGAGGCCACCGCGGCACTGGCCATGACCCTGCTCCGCGACCACGGCCTGCTCACCGTGCACTTCGCGGGGCTGCCACCGGGCACCGACGCGCTCCTGATCAAGTTCCTGCCGCCGGAGACCATCGCCGCGATCGGCGGCCCGGACGTCTTCGCCGCCGCCGTCGACGACGCCTTGGACCAGGCCGCCGCCGCGGTCACCGACTTAGGCAGCACCCGCGCCCTGCTGCACGGCCCGTGAACCGGCCGCTGTCGGTGCCCGGTCGTACTGTGGTTCGCATGTGCCGCAACATCACCACGCTCCGGGGCCTGGAACCCTCCGCGACCCCGGAGGAGATCGAGGCCGCCGCCCGCCAGTACGTCCGCAAGATCAGCGGCGTGCAGTCGCTCTCCGACGCCACCCGCGAGGCATTCGAGCGCGCGGTCGCCGAGGTCGCGGAGACCACCACCCGGCTGCTCGCCGAGCTGCCGGACCGCAAGGTGCCGCCGCCCACGGTGCCGCCACTGCGCCGCCCGGAGGTCCAGGCCCGCCTGGCCGCGAAAGCCAAGGGCTAGGCTGCCCCGGAGCACGAAGAGCCGGCAGCGCGAAGGGCTCGCCGGCGTCGACGACGACGGCGGGGCCGCGCAACGGGCTGCGCCGGGCCATCGCCGTCCTGCTGGTCGGCACCGCGCGGGCCGCGGGCCCCACGCACCATCGTCTTCGACGGCCTCGCGCAACGCGATCGCGCGCCGGGCGTCTCCTGATCATGGCAACTCTCACCGGCCTCGCACTCGCCGCGACCACCGCCCTGGCCACCACGGCACCGGTGACCCCGGCCGCCGACACCGTCCTGGTCACCCAGGTCAGCCAGCCGGACCGGGCGGCCGCGCTCGCGCACTGGACGCCGGAGCGGATGCGCGAGGTCGGCCGGGACTCCGGGGACCGGGCCGAGCGGGTGGCCACGCCGCACACCGGGGCGGCCAGGGGTGTGGGCAGGTTGTTCACCACCCAGCAGCCGGGGCCGGAGACCTGGTGCACGGCCACCGCGGTGGCCAAGGACGTGGTGGTGACCGCGGCGCACTGCGTGTGGCCGGGCTACACCCGCTGGGAGGAGCCGATCGAGGTGCGCAACCTGGTGTTCGCGCCGGGCTACGACCAGGGTCAGACGCCGCTGGGGGTGTACCCGGCGCGGGCCTTCCTGCTGCAGAGCTCCTACACCAGGCAGTCCTCGCCGGATGTGGCCATGGTGGTGCTGGATCCGGTGGACGGCCAGCACGTCGGCGACCGCGCGGGCACCCAGCGGCTGAGCTTCGACCCGCCTGCCTCGCTGGAGACCACCATCCTGGGCTACCCGGGATCGAAGGCGGGCCTGGGGCAGAAGCTGTTCCGGTGCGAGCTCCCGGCCAAGCGCAGCTCGCAGTGGGAGACGCTCTGCGACATGGCCGGTGGCTCCAGCGGCGGCCCGTGGTTCACCGGCTTCGACCCGGCCACCGGTGAGGGCACCGTCTACTCGGTGACCAGCAAGGGCACCGTCGACCTGGACGAGACCACCGGCGAGGTCTACACCAAGGACCTGGTGGGCACGCTGCTCTCACCCGGCGACCGCGAGCTGCTGACCCGCGCCGGGCAGCTCTGAGCCGTCCGACCGCGAACCGCGCTGTCCGACTGAGAACGGTGGTCAGGGCCCGGGCGAGGCGCGCAGAATGGGTGGCTCACTGGGGAACCTGAGGGGGTTCAGCAATGCGTGCCACCACTTCGCTCCGCCTTGCCCTGCTCGCCGCCGTGCTCGCCACCGGACTCGTCGCCCCGGCCGCCACCGCCGCGCCCGCCTGCACCTGGCGGGCGAGCGCGGTGCCGACCCCGGCCGGGCTCGACCCAGCCGACTTCGCGGTCACCGGCTCCGACGGCAGCGGCAACTACTCCGGGCACTACAAGGCGGGCTCGGCCGAGGCCGTGTTCTACCGCTGGGTCAACGGAAACCCGGTCGCGCAGCCACCGGCGGCGACCGCGCTGCGGCTGGTCGTGGACGAGAACGCCGCCGGCACCGTGCTGTTGCAGGGCGAGACCGGGGTGTTGTTCACCCAGACCAAGGCCGGGACCTACCAAAGCTTGGCCGTGCCTGCCGGGTTCACCTCGGTGACCGCGCTGGCCATCAACAACCGCGGCGAGGCGCTCGCCTCGGCCACCCGCACCGCGGACAACCGCTCCGTCGGCCTGCTCTGGCGCTCGACCGGCACCGTGGTGGTGGACGCGCCCGGCACCTCGGGCGTGCGCGCGATCGACCTGGACGACCAGGGTGCGGTGCTGCTCAACACCACCAACACCGCGGAGCTGGCCGCGCTGGTCTGGCGGGACGGCGACATCAGCCGGAACGGGTTGCGCACCAGGCTGTCCCCTCGTGCCATCAGCGGCGGGATGGCCGTGGGCGTGGATCTCAGCAGCATCGAGCCCGCCGGCTGGCAGTGGGACAGCGAGCGCGGCAACGTGACCTACCTGCCGCGCTCCACCTGGGCCGAGTCGATCAACCACACGCAGCTGGTCGGCGGGCAGGCCGACCGGCCCGACGGCCCGCCCGCGGTGTGGCGAGCCGAGTCCTTCGTGACGCTGCTGCCGCTGCTGCCGGGCATGACCACGGCCAGGGTGAACCACGTCGGCGACGACGGCGTGGTGTTCGGCCGGGGCGGCGGGCCGCTGCGCTCGGTGCGCTGGCATTGCGGCTAGGGGTCCTGACCGAGGAGTTGTCCCGTGCGCTCGATGCAGCGCAGCCGAGCGGGAGAGAAGTCGTACGGCATCTTGGTGATCGCGTCGAAGGCGCTCATCCGCGTGTGGTGCTCCTCATCCAGGCCGCCGTAGCTCTCGAAGAGCTTCTCCTCGGCCGTGTCCAGCCCGGCAGCCGCGATGGCCTGCCCCAGGGCCTTGTGGTGGTGGTATCGCTGGGTGGCGAGTTCTTCCACGCGCGGGTCATCGGGCTC
>NZ_JBSFUA010000032.1:0-103452 GCF_053591555.1 Crossiella sp. NPDC003009 | reverse complement strand
TGACCCGGGAGCGGATCCGCCAGATCGAGTCCAAGACCATGTCCAAGCTCCGGCACCCCTCGCGGTCCCAGGTGCTGCGCGACTACCTGGACTGAGTCCGGGCGAGAGTCGATGGGGCCCGTTCCGCGACCGCGGGGCGGGCCCCTGGCCTTCGGTCAGGACGGCGCGATCGTCCACTTCCCGGACGAGGTCACCTGCACCAGTGCCGAACCGGTGAACGGCACCGTGCCCTCGTAACCACCGATCTCGTTGATCAGCAGTTCCAGCCTCGCGGTGATCATCGAGGCATGGTGGACGGCGAAGTTGCCCTCACCGGTGTTCGTCACCTTCGCCACCTCGGACGTCCCACCGACGAGCAGCACGTCGTCGCCCCGGCCGCTGACCGCCTCCCCCGCCGGCACCACCCGGCCAAGCCCGATCCCGCCCACGGTGAGCTTCCAGGCACCCCTCGCCTTGACCGTCAGCGTGGTGGTCCGGCTGTTCTCCCTGATGTCGATCCAGCGCTTGCCGCTGTACGCGCCGATCTCGTTCACCAGCAGCGACTCGGCGCCGTCGGACTTCAGCACGGTGTTCCCGGTGCACTTCGGACACTCGAAGACCACCACTCCGATAGCCCTGCGCCGGTCGAGCTTGATCACGCTGTCGCCCCTGCCCTGGTGCACCTTGGGCTCCTCCGGCGGTGGCGGCGGAGTGGTCGGCTCAACCGTCGTCGGCGGCGGAGTCGGGGTGGCGGCGGACGTGCCGGCGGCGGTCGCGGCGGCCGGAGCCGCGCTCGACGCCGCGGCCGGGCTCTCCGCTTGCTGCCGGTCAGTGCCGCGGTTGGCCATCCCGATGATCAGCACCACCGCGGCGCCGACCACCCAAGGCCACTTCCGGCGTCCGCGCCGGGTCGGTTCCGGCGGTGTCACGGGCTCGAATGGTTGGCTCACGGTGCTCTCCTTCGCCTGCCCCGACCTCTGTGTCAGGTGCGTACGACGAACACCGGTTCTTGTTAGCCCTTTCGGCCTACCGTCATCTCCCCGAGCCGCAACCGTGGCCTGCCCGGCACAAGTGAGGAGGCCGCCGATCCCGCCCCACGGGATCGGCGGCCTTCGCCGTGCCGGTCTCAGTTCCCGGTTGCTCAGTCCTTGAACGAGCCGTCGGCACGGCGGCGGTGGTTGGCCAGGATGTGGCCGCACTGCGGGCAGTGGCGGCGCAGGAAGTGCTTGAGCAGGTAGAGCAGGCCGAGGGTGAGCAGGTAGGCGGCGGTGATGAACAGCCGCTTCACCAGCCAGACCAGGCCAGGGTCGGTGCAGGTGCGACAGTCACGGCAGGACACGGGCGCTCCTCGGCGGGGCTGGGTTGTTGCTTCCAGGCTGCCGATCGGCGGGCTCGGGTGGCTCGGGAGCGGGACCCGAGGCGTCCCGGATTTGTCCCCTAGGGAATGACTTGGGCGAACGGCGCAAGACGTACCCCCACTCGGCGGTGCACGAATGGTGACCGCTACCGTACTCCGCGTGACAAAGCGGAAGACGCAGACTCGGCGGAGTGACCGCCCCCTCGGTAGTTCGGTGTGGCTGCGGCCCGCGCGCCCCGGTGAGGGCCGCCAGGTCGAGCGGCTTCTGGTCTCGGATCCGGTGACCGGGAAGGCGCTGCGGGCCTCGGTGGACGCCGACCGCGCGGACGGCACCGACGGCTCGCACGGGCTGGTGCTGGTGGCGGCCGACCGGCGGCACGAGGAGAAGCTGGTCGGGATGGCCGCGGCGGGGGTGCCGCGCGCGCTGATCGGCGGGCTGGGGCTGCCCGCGGAGGCCAACCGGCTGCTGGTGCGCTCGATCATCGCGGTGAACGGGGTGGCGGTGCTGCAGGAGACCGTGCAGCACGGGCTGGTCGGGCGGCTGCTGTCCGGGATGGCCAAGCACTACCGGACCGCCGGGTTCCAGTGGGTGTTCGGGCAGTGCCGGATGGGCAACGCCGCCTGGCTGACCCACCTGCGCGGGCTCGGTTTCACCGTGGGCGCGGCGGGGGTGGACATCCGGCTGAACTCGGCGCTGTGGCCGCACAACTCGACCATCCGCACCCAGTCCGACCTGCACGCCTTCTACCAGCCGCTGACCGAGGAGCCCTCGGTGCGGATGGCCATGATGCCGGTGCCCAACGGCATCGCGCGCCAGCCCCTCACGGTCTGAGCGGCTCGCAGCCTGCCTTTCAGGCCAGGAAGCGGGTCAGGGCCTCAGCGAGCTCCGCCGGGGCCTCCTCGCTCATGTGGTGGCCGCTGTCGATGCCGTGGCCGCGCACGTCCCGCGCCCACTCGCGCCAGACGCCGAGCACGTCGCCGTCGTAGAGCGCGGGCAGGTCGTCCCGCTCCGCCCACAGCACCAGGGTCGGCGCGGTGATCCGGCGGCCGGCGGCGCGGTCGGCCTCGTCGTGCGCGCGGTCGATGCCCAGGCCGGCCCGGTAGTCCTCGCACATCGCGTGCACGGTCGCCGGGTCGTGGATGGCGCGCTGGTAGTCGGGCCAGGCCTCGCCGAGCTGGTCCCGGCCGTGCGCCGGGCCGTAGCGGCCGCCGTACCAGGCGTCCGGGTCGGCGTTGATCACCCGTTCCGGCAGCTCCGGCTGGGCCAGGAAGAACCAGTGCCACCAGGCCGCGGCGAACCGGGCGTCACAGCGGGCCAGTGCCGCGCCGATCGGCACCGCGTCCAGCACCGCCAGCGCGGAGACCGCTTCGGGGTGGTCCAGGGCCAGCCTGGTGGCCACGTACGCGCCCCGGTCGTGCCCGGCCACGGCGAAGCGGTCGTGGCCCAGCAGGCGCATCAGGCCCACCTGATCGAGGGCTTGAGCTCGCTTGCTGTACGGCTCGTGGTCCGGGGTGCTGGGCGGTTTGTCCGACTCGCCGTAGCCGCGCAGGTCCGGGCAGACCACGGTGAACCGCTCGGCCAGCAGCGGCGCGACCCGGTACCAGGTGGCGTGCGTCCGGGGATGGCCGTGCAGCAACAACAGCGGCGGGCCCGAACCGCCGTGCCGGACGCGCAACGACACGCCGCCGACCTGGAGCCGCTCCAACTCGAAACCGTCGAACATGCCGCGCACATACCCGAGAGAAATACAACAAAACAGACACACAACGGACTTCGAACCGCATCAGGGCAGGCGTTGCCCACTGGTTGCCCTAGCGCTGACCAGCACAGTTACCCACAGCGACGAGCACACCACCGCAGTTTCACAAGGTCAGCCCTAGCCTGGGCGCGAGTTGTCCCGATGTCACGGTTATTGAGGACCAACGGCGGCAACTTGATAAGGCATCTGGATGTCGATGAGCGATCTTCACAACGGGCCATGGACACTCGTAGTGTTCAACCCTGCGACAACCGGGTAGTTCGGACGTGACCGGCATCGCCACGAGGTCGGGAACACTGACGAACCGCCGGACGTCTGCATAGAGTGGAACCAGCGCGACACCGCGGCAGCAGCCACCGCCTCGGAGTTTCGCTGGCAACAACGGGCACCGGATGAGCCGGTGCCGGGACGGAGGGAGATTCACATGCCTGGAACACTCACCCGCCCCGAGCTGACCGCTGCCGACCGTTGCGACCGTTGCGGGGCCGCTGCTCGAGTTCGTGCCGTTCTGCAGTCCGGGGGCGAGCTCCTGTTCTGCGGTCACCACGCCAGGGAACACGAGACGAAGCTGAAGGAGCTGGCGGCGAACATCCAGGAAGGATGATCGGCGCACAGTCCCTGATCCGACGAGCCCCACGGGCGGAGATCCTTTGACCGGGATCTCCGCCCGTGACACATCTCGGAACTTTTTCAGCTCTCAGCGAACACGCAACGGGCCAACGGCGGCCGACAGCAGGGTTGCCGATGAACGAGCAGGTGTTGACGGACGGCGGTGCGCGGGACTGGCACCGGACCAGCGGAGGCCGCTGGTTCAGCCGTTGGCGAACACCTGCTCGAAGGCTAGTTCGGCCGCGCCGACGAGTGCGGCGTCCGCGCCCAGCGTGGACGTCACCATGCGCAGTCGTCCCGCGGCCCGTCCGACCAGGCTGCGCCGGGACACCGTCTCGGCCACCTCGGTCACCAGCACGGGCGGCAGCACGGCCAGCAGTCCACCCAGCACCACCAGCTCGGGCGCGACCACGTTCACCACGTTGGTCAGACCGAGGGTGAGCCAGCCGGCGAACCCCTCGAGCCGGTGCCTGGCGTCCTCGGGCCGCTCGGCCAGTGAGGCCAGCTCCGCCACGATCTCCGCGCGCGCGGTGCCCGCGGAGAGGTTCAGCGCGCGGCACAGCGCGTCCTCGCCGATCTCGGTCTCCCAGCAGCCCCGGCAGCCGCAGTAGCAGGACCGGCCCTGCGGGTTGACCACCATGTGCCCCAGCTCGCCGACGTAGCCGCCGGTGCCGCGCAGCGGCGCGCCGCCGACGATCACCCCGCCGCCGACGCCGACCTCCGCGGACAGGAACACCATGTCCGCGGCGCCCCTGGCCGCGCCGCGCACGTGCTCGGCCAGCCCGCCCAGATCGGCGTCGTTGCCCACCTGGACGGGCAGCCGCAGCTCCGCCGAGAGCATCCGGCCGAAGGGCACCGCGCTCCAGTGCAGGTTGGGCGCCTCGTGCACCAGGCCGTCCGACCGGCGCACCACGCCCGGCACGGAGACCCCGATGCGCACCGGCGGCCTGCCCAGCTCGGCGGCCAGCTCCCGGCAGGCGGCGGCCACCCTGGCCAGCACCTTCTCCGGCGTGCCACTGCCTCTGGCCTGGGCCCAGTGCCGGCCGCCGAGCACGGTGCCGCCGATGCCGACCGCGGCCACCGTGACCTGCTCCACGCCCACGTCCACCGCGAGCACCGGCACCGCCCGCGCCTGCGGCAGCACCAGCAGTGAGGGCCTGCCCGCGCCCTGGCGCTGGGTGGGCACCTGCTCGGTGACCAGGCCCAGCGCGGTCAGCTCGTCCACCAGCGCCTTGATCGTGCTGCGGTTGAGCCCGAGCTCAGTGGCCAGTTCGGCGCGGGTGCTCGGGCCGTCCACGTGCAGCCTGCGGAGCAGCGCGGCCCGGTTGTGCCTGCGGACCTCGTCCGGTCTGGTGCCCGCGGTGGGCGCGCTGCTCAACGTCACTCCCCTGCTCGACGCACGCGGGGGACGTCATCGGCCCCCGCCGAACCCGGTCCGATCAGCGTCGGCTCAGCGCACGCCCGCTGGCGCCCGCCGCCGGGACAGCGCGTCCACGCTGGCCGCCAGCAGCAGCACCAGACCGGTGACGATCGAGACCACCGCGGCGGGCTCGCCGAGCAGCCGCAGGCCGTTCTCGATGGTCGCGATCACCGCGCCACCCACGACCGCGTCGCGCACCCGGCCCTTGCCGCCGAACAGCGAGGTGCCACCGATGACCGCGGCGCCGACCGCGAACAGCAGGGTGTTGCCGCCACCGGCCTGCGGGTCGACCGAGCCGACCTTCGACGAGTAGATGATCGCACCGATCGCCGCGACGGTGGAGGCGATCACGAAGACCGACATCCTGACCTTGCGCACGTCGATGCCGGCCCGGCGGGCGGCCTCGGCGTTGCCGCCGACGGCGTAGACGTGCCTGCCGTAGCGAGTGCGGTCGAGCACAAAGGTTCCCAGGACCAGCAGGAACAGCACGATCGGGACCACGTACGGCACGCCGGAGATGGTGATCGAGTCGTTCAGGCTGCGGTTGAGGGTGAGCAGGTAGGTGCCGATCGCGCCGAAGACGACCACCGCGCCGACCTTGACCAGCACCAGCGAGGTGGGCTGGGCCACCAGCTTGCGCTTGAGCCTGCCGAAATGCCTGGTCAGCACGACCGCGGCGTAGCCACCGGCGACGAGCACCAGCAGCAGCCAGCTCAGCCCGGTGGACAGGTTGCCGTTGGCCACCTCGAACAGCACGCCGTCGCCGACGCCGAGGGTGCCGCCCTCGCCGATGTACTGCAGCACCACGCCCTGCCAGGCCAGGAACAGCGCCAGGGTCACCACGAAGGACGGGATGCCCACCCTGGCGACCAGGAAGCCGGTGAGGCAGCCGATCGCGGTGCCGAAGCAGATCGCGAGCAGGATCTCCACCCACGGGTTGGCCGGCACGCCGAGGACCATGATCCCGGCGGCCACCACCGCGGGGACCGCGGCCACCCACAGCCTGGTCAGCACCGCCATCACCGCGGCCAGCAGCAGCCCGGCGATGGTGATCAGGAAGACCGCCAGGCCCATCTTGCCGAGCAGGTTGCCGCCGGTGGACAGGTGCAGCGCGAAGATCGCCGCGGTGACCCCGGAGGCGGTGCCCGCGGAGAGGTCGATCTCGCCGAGCAGCAGCACGAACACCAGGCCCATGCCGATGACCACGGTGCCCGCGCCCTGGGCGAGCAGGTTGGAAAGGTTCCCCAGCGTCAGGAAGTCACTGGACTGGGTGGCGAAGAAGACGAAGAGCACGGCGAGGCCGCCGAGCGCGGGCAGCACGCCGAGCTGGCCCCCGCGCAGCCGGGCGCCGTAGTCGCCGACGGCCTGGCCGAAGCTGCGCTGGGTGTTGTCGATGCCGAAGTCGGCGACGGCGGTCGAGGTCGAGCCTGGCTCGGCCTGGGTCTCGGTCATCCGGAGTTCCTTGCAGGTCAAAAGGTGCGCGGGAAGGAGTCGGTGGCGGACTGGCCAGATCGCTAGATCGTGGCGGCTTCCGGCTTGGCGATGCCGAGGTCGCCGGTGCGACCGGAGGTGATCAGCTCCACGGCTTGGGCGTGGCTGAGGCTCTTGGTCGGCACCTGCGCGGCCAGCCGGCCCAGGTAGAGCGCGGCCACGGTGTCGGAGACCTCGAACACGTCGTTCATGTTGTGGCTGATCAGCACCACGCCGAGCCCGTTGTCGGCGAGCCTGCGCACCAGGTCAAGGACCTGGCGGGTCTGGGCGACGCCGAGCGCGGCGGTCGGCTCGTCGAGCAGCACCACCTTGCTGTCCCACAGCACGGACTTGGCGATCGCCACCGTCTGCCGCTGGCCGCCGGAGAGCGAGGCCACCGGGGTGCGCACCGACTTCACCGTGCGCACGGACAGGTCGGCGAGCACCTTGCGGGCCGCCTGCTCCATGGCCGCGTCGTCCAGGGTGAGCCCGTTGGTCTTCTCCCGGCCGAGGAACATGTTGTCCACGATGTCGAGGTTGTCGCACAGCGCGAGGTCCTGGTACACGACCTCGATGCCCAGCGCGGCAGCGTCCCTCGGGCTGCCGATGGTCACCGGCTCGCCGTTGAACAGGATCTCGCCTGACTCGGTCGGGTGGATCCCCGCGATGCACTTGACCAGCGTGGACTTGCCCGCGCCGTTGTCGCCGACCAGCGCGGTGACCTCGCCGGCCTTGACCGCCAGGTCCACGTCGTGCAGCACGTGCACCGGGCCGAAGCTCTTGTTCACGCCGCGCAGTTCGAGAATGTTGCTCACTGCTGGAACTCCAGATTCCGAGAATGTGCTTGGAAGGCATGAGCCGACGGCAGGGCGGGTCGGGGGGCACCGCCCTGCCGTTGGCGATCAGGTGCCGGAACTATCCGACGGTGATTCCCGCTTCCTTGCACTTCGCGACAAGATCGTCCTTGCAGAACTCGGACGCCTTGACGAAGCCGGAGTCCACCACGACCTTGACGTTGGCCTTGGTGATGGTCTGCGCGGACAGCAGCACCGACTTCACGTCGCGCTTGCCCTCCGGGTCCTTCTCCACGCCCGTGGCCAGGGCGTCGGCGGAAGCCTTGTCGTTCTTGGCCAGCGCGATCGCGATCTTGGCCGCGTTCGAGGCCTCCTCGGCGATCGGCTTGAACACGGTCATGCACTGGTCGCCGCGCAGGATGTTGGCCAGCGCGGCCGGGTCGGCGTCCTGGCCGGTGACCGGGACCTTGCCGTTGAGGCCGTTCTTCTTCAGCACGGTGATCACCGCGGAGGCCAGGCCGTCGTTGGCGGCGAGCACGCCGTCAACCTTGCCGCCGTTGCGGGTCAGCTCCTGCTCGAAGATGGTGTTGCCCAGCTGGTTGTCCCACTTCTGGACCCACTGGTCGCCGCCGAGCTTGGCCTTGCCGGACTCGTACGCCGGCTTGAGCACCTTCTCCGCGCCGTTCTTGAACAGCGTGGCGTTGTAGTCCTCGGGACCGCCGTTGATCTGCACGATGGTCGGGTTCGGCTTGTCCTTGAGGCAGTCCAGCAGACCCTGCCCCTGCAGCTCGCCGACCTTGGTGTTGTCGAAGGAGACGTAGTAGTCCGCGGACCCGTTCAGGGTGAGCCGGTCGTAGTCGATGGTCGGGATGCCCGCGGCCTTGGCCTTCTTCTGCACCGCGGCGCCGCCCTCGTTGCTCAGGCGGGCGATCATCAGGACCTTCACGCCCTGGCTGATGAACGAGTCGGCGATGGTGGAGAACTTGCCGGGGTCGTTCTCGGCGTTCTGGATCAGCGGGGTGACCCCCGCCTCCTTGAGGGCCTTCTCCAGCAGGGGCCGGTCGAAGCCCTCCCACCGGGCCGAGGACTTGGTGTCGGGGAGGATCACTCCGACCTTGGGGCCGCTGCCTTCGGACCCACTCGCGCCGGTGGTGCTACCGCCACCACCGGCACTGTTCGCGCCACACGCCGAGAGCGCCAGGGCAAGCCCCGAGCCGACGGCGATCAGGCCAAGCGTCTTGCTCCGCATCCGCCCGTTCCTCCTACTGCCGTGGCCGTGACACTCCGCGACGAGCGTCACAGCCCGGAAATGTTGTGGGTCACAACGTATGCCCCGGGTAGGCGAGACGGAAGGCTTCTGAATCCTTACAGAAGGCCAGAAGAGACACGATGGTGGCACGGCGAGGTAACCGCCCCGTAACCCTGGTGAGAGCGCATTCACACAGCTAGCAGGCCCTCGCGCCGAGTGTTGGCCGATATCGGACAAGCTATTGGCCGAAGTCGTACGCCCGGTTGGCCGCAGGGGTAGCCCGGATGGCGCAGTGGAACCCTCTGGCGAGCGTCCCGCGAAGGCCGGTCGGCCCACTGCGGGGTCACCAGGTTCGGAGGGTGACGATGCGTTCTTCGAGCTCTTCGATGCTGGCCATGGGGGTGGGCGGGCCACCGCACTGGCGGCGGAGCTCGTTGTGGATCACGCCGTGCGGCTTGCCCGTGCGGTGGTGGATCATCGCGACCAGGGTGTTCAGCTCTTTGCGCAGGCTGTGGATGCGTTCGGCGACCGAGACCGAGCGCGGCGGCGGGGGTGCCGCCACCGGCTGGCTGTTCTTGCGTTTGGTCGCGTTGGCCAGCTGCTGCTCCTGGCGCTGGCGGAGCAGGGTGCGCACCTGGTCGGGTTCGAGCAGGCCGGGCAGGCCGAGGTAGTCCTGCTCCTCCTCGGTGCCGGCCATCGCGGCGGTGCCGAAGGACGAGCCGTCGTAGATCACCTGGTCCAGCTCGGCGGAGGCGCCCAGCGAGGTGAAGGCCTTCTCGTCCTCGCCCAGCTCGTCCTGCTGCTGGTTGGCCTGCTGGAGCAGCTCGTCGTCCCAGCCGTCCTTCTCCCGGTGCGGCTTGCCCAGCACGTGGTCGCGCTGCGCCTCCAGCTCGCTGGCCAGGCCGAGCAGCACCGGCACGCTGGGCAGGAACACGCTCGCGGTCTCCCCCGGCCGCCGCGCCCGCACGAACCGGCCGATGGCCTGGGCGAAGAACAGCGGGGTGGAGTGGCTGGTGGCGTAGACGCCGACGGCCAGCCGGGGCACGTCCACGCCCTCGGAGACCATTCGCACCGCGACCAGCCAGCGGTCCTGGGACTCGGAGAACTCGCTGATCCGGCCGGAGGCCTTGGGGTCGTCGGAGAGGACCAGGGTCGGTTCCTGGCCGGTGACCTGGGTCAGGATGTTCGCGTACGCCTTGGCGGTGACGTGGTCGGTGGCGATGACCAGGCCACCGGCGTCGGGCACCACGGTGCGCTTCTGGCTGAGCCGGATGTCGGCGGCCTTGAGCACCGCGGGCATCCACTCGCCGTTGGGGTCCAGCGCGGTGCGCCAGGCCCGCGCGGTCTGCTCCTGGGTCAGCGGCTCGCCGAGCCGGGCGCTGAACTCCTCGCCCGCGTTGTTCCGCCAGCTCGCCTCGCCCGAGTAGGCCAGGAAGATCACCGGCCGGACCACGCCGTCGCGCAGCGCGTCGGCGTAGCCGTAGGAGTGATCGGCCTTGCTGCGCTGCAGGCCTTCGCCGTCCCGCTCGTAGGTGATGAACGGGATCGGCGAGTCGTCGCTGCGGAACGGCGTTCCGGTCAACGACAGCCGCCGCACCGCGGGGGTGAAGGCCTCGCGGACCGCGTCGCCCCAGGACTTGGCGTCGCCGCCGTGGTGGATCTCGTCCAGGATGACCAGCGTCTTGCGGTTCTCCGTGCGCACCCGGTGCAGCGTGGGGTGCGCGGCGATCTGGGCGTAGGTGACCGCGACACCCCGGTAGTCCCGCGAGGTGACGCCGGTGGTGTTGCGGAAGTTCGGGTCAATCGGGATGCCGACCTCGTTGGCCGCGGCCGCCCACTGGTGCTTGAGGTGCTCGGTGGGCGTGACGATGGTGACCGCCTCGACCGTGCGGTCGGCCAGCAGCTCCAGCGCCACCCGCAGCCCGAAGGTGGTCTTGCCCGCGCCGGGGGTCGCCACGGCCAGGAAGTCCTGCGGTTTCGCGGTCAGGTACTTGGTCAGCGCGCGCCGCTGCCAGGCCCGGAGCGGACGGGTGGCCACCGGCGGCACAGCCTCCAGTTGCTCTGTCACAGCCCGCGCGCTCCCCTCCCGCTCGAAGATCCACACCCATTGGGTCACATGCGAAAGCCCTCCGCGACAGTGGTCCCCGAGGGCTCTGCGAGCCTACCCCGCCGGAGGGGATGCTCCGTTCCACGACCCGGCCGGTGGGTAACCGATGAGGGTGACGACACACCCGTTTTGCGGGGTTCCGCATCGCGACGGAACGCCATGCAGCATGCTTGGCACTGCGATGACTTCGCCGCAAGCAGACCCCGACGAGCGCGGTACGAGCGCCGCGAAGCCGAAGCGTGCTCGACGCGGGCCGCTGCGGCTGTTGACGCGCACCTTGCAGAAGGCCTGGGACGACTCCATCTTCAGCGAGGCCGCCGAGGCCGCGTTCTGGCAGACGCTGTCCCTGCCGCCGCTGCTGCTCGGCCTGCTCGGCTCGCTGGGCTTCGTGGCGGAGTGGATCGGCCCGGACGTGATCAAGATCGTGCAGGGCCGGATCATGGAGCTGTCCGGGAAGGTCTTCACCTCCAATGTCGTGGACGGGGTGATCGGTGACACGGTCACCAACATCCTGACCAAGGGCCAGAGCGAGATCGTCTCCATCGGCTTCCTGATCTCGCTGTGGGCGGGTTCCTCGGCCACCGCCTCCTTCGTGGACGCGATCACCGTGGCGCACGGCCAGTACGGCGCGCGCAACCTGGTCTGGCAGCGCATCCTGTCCCTGCTGCTGTACCTGGTCACCCTGGTGCTGCTGATCATCGGCCTGCCGGTGCTGGCGCTGGGTCCGGAGCTGCTGCCGGAGGTGTTCCCGGAGAGCTGGAAGCCCACGGTGAGCCTGTGGGTGAGCCGGTTCTACTACCCCGGCACCGGTCTGCTGCTGGTGCTGGCGCTGGCCACGCTGTACAAGGTCGCGCTGCCGCGCAAGCTGCCCTGGCACCGCGGCCTGCCCGGCGCGGCGCTGGCCATGGTGTTCTTCCTGATCTCCAGCTACGGCCTGCGGGTCTACATCTCCTGGGTGACCGGCACCGGGTTCACCTACGGCGCGCTGGCCACGCCGATCGCGTTCCTGCTGTTCGCCTTCTTCATCGGCATCGCGATCGTGCTGGGCGCGCACTTCAACGCGGCGATCCAGGAGCTGTGGCCGGCCAACATGACCCGGCGGGAGCGGCGGCGCTGGCGGCGGCTGGAGATGGTGCGCACGGCGGAGAAGCTGCGCAGCCAGGCCGAGCAGGAGGCGTGGCGGCAGGTCGCCGAGGACGATGACCCGGCCGAGCGGCCGGCGCACACGGCCGCCGGACCGGGCGCGACGCCCGCGCCGGAACCAACGGAACCGCCGCCGGGGCCGGGCGTGTCGCCGCTGGGGCCGACCGCGGAGCTGCCGCCGGTGAGCTCGCCGGCGGACACCAACCCGACCGTGCGGGTGCCGCGCGGGCAGAACCCGCCGGGTGGCACGCCGGAGCAGTAGGCGGGGGGCGGCGGGCAGGCTGCGCAGGGCGGCACGCCGGAGCAGTAGGCGAGGCCGCGCCCGGTCAGCCCAGCGTCGCGCGCAACGCCAGCAGGTGGCCCAGGCGCGCCGCCCCGGCCATGGCCAGCTCGGTCAGCTCCGCCTGCCGTGGTGCGAACGCCGGCAGCGGCACCGAGAAGGCCAGCGCCCCGCCGATCCGCCCCTGGCAGTCGCGCACCGGCGCGGCCACGCAGGCCAGCTCCGGCCGGAACTCCTCCACCTCGGTCGCCACCCCGCTGCGCCGGACCTCGGCCAGCTGCTCCTCCAGCTCCGGCAGCGAGGTCAGCGTGCGCTCGGTGGCCCGCCGCATGCCCGCCCCGGCGAAGTACTCGCGCCGCCGCTGCGGGGTCATCGCGGCCAGCAGCACCTTGCCGAACGCGGTGCCCTGCGCCGCCTCGTGGAAGCCGACGTCCAGCGGCTCCACCCTGGGCGCGGCCACCGAGTCGGCCACCTCGGCGACCACGATGTCGTTGTCCCGCAGAACGGCGTAGTAGGCGGGCACGCCTGCCTGCTCGTGCACCTCGCGCAGCAGCCCCGAGGCCTCCGGCGAGACCTCCAGCTGGCTGCGCAGCGCTCTGTCCAAAGTGGTCAGTTTGTAGCCGAGGCCGTAGCCGCGCTGCTGGTTCAGCCGGACCAGATATCCCTCGTACACCAAGGTGTTCAGCAGGTGGTAGGTGGTGGACAGGTTCAGCCCGAGCCGCCTGGCGACCGCCTTGGCGGTGACGCCGTCGCCGAAGTCGGCCACCGCCTCCAGCACCTGCAGGGCCCGGCGGACCGAGCCGAGCAGTCCGGCCGGGGTGGCCAACGGTGGTTCCGGGTCGGGCATGCCCGACAGGGTCGCCGCCCGAAGGGGCCCGGCACAAGGACCTTCCGGGCAGTACCTGCTCACCCGATGGGCGCCCTGACCCGCAAAAGAGCCACGAACTCGCGCATCCAGGCCGGGTGGTCCGGCCAGGCGCGGGCGGTCACCATCGGACCGTCCACCACCACCTCGTCGTCGACGAACTCCCCGCCACCGGCCACCACGTCCGGCGCGCACTCCGGGTAGGCCGCGGTGCGCCGGGCGATGAGCAGACCGGCCGCGGCCGGCACCAGCGCGCCGTGGCACAGGTGGGCCACCGGCTTCCCGGTGTCGAAGAAGTGCGCCACGATCCGCCGCACGTGCTCGTCGTTGCGCAGGTACTCCGGGGCGCGCCCGCCGGGGATGACCAGCGCCACGTAGCCTGCCGGGTCCACCTCGCGGAAGGCGAGGTCGGCAGGCCAGGTGTAGCCGGGCTTCTCGGTGTAGGTGTCGTGGCCGTCGACGAAGTCGTGCACCACGAACTGCAAGCGCTTGGCCGAGGGCGCGGCGATGTCGACGTCGTAGCCCTCCTCCCGCAACCGCTGGTACGGGTAGAGGACCTCAAGCGACTCGGCGGCGTCGCCGGTGACGATCAGGACCTTCGGCATGGTCCTGATCGTGGGCACCGGCGGCGCCGACGGTCAACGAGCGAGTTTCCGCCCAGCGATAATCCGGACAAATCAGGCAGGAACCGGCACCGGCTCCGGCGCCACCGGCTGCCGCCTGGCCAGTCCCCGCACCAGGAACGCGACCCCGAGCCCGGCCAGCGCGGGCAGCGCGGCCACCGGGCCGACCAGGTCGAAGCCCAGGCCGTTGGCGATCACCGCGCCGCCGAGCACCGGGCCGAGCGCGGCGGCCACGTTGAAGGCGGAGATGTTCACCGAGGCGACCAGGCCGCCCGCCGGTTCGGCCTGCCGCATCAGCCAGGTGTGCAGCAGCGGGCCGGTGGCGAAGGCCGAGGCGCCGAGCAGGAACAGCGCCACCACGCTGGTCGCCTTGGTGTGCATGGCCAGGCCCTGCACCAGCAGCACCAGGCTCAGCGCGGTGATGGTCACCGGCAGCACCCTGGGGATCAGCTCGGGCCGGACCCGCCCGGCGATGTTGCTGCCCACCACCGTGCCCAGCCCGTAGACCAGCAGCACCGCGGTCGCCCAGCCCGGCGAGAAGCCGGTGACCTCGCGCAGCGCCGGGGTGACGTAGGTGAAGGTGGTGATCATGCCGGTGAAGGCCAGCACGGTGGTGCTCAGGCCGAGCAGGACGGAGCGGCGGCCGAAGACGTGCATGCTGGCCCGGAAACCGGCGTCCGGCTCGTGCGCGACCTTGGGGCAGGCCAGGATCACGCCCAGCATGCCGACGAATGCCAGCGCGGTCACCAGCACGAAGGAGGCCCGCCAGCCGTAGGCCTGGCCGACCAGGGTGCCGACCGGCACACCGGCCACAGTGGACAGTGCGACGCCGTTGACCACCTTGGCGATGGCCGCGGTCTGGCGTTCCGGTGGCACCGAGGCGGTGGCCACCTGGGAGGCGACCGCGAAGAACAGGCCCTGGGCCAGCGCGGCCACCATCCGGGCGCCCATCAGCACGGTGTAGTTCTCGGCCAGTGCGGAGAACAGGCTGCCGCCGACCCCCAGCGCCATCACGCCGATCAGCAGCGGCCGCCTGGGCAGGCGGCGGGTGAACACGGTCAGCACGGGGCCACCGACAGCGACGGCGATGGCGTAGCCCGTGACCAGCAACCCGGCCACGGACAGGGGGACGCCCAGGTCGGACGCGACCTCCGGCAGCACGCCGACCACGACGAACTCGGAGGTCCCCACAGCGAACGCGCACAACATCAGGACGAAAGCGATCACGGGAAAAGACGCTAAAGTCTGACATGAGTGTGAGGGTCAAGGTCGCCGTGACCCTTGGCTCTCTTGTGCTGAGCCGGGAATAACGGGAGGTCAGATGCGGATCGGGGAGCTGAGCAAGCGTACCGGGGTGAGCATCCGCATGCTCCGGTACTACGAGGAACAGGGACTGCTCCAGCCGAACCGCACCGAGACCGGGTACCGGATCTACGCCGAGGCCGACGTGGAGCGGGTCGGCAAGATCCGCTGCATGATCTCCTCGGCGCTGCCCTCGCACCTGGTCGGCCCGGTGCTGCAGGCGATGGACGGGCAGGAGTGCGCCTACCCGGTCAGCGCCGAGGACTGCCCGCCGCTGATGGAGATGCTGGACGCCCAGCTGGCCACCATCAACACCCGCATCGAGGACCTGGTGACCAGCCGGGACCAGCTGATCCGCTTCATGGCCGACCTGCGCGAACGGTTCGACTGCGTCAGCGGGTGAGCGCGGCCCCGGCGTGGCTCAGGCCGGTGCCGTAGAAGCTGGTGCGCTCGCCGTCGGCGACACAGGTGGCATCGGCCTTGCCGTCGCCGTTGGGGTCGTAGAACTCGGGGCAGGGCAACGGTTTCGCGCTCGCCAGCAGTTCGGCGCGCAGCCGGTCGCCGCGCCAGAACGGGTGCCGGGAGGCCAACAGCGCGGCCACCCCGCTGACGTGCGGGGCGGCCATCGAGGTGCCGCTGTAGGCCGCGTACTGCCCGTTCGGCACGGTGGACCAGACCCGCACGCCGGGCGCGGCCAGGCCGATCGGGCCGATGCCGTGGTTGGAGAAGCGCGCCTTGAGCAGCTGCTCGTCCACCGCGCCCGCGCCGAGCACGCCGGGCAGCTCGTGCGGCAGCCGCACGCAGTCGTTGCCGATCTCCCTGCGCACCGGGGTGCCGTCGGCCGGGCTCTCCGTGTCCACCGTGCGGTTGTGCAGGTCCAGCGCGCCGTTGCCGCCGGAGGCGACCACCAGCACGCCGCGGGACTGGGCGTGCGCGACCGCGCGGCCCACCGCGGCGCGGATCGCGGACTGGTCGGCCTGGTCCGGGCAGTGGTAGCGCCACGGGGTCGCGCGGTAGCTGTTGTTGGTGATCCGGAAGCCGTGCTCGGCGGCCCACATGAAGCCGCAGACCATGCTCTCCGCGGTCTCGGTGTCGTCCTTCTCGGCCAGCTTCACCGCGGCCAGCCGCACGCCCGGAGCGATGCCGAGCACGCCGGACCCGTTGCGGGCCGCGGCGATGGTGCCTGCCACGTGCGTGCCGTGGCCGTCCAGGGTCGGCCGCCAGCCGCCGGGGCTGCGGTCGGCCCAGCCGGAGACGCAGGAGACCGACCGCCGGGTGTCCACCGCCTCGGCGAGGTCGGGGTGGGTGTCGTCGACGCCGGTGTCCAGCACGCCGACCACCACCCGGCGGCTGCCGGTGGTCACCCGGTGCGCCTCGGCCAGGCCGAGCGCGGGGACGTCCCACGCGGTGCCCTCCGGCGGGACCTGCCCGCTGGCCGGCGAGCCGGGGCCGGTGTAGCGCAGGTCGCGGCGCGGCTTGAAGTGCTCGACCGGGAGCTTGGTGGTCCGGGTCGCGCCCACCTCCAGCACTCCCCTGGCCCCGCGCACGGTGGCGGCGAAGTCGTCCCGGGGCGAGTACGCCACCACGACGCCGATCCGCGGATAGCTGGCGACCACGGTGCCCCCGGCGGCGCGCACCGCCCGCTCGGCGAACCAGGCCCCTGCCGGGTTCGCCTTGCCCAGCACCACGTGCGGCAGCACCAGCTGGCCGGGCGCCGGGTCGGCCGCCGCCGCCTCCGGTGAGGCCAGCACGCTGCCCAGCCCGGCGAGCACGCCCGCGGTGATCCCGATCCGCCGTGTCCATCCACCCAGTCGCACGCGCTGAGCATAGGGGTCGGACGCGGCCGGACCGGAGCAGGAGCGGCTCAGTCCCCGTGCACGCCGGGACCCTGGTACGCGCCGATGTTGGGCACGCTGGGCATCGGGTTGCCGAAGACGTCCCGGTTGCCGGCCCCTGGCACCGGTTCCCCGGCGCGCAGTGCGGGCGAGCCCGCGCGCAGGCGGTAGCCGCCGAGGTCCAGCAGCCCGCTGGCCGAGCCGGGGTTCACCAGCCGGAGGTCCCCGGTCACCGCGCGGGCGTCCCGTTCCGGCACCGGAACGTTGAGGTAGGCGTTGGCCAAGTAGCGGCCGTGCTGGTCCTCGATGGCGGAGTTGCCGTCGGCGCGGGCGAAGACGTTGTTGGCCGCCAGCACCTGGGTGTCCTTGTAGTTGGCCACCATCCTGGTGTTGCGGGCGGTGAAGAAGGTGTTGTGGTGGATCCGCACGTTGGTCGCCTTCGCGCAGGAGATGTTGATCACCGCGACGTCCGGGTGCCCGTCGTGCTGGCTGATGTTGTGCCGGAAGACGCCGCCGTCGTTGACCGCGCCCTCGGCGTTGCACACCAGCAGCGCGCCGCCGTCGTTGTCGTGGCTGTAGTTGTACTGGTACAGCACGTTCCTGGACGCGCCGTCGAAGTCGAAGGCCATGCTGTCCTTGACGCCGAAACCGCCGGAGACCTCGTTGTACTGGATCACCGTGTCATCGGAGTTCCAGGCCCAGATCCCGGCGTTCCAGCCGCTGGAGCGCATGTTGAACTTGTGCACCCGGTTGCGCTCCACCAGCGCGCGCAGGGTGTTCTGCGGCACGATCCCGTCGCCGCCGACGTCGGTGACCACGTTGTCCCGCACCACCAGGTCGCGGATCGGCGCGAAGGAGCTGCCGGGGCCGCTCGGGTGCTCGGAGCGCTTGGCCCAGAGCGAGGTGGTGCCGATCCCGGTGCGGTCCACCCTGGTGACCTTGTTGCGCTCGATCAGGACGTCCTGGAACCGCGTCGGCCGCTGCGAGCCGAGCGCGCTGAACAGGATGCCGCCGCTGGGGTCGGGGTCCTTGTGGTCGGAGCCGTTGACGTCGTGCACCTCGACGTCGGCGACCACGTAGTGGTGGCCGACCCCGAAGTCGGTCAGCGTCACGTGGATGCCTGCGCGCCGCTCCTCGGGGCCGGGCTGCGGGCCGGAGTTGCTCACCCGCAGGTCCCTGATCTCCCAGTACTGCACGTTGTTCAGGTGCACCGCGGCCCGCGCGCCGCCACCGGCGATGTGCGGCTTGGCGCCCTCGCCGTAGGCGCCGAGCTGGATCGGGTTGGTCCGGGAGCCGGAACCGCGCGGGCGGAGCACGCCGCCGCACTCGGTGCCGCGGCGCAGCAGCAGCCGGTCACCGGGGGAGAAGGTGAACGCGTTCGCCTGTTCCAGGCGGTTCCACGGCGCCTCCGCGGTGCCTGTGCCGACACTTCGTGCTGAGCAGTCCAGGTGGAACTCCCGCGCCTGCGCGGCCGCCGACGGCGCGTTGAGCACCGAGGCGGCCAGCGCCACGGCGCCGAGTGAGGCGAGCACAGCACGACTGGCAGGCATCAGCGTCTCCTTCCGTGGACCGATGTTGATCACCATCGGCACCGGCGGGGAAACGATTGAGTCACCGATCGGGCAAAGATCGCGACCAGAGGAGCGGAATCCCTGATGTGATGACAGCGCAGCGTGTTCGGCGACTACCGTCAACCGGGTGGACGATCTGATCGGCGTGGCGCGCCGCCCGGCGCGCGCCTGGGGATGGTCGGTGGTCGTGCTCGGTGTGCTGCTCGTCATCGCCGCGGGCGTGACCGGACCGCTGGCCGCGACCCTCGCTGGCGCGAGCAGCGGTGTGGCCGCGTCCCTGTTCGGCTCGGCGGCGCTGCTGGACCCGGCACGCGGCCAGTGGTGGCTCGTGGTCGGCGGCACCCTGCTCGCCACCGGCACCGCGGCCTGCGTGCTGCTACGCGCCTAAGCGCCCGGGAGCGCGTCGAGGTAGTGCTCGACCACCGGGAACGGGTGGTAGAAGTGGTGCAGCAACTCGCGCCACCGCTGGTACTCCGGCGAGCGCCGGAAGCCCTCCTCGTGCGCGGCCACGCTGTCCCACTCCACGAGCAGCAGGAACTCGCTGGGCCGCTCCACACAGCGGGACAGCCGCAGCGAACGGAACCCGGGCTGGCCGGAGATCAGCGGCCGGGCCTGGGCGAAGGCGTCCAGGAAGGCCGCCTCCGCACCTGGCCGGACCGAGAGCTGAGCGTGTTCGAGAACCGCGCTCACGCACCGCCGCCGGGCGGCAGGCTCTCGTAGATCTTCTTGCAGTCCGGGCACACCGGCGAACCGGGCTTGGCCGACTTGGTCACCGGGAACACCTCGCCGCACAGCGCCACCACGTGCGTGCCCATGACCGCGCTCTCCGCGATCTTGGCCTTGCGCACGTAGTGGAACATCTTCGGCGCGTCGTCGCTGGTGCTGTCGGTGGCGTCCGGGGTGGTGTCGACCTCGGGAAGAGTCTGGGTACTCACGTGCACCATGATGCCTCACGGACAGACGGAGTTCAGCGAGAAGGAGGCAGCGGTGCTGCGGGTGAGTGACGAGGTGCGATCGGCGCTGGCAGACGGGGGCGCCGTGGTCGCGCTGGAGAGCACCATCCTCGCGCACGGACTGCCGCCCGGCCGCAACCTGAGCGTGGCCAGGGAGCTGGAGGACGTGGTGCGCGCCGCGGGCGCGGTGCCCGCGACCATCGCCGTGCTGGACGGCACACCGGTGGTCGGCCTCTCCCCCGCTGAACTGGAGCGGGTCTGCGATCCGGCCGCTGACCTGGCCAAACTCTCCCGCCGGGACCTGGGCGTGGCGATCGGCCTCGGCCGCAGCGGGGCGACCACGGTGGCCAGCACGGCCGCGCTGGCGCAGCGGGCAGGCATCGGCGTGTTCGCCACCGGCGGGCTGGGCGGGGTGCACCGCGGCGCGCGGGAGAGCTGGGACGTCTCCGCCGACCTGGCGGTGCTGGCCCAGACCCCGGTGCTGGTGGTGTGCTCCGGGGTGAAGTCGGTGCTGGACATCGCGGCCACCCTGGAGCTGCTGGAGACCTCTTCGGTGCCGGTGCTCGGCTACCGCACGGACCGCTTCCCCGCCTTCTACCTGCGCGAGTCCGAGCTGGACGTGCCCTGGCGGGTGGACACCCCAGCCGAGGCCGCCGCGGTGGTGGCCGCGCACCGCACCCAGGTGCCGGGTTCGGCCGGGGTGCTGCTGGCCAACCCGATCCCGGCCGAGGCGGAGATGGACCGCGCCCTGCACGACCGGCTGCTGGCCGAGGGCCTGGCCCTGCTGGCCGAGCGGAACGTGCACGGCAAGGACGTCACGCCGGTGCTGCTGACCCATTTCCACCAGGCCAGCGCGGGTGTGAGTCTGGACGCGAACGCGGCGCTGGTGCTGTCCAACGCGGACCTGGCGGCGCGGGTGGCGGTCGAGCTGAGCGGAGCGAACTGAGATGGCGCGGATCGTGGTGGTCGGGGACGCCGGCCTGGACGTGGTGGCCCGGCACGACGGACCCCTGGTCCACGGCGGCGACACCCGCTCGGCGGTGCGCATGGTGGTCGGCGGCGCGGGCGCGAACACCGCGGCCTGGCTCGCCCACTGCGGGGCCGAGGCGGTGCTGATCGGCCGGATCGGCGGCGACATCGCCGGTCACCGCGTCGGCGCGGAGCTCGACGCGGCGGGCGTGACCACCGCGCTGGTCGTCGATGAGAGCGCTCCGACGTGTTGCGTGGTGGTCCTGGTGGACGAGGCGGGCCAGCGCACCATGCTGCCCGACCGCGGCGCCAACGCCCGCCTGAGCCCCGCCGACATCGCCCCCGGCGCCCTGCTCGGCGCGGACCACCTACACCTGTCCGGCTACGTCCTGCTCGACGAGGGCTCGCGTCCCGCGGGCGTGGCGGCGCTGGCCGCGGCGCGGGCGGCGGGCCTGACCACCTCGGTGGACCCGCAGGCCGCCACGCTGATCACCCGGCTGGGCACGGCGAGGTTCCTGGAGCTGGTGGCCGGCGTCGACCTGCTGCTGCCGAACGCCGATGAGCTGGCGGTGCTGACCGGGTCCACGGATCCGGAGTCGGCGCGGGACCTGCTGCAGGTGGTCGGCGCGGTGGCGGTGACCTCGGGCGATGGCGGGGCGCACTGGGTGGCGGCCGGCGCGACGGTGAACGCGGACGCCCCGGTGGTGGACTGCGTGGACTCCACCGGCGCTGGCGATGCCTTCAACGCGGGCCTGCTGGCGGCCTGGCGCGGCGGAGCGGAGATCGCGGCGGCGCTGGCGGCCGGTGTGGCGGCCGGGGCGCGGGCGGTGCAGGTGGTGGGTGCGCAGCCGCCGAGCCCGTTGAACGTGCGGGGCTGAGCGGCAGGGTGCGGGGCTGGTGGCGCGGCCCGCTCGACCGGGCGGGTGGCGCGGCCCCGGCGCTGGCTGCCGAGCGTGCGGGCGGCGCGACTGCGGCGTGTCCGACCCGGCGCGGACTGGGCGGCGGGTGATGGCGGGGCGCTCGGTGCGGGCGGTGCATCGAGCGCGGCCGCGACGTCAGTGTGCGCTGGGTGCTACAGCGGATACCCGGGCGGAGAATCCGTGGTGCGTCAGCGCGAAACGGTGATCTTGCTGATCTCGGCCAGTTCGTGCGCCACGTCCCACAGCCAGGTGGTGAGGTAGAACGCGCGGCCGAGTTCGTCGCCGGCTTCGGGCTGGTCCCGGCGCAGGTCGTAGATCGCATCCGGCACCCGCCAGCTGATCGCGGCGGTGATCCGGTAGTCGAGCAGCACCCGGAACCAGGCGCGCATGTGGCGTTCCTCGCGCAGCACGACCATGCCACCACGCTCCGGCAGCGTCGCCCACACCAGGTTGATGTCCTTGTACAGACCGGCGAACAGGTCCGGCTCGTGCCAGAGGCGAACCTCTTCTGACTCTTCCTCGCAACAGTGCCAGTCCAGGATCGCGTTCAGCCTGCGGTCCTCGGTGGCCTCGGTCGGCAGCGGCAGGCCCAGCTCAGCACCGAGCGGGTAGTCCGTGTGGTACTGATCCATTCGCCACTGCACCAGTGAGGCGAACCCGGACAGGTGCCGCCGGAGCCAACTGGCCTGCGCCGCGGTGAAGTTCCCGACGACCAGGTCGTTGGTCCGGTCCCAATGGATCGCTCCGCACATCCCTGACCTCGGACTCTGACCAGTTTCCGTACCTACCACTACTGGGCGAGTTTCCGCACCGTCCACCTGAGCCCCCTGTGATTGAGCGGAACGTAACCATACCGCCACTCCGGGTGGAGATCAGCCCTCGATTACAGGATGTTGTTTCGATTCGATGGCGGTATCGTCACGCACCCGCCGGAACCGGTTCACCTTCTCCGCCTTTCGCGGCGGGCGGTCGTTGGCGATCAGCACCGCCATCCACGGCAGCGGCACCGACAACACCAGCAGACCGATCGCCAGCCACGGGATCTGGTAGCAGGCCGCGGCCGCCACCAGGCACGGGATACGCATCGACATCATCAGGAAGTACTTGCGCTTCCGAGCCGCGAACTGGTCCTCGTAGGACTGCTGCGCCTCAGTGATCAGGACCGGGGTGCCGTCCCGATGTGTGGTCATCCGACACCACCTCCTTTCGTCATCTTTCCACCAGGTCGGGCCGGGCGGGAGAGCCTTTCGGATCGACAGCTTCGAAGCCGAGATCCGACCGCATGAGATTGCGCAGTCGCGCATAGGCGTCCTGGGCTTCGGACCAGTACTTTTCGACCAGCTCCAGCCGGATGTCACCCTTGTCGGGCCGGGTCAGTTCACGGGAGAGCCGGGATCGAGAAATCATTGCGGTGCGCAACAAATCCCGAATCTCGCGGGTACCCACCAGATTGATCAGGCCAAGCACATTCTTGGCTTCGATCCAGGCCGTGCGCAGATCGACAAGTTCGAGTTCGCCGGTAACCAAGTCCACCCCGCGCGCCTTGTCCTTGTGTGGGTGCATCACCCAGTCCCAGGACTCCAGTGCGCCGATCACCTGGGCATAAGCCTCACGCCGGGCGTCAAATCGTTTGTTGTCCTCATCCCGGCGCTTCTCCCGGTTCCACCGGCGATCCTCCCGCCAGGCGGCGATGAACTGAGCGCCGAGCACACCGAGGAGCCCCAGCAGCCCCACGACCACCGGCACCCAGACCGGAACCTGTGTCATGTCCGCGACAGTAGGCCGGTGGCGCGGGGGCGGTTGCGGGTGGGGCGGGATCGGCAGGTTGGGGCGTTGCCGGGTGAGGGCGGGCGGGGGCTCAGGCGAACGGGGCGAACGGGGGGCGAGGGACGCTCAGGCGAGCGGGCAGAGCGGGGAGAGCGGGGCGAACTGGCGAACTGGACCAGCGGGGCCAGTGGGGCCAGCGGGGTGAACGGGACCAGCGGGACGAACGGGGGGGGCGAGCGGGCGGCGAGCGGGCGGCGGGCAGGCGGGCAGACCGAGGAGCCCGAGTGGACGGGCAGGCCGGGCTGCTTAGGTCGACGGGCGGGCGAGGTGGACGGGAGAGGCGGGCAGGTGAACACCGTTGGGAGCGCCGGAAGTGCCGGTTCAACCAGGGTGTTTCGGTTCAACCGGGCGTGCCGGTTAGACCGATACCCACCGGTTTAACCGGCTCACACCGGTTTAACCGGTGCGTCCAGGTCTAACTGGTGCCCGCTGGTTTAACTGGTGTCTGCCGGTTTAACCGGTGATTACCGCTTAAACCGGCGGGCACTGCTATGACCGGTGGCCACCGGAACGACCCGCGACCGAGCGTGCAAGCGGTGATCAACCGCGCGGGGTGGCGGCCAACATCGCGACCACTGACCAACCGCTCGAGGGCTGCCGGCCCCACCAGCGGCGACCGAGCGCACGAATGGCGGCCAACTGCGCGGTGGAGGCCAATCCCGCGAGTGGCGGCCAAGCCCGAGGTCGAGGCCGAAGGTGAAGGTCACCGTCGAGGGTGAAGGTCACCGTCGAGGGTGGAGGCCGCCGTCGAGGGTGGAAATCAACGCCGCGGGTGGAGGGCACCGTCGCGGGTGGAGGGCACCGTCGCGAGTGGAAATCAACGCCGGGGGCGGAAGTCGCCGTAGCGGGTGGAGGTCAACGTCGCGGGTGGCAGCCGGGCGCGCGACGGCTGACCGACCGCATGGGTGGTGGGCGACGCTCTGGGTGGCGGGCGGTCTCGGGAGTGGTGGTTGGGTGCACGAGTGGAGGTCGCCCTGGCAAGTGGTGTTCACCCGTATCGGCGGTGGTCGCCTGTACAACCGGTGGTCACCGGTTCAACCGGGGGCAACCGGTTTAAGTGGTGGGGGCCGGTATAAGGGGTGGGTACCGGTTATACCGGTTAGGCTGGCGGGTATGGGTGAGGAGGCGGCTGGGCTGCCGATGGTTGGGCATGACGGGCAGCGGTATCGGTTCAATCCTGGCGCGTTGTGTCTGGAGCTGTTGGTCAGCAGCGGGGAGGATGAGCGCGGCACGTGGGAGGTGCTCGGTGAGGTTGAGGACTTCCGGCGCTGGTTGACCGACACCCGGTTCGGCAAGGCTCGGATCGAGTTGAACGATGCGGAACTGGGTGAGCTGAAGAAGTTGCGGGAGTCCGTCTGGCAGTGTGCGGTTCGGGCCGCGCGGCGTGAGCCGATTCGGCGGGTGCACTTCTCCGACTGGAACCGGTTGGCCGCCGCGCCGCCGCCGGTGCCCAAGTTGACCAGCAATGGGCGGCAGTGGCAGGAGCCGGTTGCCGGATCCGCTGTGTTGTCCGCCTTTGCCAGGGATGCCATTGAGTTGTTCGGGGGGCCCTATGTGGACCGTGTTCGGCATTGTTCGGGCGGGGACTGCGAGCTGATCTTCGTGGACACCTCCCGGCCCGGTCAGCGGCGCTGGTGCTCGATGCAGCGGTGTGGCAACCGGGCCAAGCAGCGCGGACGGCAGGGAGCCGCGCATGGTCACGCTTGAGCGGTTGGTCGACGTGCTTGGCGGGCTGGGCACGCGGCTGGGGTGTGCGCCTCGGGGGCGGGAGGTCGAGCTGCGGGGACTGTCGCTGCATGATCCGACCGAGTCGCATCCGACCAGTCCGACCGATGTGTTGCTGGGCATCGGCACCGGGTCGGTGACCGCGGCTGCCCGGCTGGTGCGTGGGACCACCGCCGCGGCCGTGGTGTTGCACGGGCCGCCGGAGCTGGACGAGCGGGTGCTGGCCGCGGCTCGGAGTTCCGGGGCGGCGGTGTTGATGGTTGATCCGGCGGTGCCGTGGAGTCATCTGGCGGGGCTGATTCACACGTTGGTGCTCAGTGGGCAGGGGCCCAGCCGGGATGTGCCGGGGGATCTGTTCGCGGTGGCGGATGCGATCGCAGCGGTGGTGGGCGGGCCGGTCACCATCGAGGATCTCCAGTCCAGGGTGCTGGCCTACTCCAACCGGCAGGAGGACGTGGACGCGGCGCGGGTGCAGACCATCCTGGGGCGGCGGGTGCCGCCGGATGTGCTCAAGGCCTTGGCAGAACACGGCGTGTTCAAGCATCTGGCCAACTCTGACGAGCCGTTGCTGGTCCCGGCGCTGACGCCTGGGCTGTTGGGTCGCCTGATCGTGGCTATTCGGGCCGGGCGGGAACTTCTTGGGTCGGTGTGGGTCGAGGTGACGCCGCCGGTGCGGCCGCAGGCGCACTCGGCCATGGTGGACGGGGCGCGCACCGCCGCACTGCACCTGCTGCGCGCCCGCGCGGGGGCCGATCTGGAGCGGCGGGCCGAGGCGGACGCGGTGCTGAGTCTGTTGGACGGCACCGCGGACGCGCCGGGCACGTTGTCCCGGCTGGGGCTGGCCGCCGGGGCGTTGCGGGTGGTGGCGTTGCACGCGCACGCCGGGATGAACGAGCACGGGGCCGCGCTGCTCGCCTTCGAGCGGGCCACCTCCGGGTTCGGCTGGTCGCGGCCGGGCCGCAGCGCGTTGCTCGGCAACGTGCTCTACACCGTGCTGCCCGATGACAACCCGGCCCGCGACTGGCTGCGCTCGCTGCTGCGCGAGCTGCCCGCCGACGTGGCCGTGCACGCCGGTATCGGCGGCCGGGCCAACCCCGGCGACCTGCCGGCCAGCCGGTTGGAGGCCGAGGAGTGTCTGGCGGCGCGGGTGGCGGGGCTGGTCGAGGCGGACACCGTGGACTACGACGAGCACTGGGCGCAGGTGTTGCTGCTGCGGCTGCGCACCGCGGCCGAAGCCGGGCGGCTGCCCACGCGCGGGCCGGTGGCCGACCTGCTCCGGCAGGACACCGAGCACGGCACCGACTACCTGGCCACCCTGCGCGCCTGGCTGGCCGCGGGTGGGGACGGCAAAGCCGCCGCGCGCAGGCTCGCCGTGCATCCCAACACCCTGCGCTACCGGCTGCGCAAGATCGAGCAGCTGACCGCGCTGCGCCTGGACGAAGCCGACCAGCGGCTGGCCCTGACCGTCGCGCTGGCCGCGCTGCCGGCGCAAGGATCGCGTAAAGATCGCTGGTAGCGGCGTCAACGAGGCGTGAACGGGGTTCTCCGCGACCGGTCCGCGGCCCGACCATTCCGGTCGTGGCCAACCTGCCTTACACCCTCGCGCTGATCGGCGGCTTCGTCTTCCTCGCGCTGGCCATCCGCGCGGTCCAGTGGCGCGTCACGGTCCGGCCAGCGCGGCGGCCACCGAACAGGTGAAGCGCTTTCCGCTGCTGGGCACCACAGTCAGCTCCGCCGCGGCCAGGTCCACCACGCAGGTGGCCAGGGTGGCCGAGTCGCCTTCGGCCGGCTGACGGCAGACGCCGCGTGGGTGCGGGCTGGTCAGCACGTCCAGGAACCACTCCACATCCGGCTCGGCCGGCGGTTCCAGGGCGTCCAGGACCTTCGCCCGTTCCCGGCTGGACCGGGTGACCAGCTCGGGCAGGTCCAGGTGGCGCAGGTGGTTGGTGTGCCAGAACGGCCCCTCCCCCGCCTCCTCGACCGCGCTCGACCCGGCCGCGGCCTCCACGTGCGCGACCCGGCCGGTTCCCAGCTCGGCCAGGTTGTAGGCGAACCCACCGGCGGAAGGCAGTTCGGTGAGCAGCCGGACAGCCTCGTCCAGGTCGCGTGCCCGGTGCACCGCGCGGGCCACGAAGTGCCTGCCCGGCGCGATGGCCGGTTCGGTCACCGGCAGGTGGTCCAGGCCGAAGACCAGGCCGTGGCCGGTCAGCGTGAAGGCGTTGCTGGGCAGCATGCCCGGGTACCAGAGCGCGGTGACCGGGACCTCGCCCGCGCAGTCCAGGGTGACCAGCAGCAGGCGGCCGGACAGCTCGGCGCCGCCGTCCTCGTTGTGCGCGAACACCCGGCCCGGCCAGGCCAGGTCCGAGCAGCCCGCGCTGCCGGCCTGGGCCGGCAGGTCGCCGCGCAGGTTGACCAGCAGCAGGGTCCGCTCGGACTGGTTGGCGCCCTGGGCCATCGCCGCGAGCTCGGCATATTCCTGAGCGTGGTTCACCCTGGTCAGAGCACTGAGCCTGGACAGCCGGACCAGGCCGGTGTCGGTGCGGGCGTAGCGGTCCAGCGCGGGCCACTCCGGCAGCGAGTGCACCGCCTCGGCGATCTCGGCGCGGTACTCCTCGCCGAGCGCGCGGAACACCTCGAGGCGGGGTCCGGTCAGCCCGGCCCACCGCAGGCCGTCCAGCTCGCGGTGCGCGTGAGCCACGGACATGGGATCACCCCCCTCCTGCGTTTCAACATAGGGGGACGGGCGGAGAAGTGGGGATCGGCGAAACGTGTGAGGATCTTCGCGTGTTCGGCATTGGGATCGATGACCAGGTATCCGACCGGCTGCGGACGGCTTTCCTGTCCGCGGACTACCACGCGGACGGCGTGCTCGAACTGCTCGGCCCGGCCGCGCACGCCGCGCTGGGCCGCGGTGAGCTGGAACCGGCCGCGCGCGCCTGCGCCGACGGCGGTGCGCTGGGCGCGCTGGTCCGGCTGTTCCTGCTGAACGAGCCGGTGCGGGAGAGCGAGGCCGCGTCGGCGCTGCGGCCGCTGCCGGTGGCCGAGGCGATCACCGCCGGACTGCTGCGCGCCGACGGCGAGCAGGTGCGGGCCGCGCTGGACGTCCGGCCCTACGGCGACGACCAGGGCTCCTGGTGGGTGATCTCCGACCTGGACTCCGAGGCCATCGGCGGCCCGGTGCCCGCCGACCACGTGCTCGGTGTCGGGCACGCCTCGATCAGCCTGGCCAGGGCCACCGCGCGCCGCCCGGTCGGCACCCTGCTCGACCTGGGCACCGGCTGCGGGGTGCAGTCGCTGCACGCGAGCAGGCACGCCGAGCACGTCACCGCCACCGACCTCTCCGGCCGGGCGCTCGCGCTGGCCTCGGCCACCTTCCGGCTCAACCAGCTGGACGTGGAGCTGGCCCGCGGCGAGTGGTTCGCGCCGGTGGCCGGTCGACGGTTCCAGCAGGTGGTGTGCAACCCGCCGTTCGTGGTCGGCCCGCCGAGGGTGGACTACGTCTACCGCGACTCCGGGCTGTCCGGGGACTCGGCCAGCGAGCTGGTCATCCGGCAGCTGCCCGCGCACCTGGCCGACGGCGGGGTCGGGCAGCTGCTCGCCTCCTGGCTGCACGTCAAGGGCCAGGACTGGGCCGAGCGGGTCGCCTCCTGGCTGCCCGAGACCGGGCTGGACGCCTGGGTGGTGCAGCGCGATGTGGCCGATCCGGCGCTCTACGTCGGCACCTGGCTGCGCGACGCGGGCGTGGATCCGCGTTCGCCGGAGGGCCGGGAGCAGGCGGGGCGCTGGTTGGACTGGTTCGCCGAGAACCAGGTCGAGGGCATCGGGTTCGGCTTCGTGACGCTGCGGCACACCCAGTCCGGGCCCGCCGACATCGTCTGCGAGGACCTGCGCCAGGCCTACGACGACCCGCTGGGCCCGGAGACCGCGGGCTGGCTCGACCGGGTGGCCTGGCTGCGCCAGCACAGCGCTGACGAAGACCTGCTCGCCGCCCGGCTCACCGTGCCGGCCGCGGTGCTGCTGGAAGAGGTGTCCAGCCCGGCCGAGGACGGCTGGACCTCGGTGGTGCGCCGCCTGCACCGCCAGGACGGACCCGGCTGGCAGCACGACCTGGACGACCTGGCCGCCGCTTTGCTGGCCGGTTGCCGGGGCCACCTGGACCTGGCCGACCTGCTCGGCCTGCTGGCCGCCGCGCACGACCTGCCGCCGCAGGTGCTGGCCATGGGCGCGCTGCCGGCGGTGCGCAACCTGATCCGGCACGGGATGCTGGTGCCCGCCGACTGGGTCGTGACGTGAGGGCGGTCGTCTCCCGGGTGAGCCGGGCCAGCGTGACCGTGGACGGCGACGTGGTGGGCGCGATCGACGAGCCGGGCCTGCTGGTCCTGCTCGGCGTCACGCACACCGACACCGAGGCGACCGCGGCCACCATGGCCCGGAAGCTGCACGAGTTGCGCATCCTGCGGGACGAGCAGTCCTGTGCCGAAACCGGGGCCCCGCTGCTCGTAGTGAGCCAGTTCACTCTGTATGGCCAGACCCGCAAGGGCAGGCGGCCCTCCTGGACCGAGGCGGCCCGACCGGAAGCCGCCGAACCCTTGGTGGCCGCGGTGGTAGAAGCCCTGCGTAGCCGGGGTGCGCGGGTGGAGACAGGGCGGTTCCGGGCGGCCATGGCGGTGGAAAGCGTGAACGACGGCCCATTCACCGTGCTGGTCGATCTTTAAGGGTTCTCTTTACGCCTTCTCAGCGAATCCTCAGCCTGCGGAAGCAACCCCGCAGGAGCGCCTGACGTCTTGCAAATAGAGAGTGGGTACCGGGAACGAAACCGGGAACGGCTTCGTTATCCAAGTGTCCAGCCAGGACAGGACGGGGAATCCGAACAGGGACGGAACCCCGCACTGAAGGGGCCGCCGCGCAACGGGGCGTCGGCTTGGTGACGCATGCCCGCATGACGCCTGTTTGCCCGCGACCAGGGAGGGAGCTCCGATGACCGTCCCACTGAAGCTTACTGAGCAGGAGCCGCAGGAGACTGTTCTCGAGGCGCACGACCTCGACGCGCAGAGCCCCGCGGCTGACCTGGTTCGAGTCTACCTGAACGGAATCGGCCGCACCGCGCTGTTGACCGCGGCGCAAGAAGTCGATCTCGCCAAGCGGATCGAGGCAGGTGTATTCGCACGGCACATGCTGGATGAGGACAAGTCCCTATCCCCGCAGCGCCGCGCGGACCTAAGGACGCTGGTCCGGGACGGGCACACCGCGAAGAACCACCTGCTGGAGGCGAACCTCCGCCTGGTGGTCAGCCTCGCCAAGCGCTACACCGGCCGCGGCATGCCGCTGCTGGACCTGATCCAGGAAGGCAACCTGGGCCTGATCCGCGCGGTGGAGAAGTTCGACTACAGCAAGGGCTTCAAGTTCTCCACCTACGCGACCTGGTGGATCCGCCAGGCGATCACCCGCGGCATGGCCGACCAGGGCCGCACCATCCGGCTGCCCGTGCACCTGGTGGAACAGGTGAACAAGCTGGCCAGGATCAAGCGCGACCTGCACCAGCAGCTGGGCCGCGAGGCCACGCACGAGGAGCTGGCCGCCGAGTCCGGCCTGCCCGCTGACAAGATCGCCGACCTGCTCGACCACGCGCGGGACCCGGTGAGCCTGGACATGCCGGTGGGCGCCGAGGAAGACGCCCCGCTGGGCGACTTCATCGAGGACTCCGAGGCCACCGACGCCGAGAGCGCGGTCATCTCGGGCCTGCTCCAGGACGACCTGCGCCGGGTGCTGGCCACCCTGGACGACCGGGAGCAGCACGTGATCCGCCTGCGCTACGGCCTGGACGACGGCCAGCCCAGGACGCTGGACCAGATCGGCCGCCGGTTCGGCCTCTCGCGGGAGCGGGTGCGCCAGATCGAGCGGGAGGTCATGTCCAAGCTCCGCCAGGGTGACCGCGCCGAACGCCTGCGCGCCTACGCCAGCTGACGCTGAGTAGTCCCCCGCCTCACCCAGATAGCCGCGTTGACTTGTGACCTGCCTCACGGCACGGTTCTCAAGAACCAACACAGACTGCGCAGCCCGGACGTACCACTGCGGCCGGACTGCACACCCCGGGAGGTCGGACCCGTCGGGGGCGGGTCCGGCCTTCCGACATGTCCGGGGCCGGTCAGTCGGCCAGGATGCGGGCGACCCAGCGGTTGATCTCGTCCTCGGTCGCGCCGTGGGCGAGCAGCCAGCCCCGGGGGCCGCCTTCGTGGTTGTCCAGCACGTCCAGCACGCCCTCGATCGCCGGGGCGGGGGCGGCCAGCAGGTGCTTCATCGCGGCCAGCTGCTCCTCGGTGGGCTCGGGGCGGCCGAGGCTGAGCGCGACCCGGCGGATCACGCCGCTCATGTTGGCCTCGGTGCGCACGTAGTCGGCGATGACGGTGTCCCTCGGCACCCCGGCCACCCGCAGCAGCAGCGCGACCGACACCCCGGTGCGGTCCTTGCCGACCGAGCAGTGCACCAGCACCGCGCCCGGCGCCGACCCGGCCAGCCGCACCACCTCGACCAGCCCGGCCGCGGACTCCTCCAGCAGTTGCAGGTACAGCTTGCCCAGGTCCAGCGCGGCGGGATCGGTGGCCGCGGCGGCCATCACCAGGTCCAGCATCGGGATGCGGTGCACCTGCGCGCCGTCGAGCAGCAGCGGGTGCTCCGGGTTGCCCTCCTTGGCGCCGCGCAGGTCGAGCACGACCGCGGGCGGCCAGCCGGCCAGCTCCGGCACCGGGTCGCCGGCCAGCGGCGCCTCGCTGCGCAACAGCACGCCGGGGCGGGTCTGCCTGCCGTCCTCGGTGGGCAGTCCGCCCAGGTCCCTGCCGTTGGCCAAGCCGGTGGTCATCATGTCCCCCTCGACTAAGTTGAGTTGACACCCAAAACTACGCGGGAGATCAGCGGTGCTCGACCTGCCCCAGCTGCAAGCCCTGCACGCGGTGCACGCCCAGGGCTCGGTGCGGGCGGCCGCGCGGGTGCTGCACCTGACCACCTCGGCGGTGTCCCAGCGGCTGGCCAGGCTGGAGCGCGAGCTGGGGCGGCCGCTGCTGGAGCGCACCGGGCGCGGGGTGCGGCTGACCGAGGCCGCGCTGGTGCTGGTCGAGCACGCCGAACGCATCCTGGCCGCGGTCGCCGAGGCGGAGGCCGCGGTGGAGGACCACGCCGGGGCGGTGCTGGGCGGGGTGTCGGTGGCGGCCTTCTCCACCGCGGCCCGCGCCCTGCTGCCGCCCGCGCTGGCCCTGCTCCGCGCCCGGCACCCCAAGCTGCGGGTCCGGCTCGGCGAACTGGAACCGCACGAGTGCCTGCCGCTGGTCGCCCGTGCCGAGCTGGACCTGGCGATCCTGCAGGACTGGCCGGACGAACCCCTGGACCTGCCCGCCGGTCTGGACCGCGCGCCGCTGCTGGACGACGTGGTCGACCTCGCTGTGCCAGTGGGGCACAGGCTGACCGGCACCGTGTCCCTTGCCGAGCTGGCCACGGAGGGCTGGGTCAGCTGGCCGGACGGGACGGGCTGCCACGCCTGGCTGCACCGGGTCACCGGCGGCGCGGACGTGCTGCACACCGCCGGCGAGCACCACACCCAGCTGGCGCTGGTGGCGCGCGGGCTGGGTGTGGCGATGATGCCGAGGCTGGGCCGGGGCGAGCTGCCGCCGGGCGTGCGGGTGGTCGAGCTGGACCCCGCGCCGCACCGGCACGTGTACGCGGTGTGGCGGCCCGAGTCGGCGCGGCGACCGGCGATCAGGGCGGTGCTGGAGGCCGTCGACCTGGCCGCGCTGGAGCTGGCTGGTTGATCACCCGAGGCTGGCCAGCTGCACGGCGGTCAGCGTGATCTCCCGCGCGGCCACGTTCTCCGCCAGGTGCGCCCGCGAGCTGGTGCCGGGGATCGGCACCATCACCGGCGAGCGGTGCAGCAGCCAGGCCAGCGCCACCTGCGTCGGCGTCACGCCGAGCTCCCGCGCCACCTCGGCCACCGGTCGCGGCAGCGCGCCCTTGGCCACCGGCAGCCAGGGCACGAACGCGATCCCCGCCGCCTCGCAGTAGGCCAGCACGTCCTCGTGCCGCCGGTCGGCCAGGTTGTACCGGTTCTGCACGCTGGCGATCTCCACCTGTTCCCTGGCCAGCGCCAGCTGCTCCACGCTCACCTCGGACAGCCCGACCCTGGCCGCCTTGCCCTCGCGCACCAGGTCGGCCAGCACGCCGAACTGCTCTTCGGCCGGGACCTTCGGGTCGATCCGGTGCAGCTGGAACAGGTCCAGGCAGTCCACCCGCAGCCGCCGCAGGCTCAGCTCCACCTGTTGCCGCAGGTACTCCGGGCGGCCCAGCGGCACCCACGCCCCCGGTCCCGGTCGGCTCTGGCCTGCCTTGGTGCCGATCACCAGGTGCGCCGGGTAGGGGTGCAGGGCTTGGGCCAGCAGCTCCTCGTTCGCGCCGAGACCGTAGGCGTCGGCGGTGTCGATGAAGTCCACGCCGAGCTCCACCGCGTGGCGGGCCACCGCGATCGCCTCGGCGGGGTCGGCGGGCCGGTCCCAGCCGGTGAGCCGCATCGCGCCGAAGCCCAGCCGGAAGTCACTGATCGTCATGTCCGGAGACTCTGCCCAGCTCAGCCGGGCTGTGGGTGCACCGTCAGCGGACTGGCCCATCCAGCGCCGCTGCACGATCCGGACGTGGATCACACCCGGTCAGCGCGGGGCGGCCGAGCGCACGCGGTAGTTTCATGAGATACCCGAACCGCAGGCAAGGGAGCCGGCGTGACTGCCACCACCACGGCGTTTGAGTACACCGACGTCCTGCCGCTGGGCCCGGACCAGACCGAGTACCGCCTCGTCACCACCGAGGGCGTGCGGCTGGTCGAGGCGGCCGGACGGCGCTTCCTCGAGGTCGACCCCGAGGTGCTGACCCTGCTCGCCGGTGAGGCGATCAAGGACATCCAGCACCTGCTGCGGCCCTCGCACCTGGCTCAGCTGCGCGCGATCATCGACGACCCGGAGGCCAGCGGCAACGACCGGTTCGTGGCGATGGACCTGCTGCGCAACGCCTGCATCGCCGCGGGCGGGGTGCTGCCGATGTGCCAGGATACCGGCACCGCGATCGTGCTGGGCAAGCGCACCGAGACCGTGCTCACCGGCGGCGCGGACGAGCAGGCGCTGTCCAGGGGCATCTTCGACGCCTACCAGGAACTGAACCTGCGCTACTCGCAGATGGCCCCGGTGACCTTCTGGGACGAGAAGAACACCGGCTCCAACCTGCCGGCCCAGGTGGAGATCTTCACCAAGCCCGGCCAGGAACCCAAGTACGAGTTCCTGTTCATGGCCAAGGGCGGCGGCAGCGCGAACAAGACCTTCCTGTACCAGGAGACCAAGGCGCTGCTGAACCCGGCGCGGCTGGCCAAGTTCCTGGACGAGAAGCTGCGCAGCCTGGGCACCGCGGCCTGCCCGCCCTACCACCTCGCGGTGGTGGTCGGCGGCCTGTCCGCGGAGCAGAACCTCAAGGTGGCCAAGCTGGCCTCCGCGCGCTACCTGGACGAGCTGCCCACCGAGGGATCGCCGCTGGGGCACGCCTTCCGCGATGTCGGCCTGGAACAGCAGGTGCTGGAGCTGACCCGCCAGTTCGGCATCGGCGCGCAGTTCGGCGGCAAGTACTTCTGCCATGACGTGCGGGTGATCCGGCTGCCTCGGCACGGCGCCTCCTGCCCGGTCGGCGTGGCGGTGTCTTGCTCGGCGGACCGGCAGGCCAAGGCGAAGATCACCCCGGAGGGCGTGTTCATCGAGCAGCTGGAGCGGGACCCGGCGCGGTTCCTGCCCGAGATCGGCGACGGCGAGCTCTCCGACGAGGTGGTGCGGATCGACCTGACCCGCCCGATGGCGGAGATCCGGGAGACGCTGTCGCAGCTGCCGGTGAAGACCAGGGTGTCGCTGACCGGTCCGCTGGTGGTGGCCCGGGACATCGCGCACGCCAAGATCAAGGAGCGGCTGGACGCGGGCGAGGGCATGCCGCAGTACCTGCGCGACCACCCCGTCTACTACGCGGGCCCGGCCAAGACGCCGGAGGGCTACGCCTCCGGTTCGTTCGGGCCGACCACCGCGGGCCGGATGGACTCCTACGTCGAGCAGTTCCAGGCCGCCGGCGGCTCACTCGTCATGCTGGCCAAGGGAAACCGGTCCAAGCAGGTGACCGAAGCCTGCCAGAGCCACGGTGGGTTCTACCTTGGCTCGATCGGCGGCCCGGCCGCGCGGCTGGCCCAGGACTGCATCCGCAAGGTCGAGGTGCTGGAGTACGCCGAGCTGGGCATGGAGGCGGTGTGGAAGATCGAGGTCGAGGACTTCCCCGCGTTCGTGGTGGTCGACGACAAGGGCAACGACTTCTTCGCGGGCACCAGCCAGCCGACGCTGCAGGTGTCCTTCCGCCGCTGATTTTTATTGTCCCAGAACGATTGTGAGCACATGGCAAGGTACGCGCTGCTGATTCTGCCCGCGTTCAACCGGGTGTACGGGGAGTCGGCCGTCCGGCTGACCCGCACCGAGCTGGCGGTGTTCAGCGAGACCGCGTTGCACAGCGAGGTGGGGGAGGTCGCCGAGACGGAGATCGGCGGCGTTCCCTACGTCACTTTCGAGGTTCGGGCGAGCGGAGCGACGGGGCACAGTGATTCAGCTGAGCTGGATGAGTACGACATCTCGTTGCTGTCCAACCTGTCCTCGGTGTACGCGCTGTTCGCGGTGGAGGGCGAGCTGCTGCGGCCACTGCGAGTGTCCCCTGTGGACAAGTTCAGCAGCGACCTGCTGACCATCCAGAAGTACTCGGGCAAGACCAACGAGCACTTCACCAAGCTGCTGCTCAACGTCACCCTGCTGGCCCGCGCCGAACCCACCGAGCTGCTGGCGAAGCGGCTGGCCGTGTTCGACCCGATGTGCGGGCGCGGCACCACGCTCAACCAGGCGCTGATGTACGGCTACGACGCCTACGGCATGGACCTGGACGGCAAGGACTTCGACGCCTACGCGCACTTCCTGGCCACCTGGCTGAAGAACCACCGGGTCAAGCACCAGCACGAGGTCACCCCGATCCGCCGGGACAAGGCGCTGATCGGCAAGCGGCTCAGCGTGAAGCTGGGGCTGACCAAGGAGCTGTACAAGGCCGGCGAGGTCAACCAGCTCATGGTGGTCAACGCCGACACCGTGCGCAGCAGGGAGTTCTTCCGCGCGGAGACCGTGGACGCGATCGTCACCGACGCGCCCTACGGCGTGCAGCACGGGTCCCGGCCCACCCAGAAGCACCTGTCCCGCAGCCCGTTGGAGCTGCTGTTCAACGCGGTGCCCGGCTGGAGCAAGATCCTGCGACCGGGCGGCGCGATCGGCATCTCCTGGAACACGCACGTGGCCGGCCGGGAGGATCTGGTGAAGATCCTGGCGGACAACGGTTTGCAGCCGCTTGATGACGGTCCGTGGCGGGAGTTCGAGCACCGGGTGGACCAGTCGATCATCCGCGACCTGGTGGTGGCGCGCAAACCCGGCTGAGCCGATATCCGGCTGCCCGCGCTGGGGTGCTGACCGCATACTGTCGCGGTGAGCAAGTTCCCGAGCTACCGCTGGCTGCCCAAGGGCGCGATGCCGTTCAGCCATGGCGAACCCGAGGGCCGGCCGGTCGGCCGGTACCTCGGACTGGGCGTGGCCACCCTGGTGCTGATGGCGCAGCCGCTGGTGCTGCCGCGCTGGGCCTGGCTGCTGGTGGTGGCCGGCCTGGCCGTGCTCGCCACGGTGGCCTTCGCCTACGGGCGGCGGCCCGCCTACCCGACCACCTGGCTGGTCCACCAGCCCGAGCGGATCGGGCTGGTCCGCTCCGGCGACGAGGACGTCACCGGCCCGGCGCCGGCCACGGTGACCTGGTTGCACAGCGCGGAAACCCAGATCTGGCAGCGGTCCTGGGCGGTGGCGGTGGAAGGCGCGGCCGAGCGGGTCCTGGACGCGGCCGGGCTGGCCGACCCGGCGAACATCACGGCCTGGGACGAGGACGACGACGAACCCGGCCCGCTGCCCGGCTACGTGCTGCGCGACCGGCGGGGCGCGGTGGGCGTGCCGGGGTACCACCTGCCGCCGAGCGCCGAGGACCGGACCGGGACGCTGCCGTTCGAGTGGCTGGGCGTGCCGCGCGAGGAGCTGCCGGCGCAGCGGCACGCGCCCACGATCACCAGGGTCACCTTCGACGATGTCCGCGCGCTGGCCAGGGCCGGGGTCGCGCCCGCGCACCGGCTGGAGGCGGCCTTCGGCCGGTACGCGCAGCCGACCGAGGCGGATCTGGTGCTGGAGCTGGGTTTGCCGCGCGGCTGGGCGTCCATTCTGGACACGTTGCCGCCCGCGGAGGTGCGGGCGCTGCCGGTGGCCGAGCGGATCGCGGTGCTGCGCGCGGAGGTCCTGGCCCAGAGTGAGCGGGATCTGGCCTGGGAACGGGAACGCGGCGTAGCGGTGCCGGTCACTCCACAGTGGACCGACCGGTGGCTGCGGCGGCTGGACACGCTGGGCCCGGCGGCGGAAGCGGCGCCCCGGCTGGCGGCTGGCGCGTGGCCGGAGCTCTCCGGCACCGCGCGCACCGCGCTGCTGTTCGCCGCGACCGGGACCGACCTGTCCGACCGGCCACTCCGCCCGATGCTGGAAAGTTTCGGTGTGCCAACGGAGTCACCGGTGGAACGACTGTCCTGGGGCCCCGCCCACCGCTTCTGGCAGGTGATGGACCGGGTGACCCTGCTTGCCTGCTGGGCCGTGGTGATCGCCGCCAGCAGCTCGGTGGCGTTCTGGGCGCAGAGCTGACCCAACACGGCGCCCCGGCTGGGGTCCGCGCCTGCCGGGGCGCCGTGCATGTGGGTGGTCGGGTTACTTGGTCTCCTGCTTGGCCGTGACGCTGACCGTGCGCTCGCCCAACGGCTTGGCGAGCTTCACCGTGACCGGCGGGAAGCGCAGGTCCATCGTGCAGGCCTCGCTGTTGGCTGGAATGGTCTCCACCAGGGTGATCTTCACCGCGGTGTCGGTCTGCTCGGTCAGGTCGGCGCGCACCTTGCTGCAGCCGCCTTCCTTGCCGAACGTGCCGACCACGCTGCCGTCACCCTCGGTCCACACCCGCTTGGGGAAGTCCGCGGGCAGGGCTGACAGATCAGCCTTGTTCTTCGCCAACGGTTTTCCGCCCTGCGGCGGTTCGGGTTCGGGTCCGGCCTCTGACGTCGGCTGCTGGGCGGAGGAGGAGGGCGGCGGGGTCGGCTGTCCGCCGAATCCCGCCGTGGGCTCCGCACAGGCACTCAGTGCGAGCACCAGCGCCGCCCCGGCGCCGACCACGGTTGCTAGACGTCTCATGTGCACAGGACGGAACGGTAGCCACGGCGGGTTGCACGCGCGGGTTAAACAGAAAAACAGCCGTGGGATCGACCGCCCGGCAGGAGCGGTCGATCCCACGGCATCGCCGGGGCAGCCGTCAGGGCGCTACCTCAGCGAGTCCAGTGCTTCCCGGACCACGGCCAACCTGGCCCCGGAGGCGAGTCCGGCGTGGTAGAGGTGGAACTCCTCCACCCCGGCCGCGGCCAGTGCGGCCAGCTCCGCGCGCATGGCCGGGGCGTCGATCGGCTTGGGCGGCAGGGCGAGCACGTACCCGGCGATCCTGGTCCGCGGGGCCAGCTTCCGCAGCGCCTCGATACCGGGGATGCTCGCTTCCGGGCCGGGCCAGCACATGGCCACGACCGCGTCCACCTCCACGCCCAGCTCGGGTGCGGCGGTGGCGAACGGACCGGTGGCCCACGGGTCGGCGTTGGCGTGCAGGATGACCCTGGCTTCCGGCGCCAGCTTGCGGACCTCGCCGACCAGCAGCGCGCGCAACTGCGCGACCACACTGGTCCGTACGGCGACCAGCGCGCTGGCCAGTTCGGCGCCCAGCGCGGACTCCACACTGTCCGGCTCACCGGCATCCACCGCGGTGCGCACCTGGGCACGCAGCGTGTCCACCTCGATACCGACTTCGGTGTAGCGGGCGGCGCAGGCGGCGCAGAAGCAGATCGACAGCAGCGCCTGGCGGACCTTGCCCCAGTCACCGCCCTCGGTCTTCTCGTGGTGCCCGCCGTGGAAGAAGCCGAGCGGCCCGCAGGCCTCCAGCACCACGCCGTCCGGCCGCCCCTGCTCGACGATCTCGCGCACCAGGGTCAGCGCGTACTCCACCACCTCCGGCTGCGTGGTGCACAGCGCGTACGGGTAGCGGTCGCCGAAGGCGTTGCGCACCACCACCTCTGGCGCGAGGTCACCGAGGCGGCTGCTGTGCGTGAGCACGGTCCAGGCGTACACCGGCAGGCCTGCGGCCTTGAGCGCGTCCCGCGCCTGGCCGTAGGAGTCCGGACCGTCCACCCAGGACGGTTCGGCCGGGGTGAGCCTGCGCCCGCCCCAGGCCTGCTCGCGGACCGGCACGTACAGCGCGGCGTGCCGGGCGTCGACGAGGCGGTGCTCCGGGTGCAGCGGGGTGGCGGCCCGCACGGTGTGGTAGGAGGCGGCCAGCGCGACCGCGTCCACCCCGAGGTCGAGGATCCGTTGCACCGCACCGGGATCGCCGATGATGTCCCACGGGTAGACGTGGGCGACGGAGGTCACCACCGGGGCCGCTTCCTCTCGTAGCCGGGCTGGAACTTCTGCATGTAGCCGGTGTCGTCCCGCACCGTCTGGCCACAGCTCAGGTAGTTCTCGTGCAGTCGCGCCAGCTGGTCGCGGTCCAGGGTGACGCCCAGGCCCGGCGAGGTCGGCACCGGCATAGAACCGTCCACAAAGGACACCACGCCGGACTCGACCACGTCGTCCTGCGCGTTCCACGGGTAGTGCGTGTCGCAGGCGTAGGACAGGTTCGGCGTGGCCGCGGCCAGGTGGGTCATCGCGGTCAGGCTGATGCCCAGGTGCGAGTTGGAGTGCATGGACAGCCCGATGCCGAAGGTCTCGCAGATCGCGCCCAGGTGCCGGGAGCGGGTCAGGCCGCCCCAGTAGTGGTGGTCGGAGAGGATGACCTGCACCGCGTCCTTGGCCACCGCCTCGGGCAGCTGGTCGAAGGAGACCACGCACATGTTGGTGGCCAACGGCATCGTGGCCTGCTTGGCCACCTCGGCCATGCCGTCGATGCCGGGGGTCGGGTCCTCAAGGTACTCCAGGACGCCGTCGAGCTCCTTGGCCACCCGCAGCGAGGTCGGCACCGACCAGGCGCAGTTCGGGTCGATCCGCAAGGGGTGGTTCGGGAAGGCCTCGCGCAGCGCGTGCATGGCGGCGATCTCCTCCTCGGGCGGGAACACCCCGCCCTTGAGCTTGATCGAGCCGAAGCCGTACTCCGCGACCATCTTCCGGGTCTGCTCGACCATCCCGGCCGGGTCGAGTCCCGCGCCCCACTCGTCGTCCTCGGCGCCGGGGTGCCCCGCCCACTTGTAGAACAGGTAGGCGCTGTAGGGCACCGCGTCCCGGACCTTGCCGCCCAGCAGGTCGTGCACCGGGCGGCCCAGGATGTGGCCCTGGATGTCCAGGCAGGCCACCTCGAACGGCGAGAACACCCGGTCCACGGTGCCGCCGGAGGTGAAGTCACCGGTGAGGCCGTGGTGGTCCGAGCCGGTCGCGCCGCCGAGCCCCTCGGCCACCAGCGCGTGGATCCGGTTGAGCGCGTAGGCGTCCACGCCGATCAGGCGCGGCACCACCTTCTCCATCCTGGCCAGGTGCCCGGCGTCGCCGTAGCTCTCGCCGAGGCCCAGCACGCCGTCCTCGGTGACCACCTCGATGATCGAGCGCAGCGCCCACGGCTCGTGCACCCCCGCCGAGTTCAGCAGCGGCGGGTCGCGGAAGGCGATCGGGGTGATGGTGATCCGCTGGATCCGGGTGCCGGTGCTCATACCAGCTCCAGTCCGGCGGCCACGATCTGCGCCAGCTCGGCCAGGTGTTCCGGGGCCGGGTCGGTCAGCGGGGCGCGCACGCCGCCGCAGTCCAGGCCGCGCAGCTTGACCGCGGCCTTCACCAGCGACACCGCGTAGCCGGGGGACTTGTCCCGCAGCGCTACCAGCGGGCCGTAGAAGCCGTGCAGCAACGCGCCGACCTTCTCGGTGTCCCCGGCCTCGACCGCGCGGTAGAAGGCCAGCGAGATCTCCGGGGCGAAGCAGAACACCGCGGAGGAGTAGAGCTCCACGCCGATGCCGCGGTAGGCGGGCACGGTCATCTCCGCGGTGGGCAGGCCGTTGAAGAACTGGAACGGGGTGTCCACCTCGGCCCGGACCGCGAGCACGGTGCGCTGCATCAGGTCCAGGTCGCCGAGGCCGTCCTTGAAGCCGACCACGTTGGGCAGCTTGGCCACCTCGACCGCGGTCTCCGGGCTGAAGACCGCGTTGTTGCGCTGGTAGACGATCACCGGCAGGTCGGTGCTCGTGGCGATCTGGCGCACCCACTCGGCCAGGCCCTCCGGCCGGGAGCCCACCAGGTACGGCGGGAGCAGCAGCAGGCCGTCCGCGCCTGCCCGCTTGGCCGCGGCGGCGAACTGCTTGGCCAGCGGCAGCGAACCGCCCGCGCCGGCCAGCACCGGCACCCGGCCCGCGGTGGCCTCCACCGCCACCTGGACCACGCGCTCGTACTCACCCGGTTCCAGCGCGTGGAACTCGCCCGTGCCACAGGCCACGAAGACGCCACCTGGCCCGGCGTCCACCCCACGCTTGACGTGCTCGGCGAGCACGTCCTCGGCCACCTCGCCGGTCCCGGTGAACGGGGTCACCGGGAAGAACAGAACTCCATCCAGCTGCATGTCAGACCTCACGACGTCGAGACCGGCGATGGCGGAAACCCATACAGGATCTCCTATCCCTTCACAGCACCACTGGTGATGCCGCGCAGGAACGATTTCTGCAATGACAGGTACACGATCAGGCTCGGCACCAGGGCGAGCAGCGCACCGGCCAGCACCACGCCAGGCCCGACCATGTCGTCGGAGCGCAGGGTGGCCAGTGCGACGGTGAGCGTGTAGTCGCCGGGATCGGTGGCCACGATCAACGGCAGCAGGTACTGGTCCCAGATCATGGTGAAGCCGAACACCGCGACCACGCCGAGGGCGGGGCGGCACAGCGGCACCACGATCTGAGCGAAGATCCGGAGCTCGCCCGCGCCGTCGACGCGGGCGGCCTCCTCCAGCTCCAGCGGGATCTCCCGCATGAACTCGGTCATCACGAAGATGGAGAAACCCCAGGCGCCCAACGGCAGGATCACGCCGAGCAGAGTGCCCTTGAGGCTGAGGTTGAGCAGCGGGAGGTCGCCGATCACCATCGACAGCGGGATCGCGATGACCTCCTCCGGCAGCATCATGGTGGTCAGGATGGCCAGCATCACGATCGCCTGGCCGCGGAACTTCTTGCGCGCCAGCGCGTACGCGGCGAACACGCTGACGCTCACCTGGAGCAGCAGCCCGCCACCGGCGATGATCAGCGAGTTGAGCAGGTAGCCCCAGATGCCCTTCTCGGTGGCCACGTCGAAGTTCACCAGCGAGGGGCGGTTGGGCAGCAGGGACAGCTTGGTCGGGTCCGGGCTGAAGTCGAACGCGCCGGAGATCACCGTGATCAGCGGCCCGCAGAAGACCAGGAACACCGCCACGCACAACAGGATCCGGCCTACCCCGCCGCCGGGCGAGGCGCGCAGGCCCGCCCAGCCGAGCGCGGTCTCGCAGCGCTGGGCCACCCCGATCGGCTTGCGCGCTGACGCTGTTGAGTCCGAAGTGGACGGTGTGGCCGGACGGAGCTCGGTGGTGGTCATCACGCCTCCCGACGCCGGCGCAGCAGCTGCACGAACAAGGTGAGCAGCAGGGTCACCAGGAACAACACCACCGAACCGGCCGAGGCCACGCCCAGCTCGCTGGTCTCGAAGCCGAGGGAGAACACCCTGGTCATCCAGACGTCGGTGGAACCGGCGGGACCGCCGCCGGTGAGCACGTAGACCTCGGTGAACACGCGCAGGCCGCGGATCGAGGCCAGGGTAAGCAAAATCGTGATCGCCGGGCGCAGCGCGGGCAGCGTGATGTAGCGGATGCGCTGCCAGGTGGTGCAGCCGTCGATCGCGGCGGACTCGTAAAGCTGGCGGTCGATCCCGGCCAGTCCGGCCAGCATAATCACCATGTCATAGGGCGCGCCCTTCCAGATGCCCACCGCCATCACCGACCACAGCGAGGTGTCCGGGTGGTCCAGGAAGGTCGACGGGCCGAGGCCCACCCAGGACAGCAGCGAGTTGAGGAAGCCGCCCTCGGCCGGGTAGTACAGCAGCCGCCAGATCTCACCGACCACCGCGGTGGCCGCGACCACCGGCAGGAACACCGCCGAGCGCACGAACCACAGCGAGCGCGCGGTGCCCTCCAGCAGCAGGGCCAGGCCGAAGCCGATCAGCATCGCGCCCGCGGTCTGCCCGACGGCCAGGATCAGCGTGTTGTTCAGCGCGTTGTGGAAACGCTCGTCGCTGAGCACCCTGGCGTAGTTGTCCAGGCCCACCCACAGGTCACCGAGGAACGGGCGCACCTCGAACAGGCTGAGCCGGATGCCCTCGGCCATCGGGATGTACTTGAAGACCAGGAACAGCAGCAGCGCGGGCAGCAGGAACAGCCACGGGACGATGGTGACCGCGAGGCGGCGCCGAGGAGGGCGCCGCCTCGCGGTGTGGGACTCGACGGCACCGCCGCCACTAGCCGCCGAACCCACGTCTGTGATGGTCACTGAGCCGCCTTCTGCGACTTCAGTTCCTTGTCCAGGTTGCCCGCGAGCTTGTTCAGCTCACCGGCGACATCGTTGCCGCACTTGGCGAACAGGCTGTTCAGCGTCTCCGCGGTCTGCTGCCGGAAGGGCTGGAAGTTGGGCACGTTCGGGAACGGCCGGGCACTGTCGGCGTAGACCTTGGCCACGGTGGTCCAGCGCGGGTCCTGGTACACGGCGTTGATGTCCACGTTCTTGTTCACCGACAGCCGCACCACCGGGCGCTGGCCGGCGTCCGGCTTCATGCCCAGCTGCTGCGCCTCCGGGGAGACCAGGAACTCGGCCAGCTTCTTCTGCTCGGCGGTCTTCACCGAACCGGCCATCTGGTAGATGACCTCGCCCTCGCCCAGCACGGTGGAGCCGCTGGGTCCGGCCGGGGACGGGATGACCTCGTACTTGTCCTTGCCCGGCGACTTGTCGAAGCGGGTGAACATGTACGGCCCGGTCAGGTAGATGCCTGCCTTGCCCTGCTCGAAGTAGTTGTGCGCGTCGTTGGTGACCATGGTCAGCGCGTTGGGCAGGGTGACCTTGCTGTCGCAGAACAGGCCCTTGAGCCAGTTCACCGCCTGCACGGTCTGCGCGGAGTTCACCGCGACCTTGTACTCGCCACCGGACTCGCTGAGGATGTCGCCGCCGGCCTGCCAGATGTAGTTGGCCGCCCACCAGGCCAGGTAGCCGCGGTCGGTGGAGCCGGGCGCGACGATGCCGAAGGTGTCCTTGGCGTCGCCGTTGCCGTCGGGGTCCTTGGTGGTGAAGTCGCCGGCCAGCGCGGCCAGCTCGTCCCAGGTCTTCGGGACCGGCTTGCCCAGCTTCTCCCGCCAGTCCTTGCGCACCAGCAGCACCTGGGCCTGGGTGGAGAACGGGACACCGAAGTACTTGCCGTCGGCGGTCTTGCCGTTGTTCCAGGCCCGTTCGACCAGGTCGGCCTGACCGGCGAAGGCGTTGCGGTCGACCTCGACCAGGAAACCCTGCTTGCGGTACGGGCCAAGCGATCCGGTGTCGGTGATCACCAGGTCCGGCAGGTCCTTGGCCTGGGCCCGCTCCTGCACCCGCTTGTCGAAGTCGTTGTAGGGCGGCGGGTTGTAGTTGACCGGGATGCCGGTCTTCTCGGTGAACGCCTTGAAGATCTTCTCGTAGACCTTCTTGGTGTCGTCCTGGCTGCGCGTCCACACCTCGATCGGCGCGTTCGGATCGCCCTGCGGCGCGCCGCCCGAGCAGGCGGAGAGCACCAGCCCGACGGCCATCGCGCCGGCGGCGAACGCGACGCGTGTTCTGGCGGTGCGACGCTGCATGCCCGGCTCCATTCGACTTCGGCGGTGGGTTCACCCGAACTGCCCACTGGACAGATCCGTTCAGATATGTGAATCTGAGTCGTACTTGTGAACCTTGATGCCGGACTGTAAAAATCAAGCCGTGCGCCTGTCAAGAGGGCGGCACGGGAGAACCCGATCGGACCTGGAGGCCGAGATGACGGAAGCCGTCAAGGACGCCGCGGTTGCCCCCACCCGCCCGGCGGCGGTCAAGTCCGCCGACCGCACGGTGGAGCTGCTGGAGGTCCTGGCCTCCTTCGACCGCAGGCTGACGCTCACCGAGCTGCACCGGGAGCTGAACTACCCGAAGTCCAGCCTGTACATGCTGCTGCAGACCCTGGTCAACCGCGGCTGGGTCGAGGTCGAACCGGACCGGGGCACCTACGGCATCGGCGTGCGCGCGCTGCTGGTCGGCACCTCCTACCTGGACCACGATCCCGTGGTGCGCACCGCGATCCGGGTGATGGAGCAGGTCCGGCAGGAGATCAACGAGACCGTCCACCTCGCCCGGCTGGAGGGCGATGACGTGGTGTACCTGGCCAGCCGCGAGTCCGAGCACCACCTGCGCGTGGTCTCCCGCGTCGGCCGCCGCCTGCCCGCGCACAGCACCGCACTGGGCAAGGCGCTGCTCTCGGCCCGCCCGGCCGCCGACGCCGCGGTGCTGGTGCCGGAGTCGATCACCCCGCTGACCGCGAACACCATCACCGACCGGGACGCGCTGCTGGCCCAGCTGGAGGACTTCCGCCGGGTCGGCTACTCCTACGAGCGCGAGGAGAACACCCCTGGCCTGGGCTGTTTCGCGGTCGCGCTGCCCTACCGCAACCCGGTCACCGACGCGATGAGCTGCTCGGTGCCGGTCGCCCGGCTCACCCCCGAGCACGAGAAGCAGATCGTGGACGCGCTGCTCGGCGCGGCCCGCACGCTCACCGAGCTGCTCCGCCAGCCCGGCCTCACCCCGCTGTGAACCCGGCCGCCACCGGCGCACAGTCCACTCAGGACAGTCAATTTCAGGACGTACGAAGGGCTTCGGAGTGACCGAACGCATTCTGATCACCGGCGCGGCCGGTGGCGTTGGCACGCTGATGCGGCCACGCCTGGCCCGCGAAGGCCGCATCCTGCGCTTGCTGGACATCGCCGAGCAGCCACCAGCGGGCGATGGCGAGGCGGTCGAGCTGGTGACGGCCTCGGTGACCGACCTGGCGGCGATGGAGGCGGCCTGCGCCGGGGTGTCCGCGGTGATCCACCTCGGCGGGCACAGCCTGGAGCGGCCGTGGGCGGACATCCTGGACGTCAACATCAACGGCACCTACACCGTGTTCGAGGCGGCCAGGCGGCAGGGCGTGCCGAGGGTGGTCTTCGCCAGCTCCAACCACGCGGTCGGCTACGTGCCGAGGGCCGACGGCGAGGTGGCCGGGGACGCGTTCCCGCGCCCGGACACCAACTACGGCGTGAGCAAGGTGGCCGGTGAGGCGATCGCCAGCCACTACGCCGACCGCTACGGAATCGACGTGCTGTGCGTGCGCATCGGCTCCTGCTTCGAGCGGCCGAAGGACCTGCGCATGCTCTCCACCTGGCTCTCCCCCGCCGACGGGGCAAGGCTTTTCGAGGCGTGTCTGTCCACTCCGGACCCCGGCTTCCGGGTGCTGTGGGGCGTCTCGGACAACACCCGCCGCTGGTTCTCCCTGGAGGAGGCCAAGGCGATCGGCTACGTCTCCCAGGACGACTCGGAGACCTACGCGGCGGAGCTGATCGCCGAGCACGGCGAGCCGGATGTGACCGCGCCGCCGCACAACCTGGTCGGCGGCATCTGGTGCTCCGCCGACTACGACACCGCGAAGAAGGAGGCCGGACGGTGACCGTCCAGGGCGTGCAGGGCTACAACCCGAGGACCGGGGCCACCTACGGCGAGCCGGTCCCGGCCACCCCGGAGGCCGAGGTCGACCGGCTGGCCAAGGCCGCGGCCGAGGCGTTCCCGGTCTTCGCCGGACTTTCCGGTCAGCGCCGCGCCGAGGTGCTGGAGCAGATCGCGGACGCGCTGGACGCGCGCAGTGAGCGGCTGATCGAGATCGCGGACACCGAGACCGCGCTCGGTGTGCCCCGGCTGACCGTGGAGCTCAAGCGCACCACCAACCAGCTCCGCCTCTTCGGCGAGGTGCTGCGCGAGGGCAGCTACACCGAGGCCACCATCGACTCGCCCAACCCGGACATCATCCCGCCGCGGCCCAACCTGCGCCGGATGCTGCAGCCGCTGGGCCCGGTCGCGGTGTTCTCCGCCAGCAACTTCCCGTTCGCCTTCTCGGTGGCCGGTGGCGACACCGCCTCCGCGCTGGCCGCGGGCTGCCCGGTGCTGGTGAAGGCGCACTCCGCGCACCCCAACACCTCGGTGGCCACCGCCGAGGTGCTGATCGAGACGATCGCCGCGGCCGGGTTGCCCGCCGGGGTGTTCAACATCGTCTACAGCACGCCTGCCGGTTCGCTGCTGGTCAAGCACCCGGAGATCAAGGCGGTCGGCTTCACCGGGTCCACCGGTGGCGGGCGGGCGCTGTTCGACCTCGCGGTCGGCAGGCCGGACCCGATCCCGTTCTACGGCGAGCTGGGCAGCGTCAACCCGACGGTGATCCTGCCCGGCGCGGCCGCCGAGCAGGCCGAGGAGCTGGCCACCGGCTTCGCCGCCTCGCTCACCATGGGCGTCGGCCAGTTCTGCACCAACCCGGGCCTGGTGTTCGCGCCGGAGTCCATTGTGGACGCTCTCGGCAAGGCGGTCGGCGGGACCGGCGGCGGCGCGATGCTGACCGCCCGCATGCGCGACTCGTATGAGTCCATTGTGGACGGACTGTCCTCGGCGGAGGAGGTCGAGCTGGTCGCGGTCGGCGAGGCGCCCGAGGGCGGCTGGACGGTCGCGCCGCGGCTGTACCGCACCACGGTGGCTAACTTCGCCGCCAACCAGGAGAAGCTGGCCGAGGAGTGCTTCGGCCCGGCCGGCATCGTGGTCACCTACACCGACCCGGCCGAGCTGGCACCGGTGCTGGCCAAGCTGGCGGGCACGCTGACCGCGACCGTGCACGCGGCGGAAAGCGACCACGACGCGGCAGGCGCGCTGTCTGCCGTGCTGCGCCGCATCGCGGGCCGGCTGGTGTTCAACGCCTGGCCGACCGGCGTCGCGGTGAGCTGGGCCCAGCACCACGGCGGCCCGTGGCCCGCCACCACCTCCGCGCTGCACACCTCGGTGGGCGCCACCGCGATCCGCCGCTGGATCGCACCGGTGACCTTCCAGTCCTGGCCGGACGCGCTGCTGCCGCAGGAGCTCCAGGACGCCAACCCGCTGGGCATCCCGCGCCGCAGGGACGGCGTGCTCGGCACCGGCTGAGACACTGAGCCAGGCCCGGTTCGCGCGGTGACCCCGACCCCGCGCGATCCGGGCCTTTCACTTATTCACGAGCGGATTCCCGCGACCGCCCCTAGCCTCTAACGCATGGCACAGAAGTCGTTCCAGGGAGACGTGATCCCTGGCAGGCACGTCGACATCCGGCTGTGGACCAAGGCCGCCGAGGTCGAGGACCAGGCCATGCGTCAGTTGCAGAACATCGCCGCGCTGCCCTGGGTGTACAAGCACGTCGCCGTGATGCCCGACGTCCACTACGGCAAGGGCGCCACGGTCGGCTCGGTGATCGCGATGCAGGGCGCGGTGTCCCCGGCCGCGGTCGGCGTGGACATCGGCTGCGGCATGACCGCGGTCCGCACCTCCTTGCGCGCCAACGACTTGCCGGATGACCTGCGCCGCCTGCGGTCCGGGATCGAGAAGGCGGTGCCGGTCGGTTTCGGCATGCACAAGGATGTCGCCTTCGGGGACAAGGACGCCAAGGACTGGGACCGGTTCTGGGCGAGCTTCGACGACCTCAGCACGGCGGTGAAGGCCGAGACCCGGCGCGCCCTGCTGCAGATGGGCACCCTGGGCGGCGGCAACCACTTCCTGGAGGTCTGCCTCGATGAGGACGACCAGGTCTGGCTGATGCTGCACTCGGGCTCCCGGGGCATCGGGAACCTGTTGGCGCAGTACCACATCGAGGTCGCCCGCGGCTTGGCGCACAACGCCGCGCTGCCCGACCCCGACCTGGCCGTGTTCATCGCGCAGACCCCGCAGATGGCTGCCTACCGGCACGACCTGTACTGGGCGCAGGACTACGCGCGCCGCAACCGGTCGGTGATGATGCGGCTGGCCTGCGAGGTGCTGCGCAAGCAGTTCCCCCAGGCGCGGTTCGAGGAGCCGATCTCCTGCCACCACAACTACGTCGCCGAGGAGACCCACTTCGGCGAGGAACTGTTGGTCACCCGCAAGGGCGCGATCCGCGCGGGCCAGGGCGACCTGGGCATCATCCCCGGCTCGATGGGCACCGGCTCCTACATCGTCCGCGGCCTGGGCAACCCGGACTCCTTCTGCTCGGCCAGCCACGGCGCGGGCAGGCGGATGTCCAGGAACCAGGCGCGCAAGCGGTTCACCGCGGAGGACCTGGCGGCGCAGACCGCGGGCGTGGAGTGCCGCAAGGACACCGGGGTGGTGGACGAGATCCCGGCCGCGTACAAGGACATCGACCAGGTCATCGCCAACCAGGCCGACCTGGTCGAGGTGGTGGCCAAGCTCCGCCAGGTCGTCTGCGTCAAGGGCTGACCCACCACCGCTGGCACCAGGTCCGGTGCCAGCGGTGGGCTGAGTCAGCTGGTCGCGGGCAGGGCGCGGTAGGCCGGGAGCTTCGCCACCCGGCCGTCGCCGCTGCTCTGCCCGCGCAACCGGCGCACCAGCCACGGCCACAGGAACGTGCGCAGCCAGCGCAGGTGGTCGGCGTCCACCGGCTCGGCCACGTTGACCTCCAGCGCGGGCGCCACCCCGTCCAGCACCGCCAGCCCCGCCGCGGCCATCGCCTGGTGCGCGTCCGGCCCCGGGTGCAGCCGGTCCTCCGCCCAGGCCGCCATGCCGGCCGGGGTCAGCGAGGCCAGGTCCATGCACAACAGCCCGTGCCTGCGGGCGGCGGCGGTGATCACCGCGTTCATCCGGGTGATCCGGCGGTCCATCCGGCTGCGCAGGGCGGGCGGCAGCGGGGCGAACAGGCCGGGCGCGGGGATGGTCGCGGTGAGCACGGTGGCGCCGGTGGCGCGCAGGCCGCCGAAGAGGGCATCCAGGTCCGCGGCCAGCTCCAGCGGGTTGAGGCTGGGCCGGATCACGTCGTTCATGCCGACCACCGCGGTCACCAGGTCCGGTGCCAGTTCCTGGGCCGGGGCCAGCTGGGTTTCCAGCACGCGCCGGGTGGTCAGCCCGCGCACCGCGAGGTTCGCGTACTGCACCCCGCCCTGCCGCGCCGCGATCGCCTCGGCCAGCCGGTCCGCCCAGCCCCGGAAACCGCCGTCGGCGTCCGGATCCCCGAGCCCCTCGGTCACGCTGTCGCCCACGGCGACGAACCTGTGCCACACCACGTCCTCCACGTTATCGCGGGGTGATGAAGCCGGACTCATAGGCCGCGATGACCGCCTGCGTGCGGTCCCTGGCCTGCAGTTTCGCCAGCACGTTGCCCACGTGCGTCTTCACCGTCTGCAAGCCCACGAACAGCTTCTCCGCGATCTCGGCGTTGGACAGCCCGGTGGCCATCAGCCGCAGCACCGCCTCCTCGCGCTCGGTGAGCTGCGCCCTGGCCAGGGTGTCCTCGGCCCGTTTGCTGTGGTGCTCGGCGGCCAGCGACCGGATCGCCGAGGGGAACAGCAGCGTGTCGCCACCGGCCACGATGCGGATCGCGTGCACGATCTCCTCCGGCCGGGCCCGCTTGAGCAGGAAGCCGCTGGCGCCTGCCCGCAGCGCGTCGTAGACGTACTCGTCGTTCTCGAAGGTGGTCACCACCAGGATCTTCGGCGGTTCGGCCACCGTGTCCAGCAGGTGCCGGGTGGCCTGGATGCCGTCCACCGCGGGCATCCGCACGTCCATCAGCACCACGTCCGGCCGCAGCCGGTGCACCAGGCCGGGCACCTCGGCCCCGTCGGCGGCCTCGCCGACCACGGTGAGGTCGGGTTCGGCGTTGATGATCGCGCGCAGTCCGGCCCTGATCAGGTCCTCGTCGTCGACGAGCAGCACGCTGGTCATGAGGTGGCCGCCCGCATCGGCAGGGTGGCCGCGACCCGCCAGCTGCCCTCGCACTCGCCCGCGGTGAGCTGACCGCGCAGCACGGTCACCCGCTCCCCGATACCGCGCAGGCCGCGCCCGCCGCCATGTCCGCGACCGGCAGGCCGCTCCCCCAACGGGTTGGTCATCTCCAGCTCCAGGTGGTCCGCGCGCACGGCCAGCCGCAGGGTCACCGGGACCTTGCCGGCGTGCCGCATCGCGTTGGTTAGTCCTTCTTGGACGATCCGGTACGCCTCCCTGGACACGGCCTTGGGCACGCGGTCCAGGTCGGCGCCGAGTTCGGCGGTGATCTCCACCCCGGCCAGCCTGGTGGTGCGCAGCAGGCCGTCCAGGTCGGCGAGGGTGGGTTGCGGGGCGGTGCCTCGGGACTCCTCGCGCAGGATGCCGAGCACGTGGTCCAGGTCGGCCAGCGCACTGCGGGCGGCCTCCTCGATCGCGCCGAGGGCGGCCCGTGCGAAGTCCCGGTCGGTGTCCAGCACCCGCCCGGCGGCCGCGGCCTGGATGGTGACCACGCTGAGCGCGTGCCCCACCGAGTCGTGCAGCTCGCGGGCCAGCCGGTTGCGCTGGGCCAGCTGCTCGGCCTTGCGCTCCAGCTCGGCCAGCCGCTCGGCCGGGGTGGGGCCGAGGAAGAACCCGGCCAGCCGGGCCAGCAGCCAGCCGATCGCGGCCACCAGGTACACCGCGACCAGGGTCACGCCGAGCGCGGCCAGCGGCGCCCACCACTTGTCGGGGCCGCCGGTGATCGGGAACGCCTGCGCGATGAACAGCGTGGTGTACCGGCTGAACGGCAGGGTGAACGCGCCGACCACGAACACCGGGATGATCAGCGTGAGCAGGCTGACCAGGAACCCGGTGATCAGATGGATGATCAGCCAGGCCGCCACCCGCCAGCGGATGCCCTGCCGGTGACCGCCGGCGAGGTCGGTGACCTGGACGCCGAGCAGGGTGCGCACCGCGGTGGTCTCCAGCACGCCCAGCGCCGGGATGAACGTGGTGAGCACCAGCGTGCCCAGTGCGAAGAAGGTGGCCAGCGCGCCGAGGGTCCAGCCCTCGGGCAGCGGCAGCGGCGGGATCTCGCCGCGCAGCAGCTCGGCCACCGCGGTGCCCGCGATGAAGTAGGGGGTCAGCAGCGCCCCGCCCAGCACGAGGTAGATCCACCGCAACAGGGTGGACCTGCTCGTCACTGGCGTGAGCAGCTTGCCGAGGAGACCGGGCACGCGGACGATCCTGACACGTCCGGCGGCCGCCGGGGCTCACTCCGGGGAAGCGCGGCGTTCCCCCGTGCGGGGGAGTTCGCTCGGCCGCCGGCGGGATGCCCCGGGATGGGGGCTGGGGCACCCTGGAGGCACACTGTGAACCGGAGGTCACGCCATCATGCCCACGTCCCAGCGCTCGGCCCGCGGCACCCGCTGGCTCGGTTACGCGGCCTGCGTGTGGGCGCTTGGCTTCGCGGTGGTGGTGTTCCTGACCGGCTCGCCCGAGCACGGCTGGGGCCTGACCCTGCTGCCCGCCGGTGACTCGCCGACGCTGTGGCTGCTCCAGCTGGCGGCCAGCCTGCTGATCCCGGCCGGCGGGGTGATCGCGCTGGCGCTGACCCAGCCGTGGGGCGCGAGCTTCCCCCGGCCGCTGCTGCTGACCGTGGTGTGGACCGGGGCGGCGCTGGCCTTCGCGCAGGCGGGTTACGACGCGTTCGGCCCGATCGGCGCTGACCCGCTGCAGACCGCCTGGTTCGTGGTGCTGGGGCTGCTGCTGGCCGCCACCGGGCTGCTGCACCGCAAGCCGCGGTGAGACGTTTCACAGCCGCCGACTAAAGCAATTCTGGCTCCTTACGCGATCTTCACAGCTTTTCGCCGTTTACGGTGTCCGATTCGCGCTGTTGCGATCCATTTCGCCCGGATCACCGTGGCATGTCGGGTGGATTTCTTATACCAGTTCTTTACCTTCCCGGTTTCCTGACCAGCAACCGGCGGCTTACCCCGTTAGTGGGACGCCATGGACAGCGCGCGGAAAAGCTGCGTAGATTTTGACACATCCCATCACCCCATCGCGTAATTTCCGGGGAGCAGGTCCGATGCCGCCACGAGACTGGTGTGTCGCCGAGTCAGCCAAAGTCAGCGCGTTGCTGGACAAACGCGGGGAAACCACCGGAGAGGTGCTTTTCGGCGCCGGGTTCGGCCCGTCCGGGTTACCTCACATCGGCACGTTGTGCGAGGTCATGCGCACCGGATTCGTCCGGACCGCGTTCGCCGAGACTACCGGCCGCCCGACCAGGCTGGTGCTGGTTTCCGACGATATGGACGCCCTGCGAAAAGTCCCGGACGGTTTTCCGAACCGTGCGATGCTGGCACAACACCTGGGTATGCCACTGCATCGGGTGCCCGACCCTTTTGAGCAGCATGAAAGCCTTTCCACGGGGATCAACGCCCGCTTGCGGCGGGTGCTGGACGCCTTCGAGCTGGACTACGAACTGGTGTGCAGCTCGGCCGCGTACGCATCTGGTAAGTACGATGACACGATCCGTTCGTTGCTGGCCGACCTGGCCGGGTTCAACGAGCTGGTTGGCGCCTCGGTGGGCCCGGTGCGCCGTGGCTCGTACAGCATCCTGATGCCGGTGTCCGCGAGCACCGGCCGGGTCATCGAACACACCAGGGTGCTGGACGTGGACCCGGTGGCGGGCACCCTCACCTACGAGATCCCCGCCGATGTGATCATCCAGCGGCCGGGCCTGGACTACGGGATCGAGCCGCACGAGTACTACGCGGGCGAGCCGATCGGCGAACCGGTCACGGTGTCCGCGCTGGGCGGGGCCTGCAAGCTCCAGTGGAAGGCCGACTGGGCGATGCGGCTGCTGGCCGGCGGCGTGGCCTACGAGATGCACGGCGAGGACCTGGCCGCCTCCGCGCAGGTGGTACGGCGGATCTTCCACCGGCTGCGCCGGGAACCGCCGGTGCTCTTCGGCTACGGCCTGTTCACCGACGAGCGCGGGCACAAGATCTCCAAGTCGCGCGGCAACGGCTTCTCCCTGACCGAGGCCCAGGACTACCTCAGCAAGGAGGCCTTGCGCCTGCTGCTCTACCGGAAACCGCGCCGCCCCAAGCGGTTCGGCCCCGCGCTGACGTCCCGGCTCAACGACGCGGTCCGGCAGGAGGCCCGTCGTGCGGCCGATCCCGAGCGGGGCGCGGGCGCCAGGGTCCGGCTGCACCGGATCGGTGCGACGGCCCGGATCTGCGGGCCGGGCTTCGGCAAGCTGTGCCGGGTGCTGGACGCCTGCGCACCGGTGGACTTCGCGGCGGCGGTGGAGTTCGCGCGGCGGTACTCCGGCGACGGGATCGAGCACGAGACGCTGGTGCGGGCCTGGAACTTCCACGAGGCCCGCAGGCCCGTCGCGGAGCCGAGGGCTTTCACACCGGTGGAGGCCGCGCTGCTCGAACGCGCCGCCGAGATCATCGAACTCTCCCCGCCCGCCGAGCTCGCCGTCCGGCTGCACCTCCTGCTCACCGTCTCCGCGCTCGGCAGGCCCGCCGCCTGCCGGGTCCTCTACCTGGCCCTGCTCGGTCGCCCGCACGGCCCGCGCCTGGCCACCTGGATCCGGATCACCGGACCCAAACGCACTCTCCGCCTGCTCCGCGAGACCCTCGCCCGTTGACCCAAGGTGGTTCGCCGTGACCGTCACCTCCCTCCCCGTGTCCACTGTGGACTTCACCGAGATCCGGCAGCGCGCCGCCGCCTTCGCCGCGCACCTGCGGGCCCGCGCCGAGGACGTCGTGCACAGCCTCTCCGGCTACCAGTGCGCCAACGTGGCCCTGGACGAGATCGACCGCTCGGTGGAGTTCCTGGCCAACCTGCACCGCAACCGGGAGTACTTCCAGGGCCGCGTGCAGGGCGTCACCAGCTTCCTGCCGCTCAACCAGCCGCTGTACGCCACGGTGTGCTTCGGCGTGATCCCCTCGCTCATGGCCGAGGAGGCCGCGCTCCGGCCGCCGACGGTGATGCACCCGCACTACCGCAAGCTCGCCGAAGTCCTCGACCTGCCGGAGTACTTCCCGAACCTGCGAGTGTCCTATCAGGACCGTGAGGTGTTCGTGGCGCAGCGCGCCCGGCGCACCGACGCGGTGGTGTTCACCGGCTCGCCGGACAACGCGGCCAAGGTCCGGCGGCTGTTCCTCAAGCGGACCCTGTTCATCCTCAACGGTTCCGGCCACAACCCCCTGGTGGTCACCGAGTCCGCGGACCTGGCGCTGGCGGTGGACAGCGCGCTGCGGGTGGTGCTCTACAACCAGGGCCAGGACTGCGCCGGACCGAACGCGATCCTGGTGCACCGGGATCGGCTGGCCGAGTTCCGGGAGGCGCTGGTGCTCCGGTTGCGCGGCCTGGCACACCGGGTCGGGCCCTACGCCGACCCGGACAACCTGGTCGGCCCGAACAGCGACCCCGACCACCCGGTGAAGATCATCCGGATGTTCAAGGAGGACCGCGAGTTCTGCGTCTACGGCGGCGACATCAACCCGGTCACCGGGATGATCCGGCCCACCGTGTTCCAGAAGGACCTCACGCTGGGCGGCAACTACCAGGAGTTCTTCGCTCCCGTCTTCTACCTCCAGCCCTACGACACCGACGCCGAGCTGGCCACCTACTTCACCGACCACCGCTACCGCAACAACGCCATGTACGTCTCGCTGTTCGGCGAGAGCCCGTACGTGGACTCGCTGCTGGACACCCCGCTGCACGAACCGGACTCGATCCTGCGCGACACCGACCTGCACCTGACCGAGAAGGGCTACCTGCCCTACGGCGGCCAGGGCCCGGCCGCCTCCTGCCGGTACGTGGACGGGGAACGGGTGCCGGGCGCGACCTCGCCGCAGCGGGACATCTTCCAGCACCTCGTGGCGCCGCGGCTGGCATGCTGAGCCGCCGCTGGGAACCGGTCGCCGCGGTCAGCACGGTCGCGGTGGTCGGCCTGGCCACCGGACTGGCGATCCCGTTGGTGTCGCTGCGGTTGGCCGCCGCCGGGGCGGGCAGCGCGGTGGTCGGCGCGGCCGCCGCGCTGCCCGCGCTGGGCATCCTGTGCGCGGCCCCGCTGACCGGGCCGCTCACCCGGCGGTGGCCGGTGCGCACCGTGCTGCTGGGCGCGTTGCTGGCCTCGGCGTTGAGCCTGCTGCTGCTCACCACCACCGCGGACCTGTTCGCCTGGCTGGTGCTGCGGTTCACCGTGGGAGCGGCCGCGGGTGTGCTGCTGGCGCTGGGCGAGACCTGGATCAACGTGGTGGCCGCCGACGGGGTGCGCGGGCGCTGGGTCGCGGTGTACACCTCGGTGTTCACCCTCTGCCAGGTGTCCGGGCCGGGGCTGCTGGCCTGGCTGGGTTCCGGCGGGTCCGCGCCGATCCTGGTCACGGTGGCCGCGCACCTGCCCGGCCTGCTGCTGCTCGCGTTCACCCGCTGCGAGATCGGTGGCGGGCACGGGCCGCGGTCGTTCGGGCTGCTGGGTTTCGCCCGTGCCGCACCGGTGATCGTGCTGGCGGTGCTGCTGTTCTCCTTCTTCGACAGCGTGGTGCTCGCGCTGTTCCCGTTGTACGGCATGGCCTACGGGCAGCCGGAGCGGATCGCGGTGCTGCTGGTCGGCGCGGTCTTCGCCGGGGACGCGCTGCTCCAGGTGCCGCTCGGCTGGCTGGCCGACCGGGTGGACCGGGGTCGGCTGCACCTGGCCTGCGGAGCCGTGGTCCTGGTGCTGGCACTGGGTTTGCCACTGCTGATGCCGCACCCGGTGCTGCTGTGGCCCGCGCTGGTGCTGCTCGGCGGCGCGGCCGGTGGCGTCTACACCCTCGGCCTGGTGCGCATCGGCGAACAGTTCCGGGGCGCGGACCTGGTCACCGCGAACGCCTGCGCGACCACGCTGTGGGGCGTGGGCAGCCTGGCCGGGCCGCCGCTGGGCGGGCTGGCGGTGGAGCTGCTGCGGCCGGACGGGCTGATGCTGGCGCTGGCCGCGGTGACCGTGCTGTTCCTGCTCTCCGGCCGGTTCAGCGTTGCACGCCACGGGGTTTTACCGCGCTGAGCCCGAACAGCCCGGCCACGGTGAGCGCCAGCAACAGGATGGTGCCGGCCGCGGCCAGGAACACCGCACCGCGGTCGGTGTGCGCGAAGATGCTCACCGGCAGCGTGCGCCAGTCCGGCGGGTACAGCATGATCGTCGCGCCGACCTCGCCCATGGACAGGGCCAGTCCCAGCCCGGCCGCGCCGGACATCGCGGGCAGCAGCAGTGGCAGCCGCACCCGCCACAGCACCCGGCCCGGCCGCGCGCCCAGACTGGCCGCGACCTGGTTCAGCGCGGGGTCGGCGCGGTCCAGGGCGGCGGCGACCATGCTGTAGGCGAACGGCAGCACGATCACCAGGTGCGCCAGCAGCACGATCCACCGGGTTCCGTTGAGCAGCAACGGCGGCCGGCTGAACGCCACCAGCAGCGCCAGGCCCAGCACCACCGAGGGCACCGCGATCGGCAGGTGCAGCACCAGGTCCACGATCCGGCGCGGCAGCTTGGGCAGGCCGCGCACCACGATCGCGCCCCAGGAACCCAGCAGCACCGCGGCCAGCGAGGCCAGCGTCGCGGTCTGCAGGCTGACCAGCGCGCTGGCCAGGCCGTCGCCGGAGACCGCGGCAGCCAGGTGGTCGCCGGTGAGCTCCCCTGGCAGCACGCCGTTCCAGCTGCCCGCCACCGCGGCCAGCGCGATCATCGCCAGCGGGGCCAGCACGATCACGCCGAACAGCAGCGCGAACACCAGCCACAGGATGATCCGGCTACGCCTTGTCCAGACCAACACGGTCGGCTCCCGTCCTGCTGAAGACCCAGCGGTACAGCCCGTACAGGGCGAGGGAAAGCGCCACGTTGACCACCGCGACCACACTGGCCTGCGGGAAGTCGAAGGTGATGATGCCCTTGGTGTAGACCAGCATCGGCAGCGTGACCACGTCCTTGGCGCCGATGAACAGCACGATGCCGAACTCGTTCATGGTGAGCAGCAGGGTCAGGCAGGCCCCGGCGGCCAGCGCGGGCCTGGCCTCGGGCAGCACCACCCGCCACAGCACCCGCCACGGCCGCGCGCCCAGGCTGGCGGCCACGTCCAGCTGCGCGCCGGGCAGCTGGCGGAACGCGGCCAGCGCGGGCCGCAGCACGAACGGCGTGTAGAAGGTGACCTCCGCGAGCAGCACACCCCAGGGCGTGTACAGGAAGTCCAGGGTGCCTTGGCCGAGCACCGCGTTGAGCACCCCGGCGCTGCCGTAGAGGAAGGTGAAGGACAGCGCGATCAGGAAGGACGGAAACGCCAGCACCGCGTCCACCAGCCGCACCGCCAGCCCGGCCCCGGGGAACGGCGCGAAGGCCAGCACCAGCGCCAGGAACGTGCCCAGCACCAGGCAGCCCGCGGTGGCCGCCACGGCCAGCAGCACGGTCCGCCACACCGCCTGGCCGAACTCCGCGGAGGAGAGCACCTGCGCCCAGGCGTCCCCGGTGAAGGACTGCTGGGCCACCAGTACCAGCGGATAGCAGAAGAAGCCGAGCACCACGAGCAGCGGCGGCAACAGCCACAGCAGGCGTCTCACCAGGTGCCCCCGGCCGGTACCAGCGGGCAGCCGTCGGCCACGGTCACCCCGACCCGCTCACCCAGCGCGGGCAGTCCGTCCATTGTGGACACCTCGGCGCGGGCGGGACCGAGGTCGTCCAGCTCCAGGTCGAGCCGGAACCCGGTGCCGCGCCACTGCACCCCGACCAGCCTGCCGGGCAGGCCACCGGCCGGATCGGCGTGCACGCTGAGCCGGTGCGGCCGGACGCCGAGCGTGGCCTCCTGCCCCGCCTGGACCGCGCCGTTGGCCGCCGCGCGCACGACCAGCTGCCCGAGCCGCACCGCGGCGTCGTCCGCGCCGATGTCCAGCACCCGCACCGGCAGCAGGTTGGCCGAGCCGAGGAAGGAGGCGGTGAACGCCGAGGGCGGCCGCTGGTACAGCTCGCGGGCCGGGCCGATGTCGACCAGTTTCGCCTCCCGCATCACCGCGATCCGGTCGGCCAGCGCGAGCGCCTCGCCCTGGTCGTGGGTGACGTGGATGATCGCGGTGTCCGGCAGTTCGGCGCGCAGCCGCAGCAGTTCGGCGATCATGTCCTCGCGCAGCGCCGCGTCCAGCGCGGAGAGCGGTTCGTCCAGCAGCAGCACCGGTGGCCGGATGGCCAGCGCGCGGGCGATCGCGATCCGCTGCTGCTGCCCGCCGGAGAGCTCCCGCGGATACCGGTCCCGGAACCCGGCCATGCCCACGAGTTCCAGCACCTCGCTCACCCGGCGCTCGACCTCCCGGCGACCGGCGCGGCGGGCGCGCAGGCCGAAGGCCACGTTGTCGAAGACCCGCATGTGCGGGAACAGCGCGTAGCTCTGCACCACCACGCCGAGCCCGCGCCGGTGCGGCGGCAGGTCGGTGACGTCCTCGCCACCCAGGAACACCCGGCCGCTACTGGGCCGCAGGAACCCGGCGATGGCCTTGAGCGCGGTGGACTTGCCGGAGCCGGAGGGACCGAGCAGGGCCAGGGTCTCACCGACCGCGACCTCCAGGTCCAGCCCGGCCAGCGCCACCGTCCGTCCGAAGTGGACGCTGACCTGTTCGAGGCGGACCGCGCTCACCGGCCGACCGCCTTGCCGTAGGCGGCCAGGTCGGCGTCCAGCCGGGCCAGCACCGCGTCCCAGTCCGGCTGCCAGACCTCCACCCCGGCCAGCTGCGCGCTGACCTGCTCGGCCAGCGGCCCCTCGGCCTTGACGTCCGCGCGGCCGGGTGCGCCGAAGCTCTCCGGCGCGGTGCGCTGCACCTCGGTGGAGAACAGGAACTCCAGCAGCTTCTTCCCGGCCTCGCTGTGCGGGGCGTTCGCGGCCAGCCCGGCGTGGTACGGGATGGCGAAGGTGGAGCGCTTGCCGTCCGGACCGGCGGGCAGGAACAGCCGCATGTTCGCCTTGTCGTTGTTGACCAGGGCGAGGTTCATCTGCAGGTCGCCGTTGGCCACGTGCAGCTCGCCCTTGGCCAGCTTGGGCTGGAGCTTGCCGGTGGAGGCGGACGGGCCGACGTTGTTGACCTCCAGGCGCTTGAGGTAGTCCAGCGCGCCCTGCTCGCCGTAGACGTGCTGGAGCTGCAACAGCATCGCGGTGCCGTCCCCGGCCTGGCCGGGCGTGGAGTACTGGATCTTGCCCTTGAACCGCGGGTCCAGCAGGTCGTCCCAGGTGACCGGGGCGGGCTTGGCGAAGTCCGGGTTGTAGGCCATCACCAGGTAGTTGTTCAGCATCGCCGCGTACCGGTTGCCGGGGTCGCGGGCCAGCACCTGGTCGCTGCCCGGGATCACATGCTGGGCCAACAGGTTCTGCTGGGCGGCACGCTGCACGAACGGCGGCAGCGTGACCACCACGTCGGCCTGCGGGTTGGTCCGCTCCCGCTCCATCCGGGACACGATCCCGCCGGAGCCCTCCTCCACCAGGTTGACCCCGATGCCGGTCTTCTTGGTGAACTCGGCGAACCGCTTGCCGTACCAGTCCTTCAGGCCGTCCGCGCTGTAGACGACCACGGTGCCCTCGGTTCCCCCGCCCGCCGCGGTGCCGCCACAGGCACCGGTGGCGGCGAGCAGGAGCAGTGTGGCGGCGGCGGCCAGCACACGACGCATGATGTTCTCCCTCAACGGTTCTGGCCGATCAACAGCTCGGGTAGGTCACGAACGGAGTCCAGCACGTGGGTGGCCCCGGCGACGCTGAACGCCTCCCGGTCGTGCGCCCCGGTGAGCACCCCGGCCACCACCGAGGCCCCGGCGCGTAGTCCACTGTGGACATCGGAGGCGGTGTCCCCGACCACGGCGACCTGGCGCACGTCCTCGATCCCCAATCGCAGCACCGCGGTGAGCACCAGATCGGGGTAGGGCCGCCCCCGCCCGGCCTCCCCCGGGGTGAGGCTCAGGTCGACCAGGTCCCGCCACCCCAGCGCGTCCAGCAGACGATCACGGGTCGGCGCGGCGAACCCGGTACCTAGGGCGACCCGGATCCCGTTGTCCCGCAACCGGGTGATCGCCTCGGCCGCACCGGGCACCGGCGCGCAGTGCCCGGCGTCCACCAGGCCCGCGTAGGCCAACTCGAAGGCCTGGTTCGCGGCCTGCGCGCGGTCCTCGTCGTTGTCCAGCAAGGCCCGGAACACGGTGATCTTGGATTCGCCCATGGTGGCGCGCACGTAGTCGAGCATGCCGGGATAGGCGGGATCCTCCGGCCGCACGCCCACCGCGCCGACCGCGGCGGTGAAGGCCTGCTCGACCAGCCCGCCGTCGAGCACGGTGGTGCCCGCCATGTCCAGCACTGCCAAGGTGATCGTCACAGTCCAGCCTCCAGCGCGGTGGTTTCGGCGATCGCGGGCGAACAGGTCATGCCCCGCCCGCCGGGCCCGGCGATGACCCACGCCCGCTCGGTGAGCCGCGCCCGGTGCACGATCTCCCCGGTCAGGCTCTGCGCGTACACCCCGGCCCAGCGCCGCCGGATCAGCGGAAGCCGTTGTCCCAGCAGGGACTCGGTGACCTCGCGCAGGTACTGGTAGGGCTGCTCGTCGGTGTCGAACGGGAACGGCTCCGCATAGCCGTGGGTGTCCCCGATGGTCAGCCCACCGTCCCGCCGCTGCACCACCAGCAACTGCATGGCGTGCTCCTCGGCCACGGCCGGCTGCGGCTGCCTGACCCGCAGCTCATCCAGCGCGGGACCCGCGTAGGCCGGGTAGTAGCGCAGGCTGTCCGCATCGGCCAGCGCGGTCGGGAACTCCTCCCCCAGCGGCTCGGTCTGCATCATCTGCAACCGCACCCGCCGCAACGGCAGCTCCCCCGCCACCTCCCGAGCCAGCCCACCCAGCTGCGCACCAACGCACAACAGCACCAGATCAGCCTCGTGCACCTGCCCGTGATCATCCCGCACCCCATTGGCGGTCAACTCCCGCGCCTCCCGACCGGGCAACCAGGCATACCGCCCGGTGCCGAGCAGGTGCTCCCGCAACACGGGCTGCGCGGTCCGCGGCTCCACCACGGCATCCCGCGCACACCACAACGCGGCCAGGAACTCCCCGCGCAGCGCCGGATTCCGCTCCCGGGCCTCGGCCGGATCGAGCAACGTGGTGCCCCGCCGCGCCGCCGCACCCGAGGCGACGAACGCCTCAGCCACCGCCAGCTCGGCATCGGTCCGCAACGCGGTCAGCGACCCCGCCGCCCGAAACCCCAGCCCCGGCACCGCCGCACCCAGCTCCGCCCACAGCTCCCGGGCCCGGGACGCGGTCGCCAGCTCAGCGCCGTCGGCCCGCCCACTCACCCAGACCAGCCCGAAGTTGCGCACCGAGGCGCCCCGCGCCTCCGGCTCACGCTCCAACTGGATGACGTCATGGCCCCGGCTGAGGGCCTGCCAGGCGTGCATGGTGCCCAGCACGCCACCGCCCACGATCAGTACTCGCACGGGCCACACGCTTGTCGGCGCAACCGAACAGACCGGGACGGTCAGCCCAACTGCGGGTGAACTCCCAGCCAAAGGAGAACTAGACCAGTTATCCGTTCGTGACTATTGGACTTGACCCTCACAGCGGTGTCAGCGTTTACCGTCGCGACCATGACCCGCCCCACCGTCCTGCTGACCCACGGCGTCGGCAGGACCATCGAGGACAGCTTCGGCCCTCTCCTCACCCCGCTCTCCCGCGACCACAACGTCGTCGCCCACGACTACCCCGGCTCCGGCGCCACCCCCGCCGAGCCACTCACCCTGGACCGCCTCGCCGACCGCCTGGTCGCCGAGGTCACCGGCCCCTTCGCCGTGCTCGGCTTCTCCACCGGCTCCGCCGTCGCGGTCCGCATCGCCACCCGTTACCCGGACCGCGTCACCGGCCTGGTCCTCACCGCCGGTTTCGCCTACCCCGAGCCGCATCTTCGCCTGGCCCTCACCCTCTGGCGACGACTGGTCGAATCAGGCGACCGTGACGCGCTGGCCGAGTACCTGACCCTGATGTGCCACAGCGGGTCCCACCTCGCCACCAACGATGTGCCCGCCATGGTCTCTGGGCTGGCCAAGTGGCTGGCCGAGGACCCCACGCCGGGCGTGCTGCACCAGCTGGAGATGGCCCTCGACGTGGACGTCCGGGCCGAGCTGGCCGGCATCCGGGTGCCTGCGCTGGTGATCCCCGCCCGCGCCGATGCCCTTGCCACGCCTGGACATTCGCGGGTGCTCGCCGAGGGCATCCCCGGCGCGCGGCTGGCCGAGCTGGACTGTGGGCACACGGTGGCGGTGGAGCGCGGCCCGGAATGGGCGGGGCTGGTGCTGGGGTTCCTCAGTTCGGTCGCAGGCGGGTGACGAAGGAAAACCGGTCGCCGCGGAACAGGGAGCGGACCCGTTCGATCGGGCTGCCGTCCGGATCGACCGAGATGCGGTGCAGCAGCAGCATGGGCAGGGCCGGGTTGGTGCCGATCAGCAGCGCCTCGCGCGGGGTGGCCAGCACCGTCTCCACCCGCTCCTCGGCCTCGGCGAAGACCACGCCCAGCTGCTGTTGCAAACAAGCGTAGAGCGACTCGGCCGGGTCGAAGACCTCCAGCAGATCGGGGTAGCGCTGCTCGGCCAGGTAGGTCGACTCCAGGCCGACCCGCTCGTCGTCGGCCAGCAGCACCCGCTCGATGTGCACCACCGGCGCGCCCAGCTCGATCCGCAGATCATCAGCGAGGCCGGAGTCGGCGGTGAGGCGTTCCAAGGTGATCAGGTTGCGGCCGGGGCGGACGCCCTGGGCGCGCATGCCCTCGGTGTAGCTGGACAGCGACAGCGGCTGGCTCAGCTTGGGCGGTGCGATGCTGGTGCCGCTGCCGTGCCTGCGCTGGAGCTTGCCCTCCAGCACCAGCTCGCCGACGGCCTGCCGCAGGGTGACCCTGGACACGCCGAACCGCTCGGCCAGCTCCCGCTCGCTGGGCAGCATCGCGCCCGGACCCAGCTCCTCGATCACCGCGCGCAGTTGCACCTTGACCGCGTAGTAACGGGGAATCCGCCCGTGCTCGGGGATTCCGTCGCGGACCGGTTCCCCGGCACGGTGCGCTGGCTGGGCAGGTGGCATGTGATCAACCATATGTCCAGTCAGCGAAGTCGGCGCGGCCCACTGTCCGGTCGGGACGGTGGCGGCCCGAGACAGGCCCGCGCACTGGTCACGAACGCACCGGCCGCGGAGGCCAGCACCGGTTCCAGGGCAAGGGATCGGACCTCCGGCAGGTCCTCGGCCAGCGCGGCCACCCGGAGCGCGAGCTGGGCCAGCGCGTCCAGGTCCGCCGGCTCCGCGCCGCGGTAGCCGGTGAGCAGCGGGGCGGCCTTGGGCGCGCGGACCAGGCGGTCGGCGTCCACGTCGGTGAGCGGCACGGCCCGGTAGGCGCGGTCGCCGAGCAGGTCACTGACCACACCGGACAGTCCGAAGGAGACCAGCGTGCCGAAGGACGGGTCGTCCTGCAGGCCGATCACACAGGACGCGCCCTTGGCCGCCATCCGCTGCACATACACCTCGGCCATTCCGGAGACCGCGCGCAGGTCCTCATACGCCGAGCGCACCGCGTACTTCCCCGGCAGGTCAAGGCGCACGCCGACCAGGTCCGTGCGGTGCCGCAGGCGTTCGCTGACCGACTTCAGGGCCACCGGGTAGCCGAGCTCGGCCGCCGCGGCCACCGCTTCGTCCACATCGGACACCACCCGATAGGGCACGATCGAGATCCCGTAGCAGGCCAGCAGATCGCGCACCTGGTCGTCGGTGAGCTCCACCTCCTCGGCGCTGACCCACTGCTCCACCAGGCCACGTGCTCTGCCGGGGTCGAGGTCCGATGGGCGGTGGAAATGGCCCTGTGGCGCGGATCGCCACTGCGCGTACCGGACCGCCCTGGACAGCGCCAGCACCGCGCGCTCCGGGCTCGGATAGGACGGCAGCGAGCCAGGTCCCGGCGAGCCGTCCGGTCCGGGCACCGCCAGCTCGGCAGGCACACCCTCCACCGCCAGGAACGTGGACACCACCGGCTTGCGCGCGCCGCAGCCCTGCGAGACGGCCTCCCGCAGCGCCCGCGCGTAGGCGGTGCCCGGCACCGCGACCGGTGGCGCGAACACCGCCACCAGCGCGTCCACGTCCTCCCGGCAGACCGCCGCGCGCACCGCCTCGGCGAAGACCTCCGGCGTGGCCGAGGGCCCGACGTCGATCGGCTCCGCCGCCAGCTCCAGGCCCTGGGCCAGTGCCGAGTCGGCGGCGAGCATGCCCAGCGCCGAGGAGTTGCCCACGATCGCCACTCTCGGTCCAGCGGGCAGCGGCTGGTGAGCGAACAGCAGCGCGGTGTCGAACAGCTGGGCCAGTGACTCGACCTGGACCACCCCGGCCTGCTCGAACAGCGCCTGCACGCTGGCCTCGTCCACCGCCACCGAGGTGGCCGCCAGGCCGGGCCGCACCGCGTGCCGCCCCGACTTGACCGCGATGATCGGTTTGGACCGCCCGAGCCGCCGGGCCAGCCGCCCGAACTTGCGCGGGTTGCCGAAGGATTCCAGGTACAGCAGCACCACGTCGGTGGCCGGATCGGTCTCCCAGTACTGCAACAGGTCGTTGCCGGAGACGTCCGCGCGGTTGCCCGCGGAGACGAAGGTGGACAGGCCCAGACCGCGTTCGGCCGCGGTGGCCAGGATCGCGCTGCCCAGCGCGCCGGACTGGCAGAAGAAGCCGGTGCGGCCGCGGCCGGGCAGGGTCGGCGCGAGACTGGCGTTGAGCCGCACCGCGCCGTCGGTGTTGACCACGCCGAGCGCGTTCGGCCCGACCACCCGCATGCCGTGCGCCCGCGCCTCGGTGACCAGCTCACGCTGCCGGGTGGCGCCCTCGGTGCCGGTCTCGGCGAACCCGGAGCTGACCACGACCAGGGCTTTCACCCCCTTGGCCAGACAGGCGTCCATCACCTCGCCGACCCTGGCGGCAGGCACCGCGACCACCGCGAGGTCCACGTCGTCGGGGATGTCCAGCACCGTCGGGTAGGCGCGCACCCCGCGCACCGAGCGGTGCTCGGCGTTGACCGGGTAGACCGGTCCGGCGAAGTCGGCGACCAGCAGGTTGCTCAGCACGGCGTGGCCGACCTTGGCGTGGTCGGTGGAGGCGCCGATGACCGCCACCGAGCGCGGGTGCAGCAGGTTGTGCACGCTGCGCGCCTCGGCGGCCTGCTCCCGGGAGTGCGCGACCGCCAGTGACTCCTCGGTGGGGTCGATGGCGAACTCCAGGTGCAGCACACCCTCGTCGAAGGCCCGGCTGACCTCGTAGCCCGCCTCCCGGAACACCCGCACCATCTGGCGGTTCTCCGCGAGCACCTCGGCCACGAACCGCCGCACCCCGACCTCGCGCCCGGCCGCGGTGAGGTGTTCCAGCAGGATCGAGCCCAGGCCCCGGCCCTGGTGCGGGTCCTCCACCACGAAGGCGACCTCGGCGATCTCACCGTCCGGCGCCTGCGCGCTGACCGGTGACTTGATCAGCGCGGCCTTGCCGGTGCCGCTGAGCCGGTCGAACCGCCCCACCGCCACGATCTCGTCGCCGAGCAGCGCGATCAGCGCCACCCGGTGCTGGTGGTCCACCGTGGTGAACCGTTTCAGATCGCGGTCCGGGATGCGCGGGTACGGCCCGAAGTAGCGCAGGTAGCGGGTGCGCTCGGAGAGCCTGCCGTGGAAGGCGCGCAGGCGTTCGGCGTCGTCGGGGGTGATCGGCCGCAGGTGCACCGTGCCGCCGTCGGACAGCACGACGTCGGCCTCCCACTGCCGCGGGTAGTCGAACGGGTCCGGCTCGGTCTCGCTCATCGGTCCCTCAGTCGCGTGGATCATCGGGGTCGAGGCCGTGCAAGGGGAAGACCGCCCGCCGGGTGTCCCTGATGGCGGAGTCCACGGCGTCACCGGCGGTGTCATCCCACGGCACGAACACAGGGTCGCACTCGTCGGTCATCGAGGTCGGCAGCGGCACGTGTGGCGCGAGTCGCGCCGTGTGCGCGATCCACTCGGCCGGCAGCGCGGTGTCCGGGTCCAGGTCGCGGTCCAGCACGGTGGCCAGCAGATGGGTCCAGGACCTCGGCACCACCCGCATCAGCGCGTAGCCACCGCCGCCGAGCACCAGCCACTTGCCGCCCGCGTAGGTCTCGGCCAGCTCGCGCAGCGCCTGGTAGGTGGCCCGGTGCCCGTCCACCGACAGCGACAGGTCGGCCAGCGGGTCCTCCCGGTGGGTGTCCGCGCCGCACTGGGTGACCAGCACCTGGGGGCGGAACGCCTGGAGCAGCGAGGGCACGGTGGCGTGGAAGGCGCGTAGCCAGCCCGCGTCGGTGGTGCGCGGCGGTAGCGCGATGTTGACCGAGGTGCCCTCGGCCGCGCCGATGCCCAGCTCACGGGGGTAGCCGGTGCCCGGCCACAGGGTCAACGGGTGCTGGTGCAGCGAGATGGTGAGCACCCGCGGGTCGTCGTAGAAGGCCGCCTGCACGCCGTCGCCGTGGTGCACGTCCACGTCCAGGTAGGCCACCCGCTCGACGCCGTTGGCCAGCAGGTCGGCGATGGCCACCGAGCAGTCGTTGTAGACGCAGAACCCGGCCGCGTGCCCGGCCATCGCGTGGTGCAGGCCGCCTGCCAGGTTGACCGCGCGGTCCGCCCTGCCCTCCGCGATCGCGCGGGCCGCGACCAGCGAACCGCCCGCCACCAGCGCGGATGCCTCGTGCATGTGCTCGAAGACCGGGTTGTCCGGGGTGCCTAGGCCGTGCCCGACCTCCCAGGCAGAGGTGGGCGCGGCCTGCACCGCGGCCAGGTAGCTGGGTTCGTGCACCCGTTCCAGCTCGGCCTCGGTGGCCGGCACCGGCAGGTGGAATGACACCCCGTCCAGCACGCCCAGCGCGCGGGCCAGCCGCACGGTCAGGTCGAGCCGGACCGGGTTGAGCGGATGGTCCCCGCCGAGGTCGTAGCTCAGAAAGGACTCGTCCCACACGACCGCGACCCGCTCTCCCATGGCCCGAACTTACCCCGACAAGCCCTGGATGGGGACGAGGCCGAGCTGCACCAGGATGCTGAGCATGTCCGTGTAGACCCGTTCGCAGACCAGGTCCGCGCCCTCGAAGACGAAGAACGCGGTGGCCGGCACGGTGAACGACTTGCCGGTGGCCGGGATGCCGCGCAGCGGGCCCTGGTGGGTGCCCTTGAGCAGGAACTCCGCGACCACCGCGTCATCGGCGTGGTGCAGCGCGACCAGCTCGTTGCGCTGGTCGGGGAAGGCGGTGCGGCTCTCCTCGAAGTACCGGCTGACCGCCTCGGCCCCGTCGTAGACGTCCCCGGTGGCCATGATCTCGTAGCGCGGGTGCTCAAAAGTGCCCAGGGTCACGTCGAACTCGTGCCGGTTCTCCGACTCCATGTGCTCCCGCACGATCGCCTCGCGGGCCGCCCGCAGCTCCGAGTTCACTGACACCTTGGCGCTCCTTGCTCAATACGGGTGTTGTCCGGCCCATGGTGCCCCGGCACGATCGAACCTCGTGGCTATTCCTCGGATTTCCGCCCCGGATCGAGAGCTTGCCGACTCCCATCGCGCTTCGGGTGTGTGGCGGGAAGTGACCGTGTTGTCCGATCTGCGCCGGGCCACGGCGACCTTCCCGGACCGCGGGGCGATCGTGGCCCAGGTCGCCGGACGTGCTGAAACCGTTTGCCTAACCTATCGGGAGCTGCACCGGCAGGTGTTCCGGTTCGCCGCGGCGCTGCGCGCGCAAGGGGTGCGGCCGGGCGAGGTGGTCTCCTTCCAGCTGCCGAACCGCTGGGAGAACGCCGCGCTGACCCTGGCCTGCGCCGCCGTCGGCGCGGTCGCGGCGCCGGTCATGGCCAGCATGGGACCGCGTGAGCGGGCCAAGTTCCAGGAGTGGACCGGCGCGCGGATCAGCGTGCTGCCCGAGGATCTGCCCTACTACACCGAGGGTGCCTGGGCCGCCGAGGACAACGGGTCAGAGGATGATCCCGACCGAGTGTTCTTGGTGCTGTTCACCTCCGGCACCACCGGCGAGCCGAAGGCCGTGCTGCACAGCCACAACACGCTGCACGCCGCGCTGGCGCACTTCACCGCGGTGGAGGACCTGGGCGATCCGGTGGTCACGGTGACCCCGCACTCGCTGTCCCGGATCGCCGGGCTGGCCTTCGGCGTGCTGCTGCCGCTGCTGACCGGTGGCACCGCGCTGTACCAGGACGAGTGGAACCCCGCGGCGCTGCACCGGCTGATCTCCGCCGAGGGCGCGACCGTGCTGGCCGCCGCGCCGCCGTTCCTCTCCGCGATCCTGGCCGCACAGCGGGAAAACCCGCTGCCGCTGGCCTTCCGGTGCGTGATGGCGGGCGGGATGCCGGTGCCACGTCAGCTCGCCGGCGAGGTGGCCGAGCACTTCGGGCGGCCGCTGCGCGCGCTGTGGGCGATGACCGAGGGCGGGTTCAGCTGGACCAGGACCACCGACCCAGCGGACTTCGCCACCCGCAGCGACGGCCGGTTCGGGCCGCACCTGGAGTTCGACCTGGCCCCTGACGGTGAGTCGCCGCTGCACATCAGGGGCGCGGCCGCGGCACTGGCCACAATGGACACCGGCAGCGGCGCGGTGCGGGTGCTGGCCGAGGAAGGCTGGTACGACACCGGGGATCTGGCCCAGCCGGACGGGCACGGCGGGATCAGGGTGACCAGGCGCGCGGTGGACCGGATCGGCGGGATCTCGATGATCCTGGTCAAGGAGGTCGAGGACGAGCTGGCCGGGCACCCGTCGGTGGGCCAGGTCGCGCTGGTCGGCTACCCGCACCGGGCGCACGGCGAGCTGGCCTGCGCGGTGGTGGTGCCCGAGGGCGCGCCGCCGACCCTGACCCAGCTGCGCGCCTACCTCACCGAGCGCGGGATGACCGAGTGGTACCAGCCGCACCGGCTGGAGCTGGTGCCCGAGCTGCCGCGCAACGAGATGGGCAAGGTGCGCAAGAACCTGCTACGCAAGCAGCTCATCGCCACGGACCAGGGCTTCCACCCTGGCATGTAGCGCGTCCACAGTGGACTCGTGCTCGGGCTTCATCAGGACGCTGCGCAGGATCCGGCCCTGTGCGGCGTCCTCGGTGAGCCGGTGCCCCCGGGCGCGCAGTGCCTCGGCGGTGACGGTGTAGGTGGCCAGGAACACCGGGTCCGCCGGATCGGTCATGCCCCGGTCCATCACCCCCGCGCTCACTCTGTCCACTTCGGACAGTGTGGCTAGCTTCGGCAGGTAGCTCACGATGTCGAGTTCGGGCTTCTGGTACAGGGACAGGGTTTCCGAGGATTCGATCAGCTCGGCCCAGCGCACCGCAGCCCGGCGACCGGCCGCCACTACGGCACCCAGTCCGTCCCTGGTCAGCGGCAGCACCTTCAGCGTCAGCCACAGCGCGGCCGCGGCGGCCCCGGCCCGGCTGCACTCCAGGGAGATCTCGCCCAGGTGCAGCTCGTCGGAGGTGAAGTAGGTGTAGGGCGAGTCGTGCCGGTAGAAGCGGCCCACGGCGGGATCGGCGAACAGGACCGCGCCGCAGCCGTAGGGTTGCAGGCCGTGCTTGTGCGGGTCGACCACCACCGAGTCGCAGCCCGCGATCGCGGCGAACGGCCCGGCCGGGACGCCGAACTCCCCGGCCACCAACGAGAAGAAGCCGCCGTAGGCCGCGTCCACGTGGATGCGCACGCCGTACTTCTCCTTCAGCGCAAGGGCTTCGTGGATCGGGTCCACCGCGCCGAGGCCGGTCGTGCCCGGCGTGAGCACCACCGTGCCGACATCCCCGCGCCGCAGCCGCTCCGCCAGCGCGTCCAGGTCCATCCGCCCGCCCGCGTCCACCGGCACCGGCTCACCGGCCACGCCGAGCACCTGGCACATCCGGCTGTGCGTGTAGTGCGCGTCCGCGCTGTAGAGCACCACCTTGCCGGGGTGGGTCTCCCGCGCCACGAACAGCGCCTCCAGGTTGGCGATGGTGCCGCTGCTGGTGAGGTGGCCGAGGTGGGTGCCGTAGCCGAACATGCCGGCCAGCTGCGCCACCACCTCCTTCTCCAGCTCCGCGGTGGCCCGCCCGCCGTCCAGGGCGTGGTTGTTCGGGTTGATCTGCATCGCGGCCAGGTAGCCCACGACCGCGGCCGGGTGCGGCGGTTTGAGCATCTGCCCGGCATAACGCGGATGGAAGAACGGGTAGTTGTCCCTGAGCCGCTCGCCCAGCTCGCCCAGCGCCTCGCCGAACCGGGTCTCGTCCACGTGCAGCGCGGGGTGCGGGCTGAAGTCGCCGAAGCCCTTCGCCCAGGACTCGTGCGCGTCGACGGCGGCGCTGAGCCAGTGCCGGAGGTTCACCTTCGTCTCCTCACAGGTGGTAGGCGTACTCGCGGAACTCCCAGTCGGTGACGTACCTGGCGAACTCGGCCACCTCGAACCGCTTGACCGCGGTGAAGGCCTCGACCAGCCCGGCGCCGAGCGCCTCGGTGAGCGCGGTGTCGGCGGCCAGCGCGTCCAGCGCCGAACCCAGATCGCCGGGCAGCGCACCCGATCGCGCCGGGTCGTACCCGTAGCCGGACAACGGTTCTCCCGGCTGCAGCTCGCCTTCGATGCCCAGGTAGGCGGCGGCCAGCACGGCGGCCGCGCCCAGGTACGGGTTGGCCGCGGCGTCACCCAGCCGCACCTCCAGCCGGGCCCCGTCGCCGCGTTCCGGCGGCACCCGCACCAGCGCGCACCGGTTGTCCAGGCCCCAGTCGATGAGGAACGGGGCCAGCGTGTCGGGCTGAAGCCTGCGGTAGGCGTTGACGGTGGGCGCGAGCAGCGCGGTCAGCGCGGGGGCGTGCGCCAGGATCCCGGCCACCGCGTGCCGGGCCAGCGCGGAGAGCCCGTGCTCGCCGCCGGGGTCGTCGAAGAGGTTGCGGCCCGCACCGTCGGCGATGGACAGGTGCAGGTGGAACCCGGAACCGCCGTCGTCGTTGAACGGCTTGCCCATGAAGGTGGCGTGCAGCCCGTGCGCGGCGGCCAGTTCGCGCACGCCGAACTTGAAGCCGAAGCAGGCGTCGGCGGCGGCCAGCGCGGGCGCGTGCCCCAGGTTGATCTCGAACTGCCCTGACCCGAACTCGTGGTTGCCGCCAAGGATGTCCAGGCCCATCCCGGTCAGCCCGCGCAGGAAGTGCGGCAGCAGGCCACGCGGATCGCCCTTGCGGCCGGTGGTGTAGATGTTGCCCAGCCCCTGCCCGTACCGGCGGAACCCGCCGTCCGCCGGCTCCAGCAGGAAGAACTCCAGCTCCGGGCCGAGCACCGGGCTGAGCCCCTCGGCGGCGAACCTGGTCAGCACCCGGCGCAGGGCCGCCCGCGGGTCCTCCACCGCGGGCGGCCCGCCCGGCTCGGTCACCTCCGCCAGGCACCAGGCGGTTCCCGACGCCCAGGGCAGCGGGGTGACCGTGTCCAACAGCGGCCGGGCCACCACATCGGGCAGCCCGGCCCCCAGCGCGGCGGGCGCCGGGATGTTCTCCCCGCGCGCGCTGGTGTAGTAGACCCCGCGGCAGAAGGAGAGCCCGCGCTCGGCGAGCTCCGGCAGCAGCCGGGCCGGCACCTCCTTGCCGCGTGGGATGCCCAGCAGGTCGGGGAAGAGCACTCGGACCAGGTCGATCCCGTCGTCCAGCACCATCCCCGCGCCTCCGAAAACTTGTTTGGATGCGAACAATACGAGCCGCCAACAGCCCGCACAAGGGTCGATCGTTTGGCACCAAATGAACTTTGGTGCCCATTTGCATGCGCATACACCCGTGGTGACGCAGGCTGTTCCACTATCAGGGAAGCAAACGATTTGGGCACGCCTGACACGTTCACTCGGTCGGCACGGCCGACAACCCGCACAATGATCGCGTGACCACACAGCGCACCGTCCAGGAGACCGAGCACGCGGTCCGGGAGCGGCTCGGCGACCTGCCGCTGGACTTCGAGGCGATGGCCGCGGTCGCCAACATCCACCGAGCCGCGGTCGCGGTGCGCAACCACATGGAAAGCGTCATCCTCCGCCCGGCCGGGCTGACCTGGACCGGGTTCGTGGTGCTGTGGGTGGTCTGGATCTGGGGCGACATGGAGACCAGGCACGTGGCCGCCGAGGCCGGGATCACCAAGGGCACGCTCACCGGCGTGGTCAAGACGCTGGAGCAGAACGGCCTGATCGAGCGGCGCGAGCACGCCGCGGACGGCCGGTTGGTGGTGCTGCACCTGACCGCCAAGGGCAAACGGTTGATGCGCAAGCTGTTCCCGGCCTTCAACGCCGAGGAGTCCTTCGTGGTGGACGAGCTGTCCAGCTCCCGCCGCCAGCAACTGGCCACCACCCTGCGCGGGCTGATCGGGCACCTGGAACGCGAGGGCGAGCCGCGCCGGGCCGCCCTGCGCGAACAGAGCTGATCGGCGGTTGACCCGCTTCTGAGCCCGACCTAACTTGTTTGGAGCCGTACAAGTTAGGTGGCGGAGATGGTCGCGACCGTCGCCGGGGTGCGCATCCCCGAGGATCACTGGATCGGTGGCGACTGGGTCGCCTCGGCGCGGCGGTTCACCGACCTGTCCCCGCTGGACGAGCAACCGGTCGCCGAGCTGGCCGCGGGCGGAGCGGCTGAGGTGGACGCCGCGGTCACCGCCGCCCGCAGGGCCTTCCGCGACTTCTCCCGCACCACCAGGGAGGAACGCGCCGAGCTGCTGCACGCCATCGCCGATGAGATCCTGGTCCGGCTGGACCACCTGGCCGCGGTGGAGACGGTGGACAGCGGCGGCCTGCTGCGCACCCACCTGCGCGTCACCCTGCCCAGGGTGGCCCACCACTTCCGGTTCTTCGCCGACCGGCTGCTGGAGCTGCACCACCCCGACTTCCACCTGCGCGCGCACCGCAACCACGTCAGCTGGGAGCCCGCCGGGGTGTGCGGGCTGATCACCCCGTGGCACTCGCCGCTGCCGCAGGCCACCTGGCGGATCGCCCCCGCGCTGGCCGCCGGCAACACGGTGGTGCTGAAACCGGCCGAGTGGGCGCCGCTGACCGCCGCGCTGCTGTGCCGGATCACCACGGAGGCCGGCTTGCCCGACGGTGTGCTGAACCTGGTGCACGGCACCGGTGAACAGGCAGGCGCCGCGCTGGCCACGCACCCCGGACTGGCCAGGCTGGCCTTCACCGGATCGGCCGCGGCCGGTCGTCGGGTGGCCGCGGCGGCCGGGGCCACGCTGACCCCGGTTTCGCTGGAGCTGGGCGGGAAGTCGCCGATCCTGGTCTTCGCCGACAGCGACCTGGACCAGGCGACCGCGATCGCGGTCGAGCAGTTCGACCACGCCGGGCAACTGGGCCGCACCGGCGCCCGGCTGCTGGTGCAGCGCCAGGTCGCCGAGGAGTTCACCACCCGGTTCCTGGTGCGCGCCAACGCCATCCGGCAAGGCGACCCGAGAGATGTGCGCACCGACGTCGGCCCGCAGATCCACCGCGAGCACCTGCGCCGCATCGACGGCTGCGTCAGCCGCGCGCTGGCCGCCGGGGCCCGGCCGCTGCTCGGCGGCTCCCGCAACGCACGGCTCGGCGGCCTGTACTTCCAGCCCACCCTGCTCGCCGATCCGCCGCCGGGCGGGGAGATCCTCACCGAACAGGCCCTCGGCCCGGTGCTCACCCTGCAGACCTTCGAGACCGAGGCGCAGGCGCTGTCGCTGGCCAACAACAGCAGACACGGGCTGACCGCGACGGTGTTCACCGGCAGCACCGAACGCGCCCGCCGGGTGAGCGCGAACCTGGTGGCCGGCACGGTGTGGGTGAACTGCCACGCGGTCCGCGACCTGCGCGCGCCCTACGGCGGGGCCAGGCAGTCCGGCATCGGGCGCGGCGGCGGGCAGTGGAGCTTCGACTTCTACTGCGAGGTGAAGAACACCGTGTTCGCCCCGGACGGACTGCTGGACTGACCCCCACGGCTGCGCGGGGCCAGTCCAGTGCTTCAGTCGAGCAGCTCGCTGATGGTGCCCGCGCCCACGGTCCGGCCACCCTCACGGATGGCGAACCCCAGGCCCGCGTCCATCGCGACCGGCTTGCCAAGGCGCACGGTCAGTTCCACCGAGTCGCCCGGCCGCACCACGCCGCCCTCGGGCAGCTCGACCTCGCCCACCACGTCCGCGGTGCGGAAGTGGAACTGCGGCCGGTAGTTGGCGTGAAACGGCGTCCGGCGGCCGCCCTCCTGCGCGGAGAGCACGTACACCTGCGCGCGGAAGGCGGTGTGCGGACGCACGCTGCCGGGCAGCGCCAGCACCTGCCCGCGCTGCACCTGCTCCCGCTTGACCCCGCGCAGCAGGATCGCCGCGTTGTCCCCGGCCTGCGCCCGGTCCAGCGACTTGCCGAAGGTCTCCAGTCCGGTGCACACGCTGCCGAAGGTCGGCTCCAGCCCGACCACCTCCACCGCGTCGCCCAGCGCGATCGAACCCTGCTCCACCGCGCCGGTCACCACGGTGCCGCGGCCGGTGATGGTGAGCACGTTCTCGATCGGCATCAGGAACGGCAGGTCGAGGCGCCGCACCGGCTCCGGCACGTGCTCGTCCACCGCGCGCAGCAGGTCAAGCACGCTGTTCACCCAGCGCGGGTCGCCCTCCAGCGCGCGCAGCCCGGACACCGGCACCACCGGCACCCGGTCGCCGTCGAAGCCGTACCGGGACAACAGGTCCCGGATCTCCAGCTCCACCAGCTCCAGCAGCTCCTCGTCGGCCACCACGTCCGCCTTGTTCAGCGCGACCACCAGGTGCTCGACGCCGATCCGCCTGGCCAGCACGATGTGCTCCCTGGTCTGCGGCTTCGCGCCGTCCTCCGCGGAGACCACCAGGATCGCCCCGTCCAGCTGCGCCGCACCGGTGATCATGTTCTTCACGTAGTCGGCGTGGCCGGGCATGTCGACGTGCGCGTAGTGCCGGGTCGGCGTCTCGTACTCCACGTGCGCGATGTTGATGGTGATCCCGCGCTCGATCTCCTCCGGCGCCTTGTCGATCCGGTCGAAGGCGACGTAGTCGGTGGTGGAGCCGGCCTGCTCGGCGAGGACCTTGGTGATCGCGGTGGTCAGCGTGGTCTTGCCGTGGTCGACGTGGCCCATGGTGCCGATGTTGAGGTGCGGCTTGGTCCGCGTGTACTGCTGCTTGCTCATGGCTGTTCCTCGGGTCGGGATGAGACCAGGCTCGGCCCTCACGTTCGGTGAGGGTCAAGCGAGAACCGGCCAACGGCCCCCGGCCGCGTGCGCGAGCGGGGAGCCGCCGGGGCGGGCCACCCTCCTCCTTCGGTTCTCCACAGCGGGAGGAGGGTCAGCTTCGCGCGCCGGACAGCCAAGCGGAGACGGCCGACAGCGCGCCCGGCAGGCAGTGGCCTGCGAGCTGTGCGCTGTGGACGGTCCCGAACATGCCACGGAGGATGACAGGGCCGGACCCGCCCTGTCATCCGATTTTGTTGCCGTGCTTGCCAATCAGCCCGGCTGCTCGCCGGTGGCGATCGGACGGCTCGGGTCGGCCGACCAGTTGGACCAGGACCCGGCGTACAGCGCGGCAGGCGCCTCCGGCGTGGTCACCCCGGCCACCTCCAGCGCCAGCACGACCGAGGAGGCGGTCACCCCGGACCCGCAGTACGCGCCGACCGGCTTGCCCTCGACGACCCCCAGCTCGCGGAACCGCGCGGCCAGCTCCGGTGCGCCGCGCCAGGTGCCGTCCGGCCCGATGTGCCCGGAGAACGGCGCGTTCACCGCGCCCGGCACGTGCCCGGCCGCGGGGTCGATCGGCTCCACCTCGCCGCGGTAGCGCTCCGGCGCGCGGGCGTCCAGCAGCAGCGCTTCCCTGGCCCACTTCGCGGCCTGCTCGGCGTCCAGCACCGGCAGGTGCCCTGGCTCGACGGTGATGTCACCGGCCTGGACAGCGGGCACCTCGGCGGTAACCGGGTGTCCCTGTGCGGTCCACGCAGCGTAACCTCCATCGAGTACGGCGACCTCGCGGTGCCCGGCCCAGCGCAGCAGCCACCACAGCCGCGCGGCGACCGAGCCGTCCCCCGCGTCGTAGGCCACCACGTGCTGCCCGGCCGAGACCCCGGCCGCGCGCAGCACGTGCTGGAGGTGCTCGGCGCCGGGCAGGGGATGACGACCGAGGGGTCCGGGCGTTGCAGAGAGGTCGGCGTCCAGGTCGATGAACACCGCGCCAGGGAGGTGGCCGCGGTCGTAGTCGGCTTTCGCCGGCGGCCCGGCCAGTCGCCAGCGGACGTCGAGGACCACCGGCGGGCGGTCGGTGGCGAGTAGTTCGGCCAGCGCGGCAGGAGTGATCAGCGGGTGCACCACCCCATACTGCCCGCCCGCATTACTCCTGGCACCGGGTGAACGCCATGGATGTCAGCCAGTAGGACTAACATTGAGCCCGACGAAGGGGAACGCGCGTGAACGACCTCATCGACACCACCGAGATGTACCTCCGCACCATCTACGAGCTTGAAGAAGAAGGCGTGGTTCCACTGCGCGCCCGCATCGCCGAGCGACTGGAGCAGAGCGGGCCGACGGTGAGCCAGACCGTCGCGCGGATGGAGCGCGACGGGCTGCTCGTGGTCGCCGACGACCGGCACCTCGAGCTGACCGACGCCGGCCGGAGCAGGGCGATCGCGGTGATGCGCAAACACCGGCTCGCCGAGCGCCTGCTGGTCGACGTCATCGGCCTGGAGTGGGAGCACGTGCACAGCGAGGCGTGCCGCTGGGAACACGTGATGAGCGAGGCGGTCGAGCGCAAGCTCGTCAAGCTGCTCAACCACCCCACTACCTCGCCCTACGGCAACCCGATCCCCGGCCTCGACCGCCTGGGCGTCGGCGAGCCGGCGCCACCGGCGGACCTGGACCTGCGCCGGCTGACCGATATCGCCAGGGCGGGCGGCGGCGCGGTGGAGGTCTGCCGCATCGCCGAGCACGTGCAGTCCGACCCGGACCTGATGAACGAGCTGAAGTCGGCCGGGGTCACCCCCGGCGGCTCGGTGCAGGTGCACCAGTCCGGCGCCAGCCAGCCGGTGCGCGTCACCGGCGACACGGCCTCCGCCGAGCTGACCTACGACATCGCGCACGCGGTCCTGGTCCGAACCCGCTGAGCCCGTCCGGCCCGCTGGCCACCAGCAGCGGGTCCGGGCGGCCTCGCCAGCATCGGGCCCAGCCCACCGGCCCGTCGGCCCCAGCCCACCGACCACGCCGCCCGGCCAGCTCACCGGTCATAGCCCACCGGCCGCACCATCGGGCCAGCTCACCGGTCACAGCCCACCGGCCGCACCATCGGGCCCAGCCCACCAGCCATCGGGTCCAGCCCGCCCACCACCCAGCGCCGCCCGGCGTGGCAAGCATGCCGCCCCGCTTCTCATCCATGGAGTACGTGTGAACCAGGCTCAACGGGCGGCGGAGGAGTTCCGCGCGCGCATCGGCGAACCCACCGGCGTGTGGTCGGCCCCCGGCCGGGTGAACCTGATCGGCGAGCACACCGACTACAACGACGGTTACGTGCTCCCCTTCGCCATCCCGCACCGCATCGCGGTGGCCGGCGCCCCCCGCACCGACGGCCTGCTCCAGGTGGCCACCCTCGGCGACGACGGCAAGCTCAACCAGGCCGACCCCGTCCCGGTAGCCGACCTGACCCCGGGCAAGGTCACCGGCTGGGCCGCCTACCCCAGCGGCGTGGCCTGGTCCCTGCGCGAGAACGGCATCCCGGTCACCGGCGCCACCCTGCTCATCGCGGGCGACGTCCCAGCCGGCGCGGGCCTGTCCAGCTCCCACGCCCTGGAATGCGCCACCGCCCTGGCCCTCCTGGACCTCTCCGGCCACCCCGCCGTCCCCGGTCCCGGCCACCCCGCTGTCGCCGACCCCAGCCACTCCCCCGGCCAGCCCTCGGACTCCGGTGCCAGCTCCGCCTCTGGCCAGCCCGCCTCCTCCGGTGGCCTCGCGCCCGATCTGCCCACCCTGGCGCGCTGGATCCAGCGCGCCGAGAACGACTTCGTCGGCGCCCCCACCGGCCTGCTGGACCAGACCGCGTCCCTGCGCTGCGTCGAAGGCCACGCCCTGTTCCTGGACGTCCGCTCCGGCGAGACCGAGCAGGTCCCGTTCAACGCCGCCGCCAGCGGCTTGGAGATCCTGGTCATCGACACCAGGGCCAGCCACTCGCACACCGACGGTGGCTACGCCGCCCGCCGCGCCGGCTGCGAGGAAGCCGCCAGGCTGCTCGGCGTCCCCGCCCTGCGCGATGTCTCCCTGGACGGCCTGGCCGAGGCTGAAGCCGCCCTCCCGGAGAACCTGCGCCCCCTGGTCCGGCACATCGTGACCGAGAACGCCAGGGTCCTGGCCGCCGTCGACCACCTGCGCGCGGGTGACCTCGCACAGATCGGCCCGATCCTGACCGCCTCGCACGCCAGCATGCGCGACGACTACCGCATCTCCTGCCTGGAGCTCGACGTCGCCGTCGACTCCGCCCTCAAGGCAGGCGCCCTGGGCGCCCGGATGACCGGCGGCGGTTTCGGTGGTTCGGCGATCGCCCTGGTCCGGGTCGAGGACGGCGAGCGCGTCCGCGCCGAGGTCACGGCCGCCTTCGCCGCGCACAAGCTGACCCCGCCGCGCCTGTTCAGCGGCATCCCGGCCGCCGGCGCGGGCCGCGACCAGTAACCGCGCCACCGGGTGAGGAAGCCACTTCGCTAGGTTGACCTGGTCGGCGCCCGCACGGGCATCACCACCCCACGGGCCGCCGACCAGCAGTTTTCTCCCACAGGAAGGTTGGACGTAGTGAGGCTTCTGGTCACGGGCGGCGCCGGTTACGTGGGCAGCGTGTGCGCCGCCCGGTTGGTGGAGTCCGGACATGAGGTGACCGTGGTGGACGACCTGTCCACCGGCCACGCCGACGCGGTGCCCTCCGGCGCCCGCTTCGTGCAGGGCGACATCGGCGAGGTCGCGGGCACCCTGCTCGCCGAGGGCTTCGACGGCGTCCTGCACTTCGCCGCCAAGTCCCTGGTCGGCGAGTCGATGGTCGACCCGGCCAAGTACTGGCAGGGCAACGTGGTGACCTCGCTGAAGCTCCTCGACGCGATCAAGCAACACGGCACCCCCCGCCTGGTCTTCTCCTCCACCGCCGCCACCTACGGCGAGCCGAAGGAGGTCCCGATCCAGGAGACCGCCCCGACCAGCCCGACCAACACCTACGGCGCGAGCAAGCTGGCCATCGACCACGCGATGACCTCCTACGCCGCCGCGCACAACCTGGCCGCGATGAGCCTGCGCTACTTCAACGTGGCCGGCGCCTACGGCCGGTTCGGCGAGCGCCACGCCACCGAGACCCACCTGATCCCGCTGGTGCTCCAGGTCGCCCTGGGCCAGCGTGAGCAGATCCAGGTCTTCGGCGACGACTGGCCCACCGAGGACGGCACCTGCGTCCGCGACTACATCCACGTCGTCGACCTGGCCGATGCCCACCTCCTCGCGCTGGAACACGCCACCCCTGGCGAGCACCGGATCTTCAACCTGGGCAACGGAACCGGCTTCTCGGTCCAGCAGGTCATCGAGACCTGCCGCGCCGTCACCGGCCACCCCATCCCCGCCAAGATCTCCCCCCGCCGCGCGGGCGACCCCGCCGTGCTCATCGCCGCTAGCGACCGCGCCCGCGAGGACCTCGGCTGGAAGCCCCAGCGCGCCGACCTGTCCGGCATCGTCGCCGACGCCTGGGCTTTCACCAAGGCCCGGAACAGCTGACCAGTGCCTGACACCCCCGCCCCCGCCACCCCGGCGGCGCCCACACCCGACCCCGCGGCCCGGCAAGCCGCACCCGTGGCCTCGCAGGACGGGCCAGCGCCCGCCCAGCACGCGCCAGTGGTCGGCTTGGTCGTCTCCGGGGCAGGCGGGGCCGAGGGGCTCCTCGACGGCTTCGTCCGCCCAGCCCTCGCCCGGGGCTGGCGGGTGGCCATCACCCTCACCCCGACGGCCGCCAGGTGGTTGGAGGCAGCCAACCTCGTCACCCCACTGGCAGACCTCACCGGCCTCCCGGTCCGCTGGGCCGCACGCCTGCCCACCGAACCCAAGCCCCATCCGCCGGCCGACTGCTATTCAGCCGCCCCGGCCACGGCCAACACCATCGCCAAGCTGGCCCTGGGCCTGTCCGACAACCAGGCCCTCACCCACCTGTGCGAAGCGGTCGGCATGCCCAGCACCCCGGTCATCCTGCTGCCCCGAGCCGCTGTGGACGCCACCCGCCACCCGGCCTGGCCCGGCCACCTGGACCGCCTCCGCGACGCCGGCGTCCGAGTCCTGCCCACCGCCAGCGGCCCAGTCATCCCCTGGGACCAGGTCCTGGCCGCCGTGGCGGACGAGCTCAGCTAGCCCCAGCCCGCGGACGACTTCCCCGCGCAGGCTGTTCCCGGCGGAAAGCCCATCAGCGCGGAATGCCACGGTCAGGCCTCCTGGCCGTAGGACCCGGCCACTTTCACCGCCCGCGCTCACCGCTGCCTGGAGCCGACCTCCGACACAGCGCCGGGTGGGGTGAAGCCGTCGGCGATCGGCCCGCGCGAACGCGACGCCGAAGCGGAACGCGCGGTGTGCGACAGCGGGCTGAGCTGAGCCGATCGGCGCGACCCGGCCAGGCGTAATGGATCCGCGGTATGTGACGCCGTCGCGGTAAATACCTCCTCTCTTCAATCCACAGTGGACAGACGTGCTCGTTGCTCGGTACGGGATCGACAGGCGGTTGTGGACACGGACGCTGGGGGTGTCCTGGGCGCGGTGGGGGCACAACACCGTGCCCACGAGGCGAGTGCTGGGGCGACACTCGACGGGGTTCGAGTGGCGGGCTTGGGATCACCTCCGGGAGTTCAGCTTGGGGCCGGCGAGGACCGGGCTGACCGGACGCAGCCGCGTGATTTGTCGTAAATCGATAAATCGAGGGGGTTGGGGCGCATGGAACAGGGAGTCGCGAGGACCGGTTCGCCGACTCGTTGGTTGCGGGTGCTGGCGGCGTTCTTGGGCGTCGTGCGACTGGTCGGGGTAGTCGTCCAGTTGGCGGTGGGACAGGGCGGGGTCCAGCTGGGGTGCTCGCCGCCGTACCGGAGGGGCTGGCACCGGGTTTTCGGGTTGGTGGCGGAGTGATCACCTTCCTTGATCGGGACGGCTCAGCGGAGTTCCTCTCGTTGGCGCTGCTGACCTGGCTGCCGTACGCGGTGGTGGATGTGGTCGTGCTGTTCCTGATGGCGCGGGTGGTCCGCCAGGCGAACGTGGGTGAGCGGCCCCTGTTCGCCGCTACGACGGCCCGGTCGTTCCGGCGCATCGGTTTCCTTTTGCTGCTCGGCAATCTGGTCGCCGGTGTGCTCGATTCGCTGGGCGATCGGCGCCGACTGGGGTGGTGTTGACCGGGTCGCCGATGTTCCGGTGGCCGGACGGCCGGGCGATCGCCTGGGCACTGGTCGGTCTGGTCGTGCTAGCGGTCTCGGAGATCGTCTGGCGTGGTGCGGTGTTGCGCGAGGAAGTGGAGGGCACTGTCTGATGTCGCCAGCCGAGCTGTCCCAGCGGGTTCAGATCAGCATCGTGAATCTCTCCAATCTCAAGACCGGGAGGCCAGGGCCATCCGGTTTTCCACGCTGACCCTGCTGTGTAAGGAGTTGCGGTGTCAGCCGGGCGAACTGCTGCGGTACCGGGATAGGTGAACCCTCCGGTGGACGGCCGGGCGGGTTCCGGTGTCGGTGGGTCGGGTTGTTGCCGTTGGGGCGACGGCGGTTGTGATGGGTTGTTCCGGCTGGAGCCGCTGGGCTGGGCGGTTTCCGGGAGCGACTTCCGGCCGAAATCGTTGTAGTGCAATGGAGTGACGTTCAACTGAGCCGTTGGACTGCTGTCGGTGGGGCCGGCCGACGGCATGCCCGGGATCGGCTCATCCGGACGAGGTCGCCTGCGTGGGGACGACCAGGTCCATACCGGGTCGCTGGGAGTTGTTGATGGCGGCCAGCACGTCCTTCGGGGGCAGTCCGGCGTCAATGGCACGGCCGAGCAGGGAAGCCAGCATGTGACCGGGCTGCGCCTGTTCCGCGCGTTCCAGAGCGATGTTGGCCAGCACCCCGTCGCCGCGGTGGTAGGCGGCGAAGGCGAGCAGTGTCGCCGGTTCGGCGCATTCCGGGGCCGGGGTCTCGCGGGTCAGCTCCAGCCACAGGCGTTCGGCGGCCTGGCCGCTCTCCGCGCCGAGGGTCATGGTGAGCGCCACATCCCGGACCCGGTGGTCGTTGAGGGCGATGGCGAGGCGTACCACGAGATTGTCGGTGATCTTGAACGAGCCGTCGGCGATGTTCTTCAGCTCAGCTTGGATGGCCCGGATACCGGCCCCCGCGGTCGGCATGCCGCCGGGGACCGTGTTGTCCGCGTGCCAGTCGAGTCGGCAGCTCCGGCGTTTCAGCGCCCTCTCCTCGCCCCGCAGGCTGTTGACCAGCGTCTCGCGCGAGTCGTAGGTGACACCGCCCGAGGCGACGGTGGCCACGTTCAGCAGTGAGACGTCCGGGTCCGGGACCACACCGGTGAGGTCGGGGTGTTCGTAGTCCTGCCAGAGAGCGTTGTGGCGGGTGTGTTCCGCCCAGAGCGATTCCATGACCTCGACGCCTTGCTTGTGCAGTACCTGGGTGAGGGCGAGGACCAGCGCGCGGCGCGGCGGCCGGGTGGGCAGGGCCACCACGGGCGCGGGTTCGCCGGGCTCCGTGGGCGGCGCGGGTGTTCGGGTGCCGCCGCCGATGACGCAGAGCTGCACGGCGGTGGCCCCGCTGCTGAGGATGTTGTCGCACACGAACGCGATGAGGTCTTCCTCGTCGGCCACCTCGGGCAGTGGCGCGCGCAGGACGCGCTGGATCTCCAGATCGTCGCTGTTGGCGAAGTAGAGGACCACGAGCGAGTCGTCCGGGTGGTAGCCGATGAGGGGTGGGAGAGCGGCGATGACGTCGCCGGGTTCCCGGAGCTTCACGGTTGTCGGTCGGGATGGGCGGAGTGGGGTGGCTGTGGCGGTGGTCATGGGTCGAGATTGGCGGGAGGGCGGGGGGAAGGGAACTGGCGCGGCGGGGGGCTGTGGACAGGTGGCTGATTGTGGATAGGTCGCGATCTTGAAGGTGGATTGGCGCGGGGGTGGGGGCGGAATGGTGTAAAGGGCTGGCTCGGCGTGCGGTGGTGCGGGGCCGAGCCAGCCCTGGAGATCGCGGGATGCGGGGTCAGCGGATGGTGACGGGGCTGCTGGTCGCGGTGGTGTTGACGGTCAGCGTGAGCGTGGCGGCCCCCGGACGCAGGGCGGTGAGGGTGCTGGTCGCCGGATCGAAGGCGGCAATGTGCGTCGGCCCCGCCGTGGCCGGTGGGCCCAGGTGCAGGGCCGGGCTCGCGGTGTAGGTCGTGGCGATGGGGTAGCCGATCGGGAACGTCCGCGTGCCCTGGCGGAGAGCTGGGGTCAGCCGGTGGCTGGTTCCCGGGGTCAGCGTGGCCGGGACGTCCAGGACCAGTCCGTCGACGTGCGGGCGCTGTTCGGCCTGGACGGGACTGCTCGCGGCCGGGTCAACGCGGAGCAGGGTCCAGCCGGTGAAGCCGCCGTCAGCGGGTGCCGCGGCCGGCGCCTTCCCCGAGTTGCCGTTGATCAGGTAGGGCACGCCGTCGCGCCTGGTCGCGTGGAACAGCCCGGCGTGCGAGGCCACCGAGACGGCCGGTTTCCCGGTCTTCGCCCGGAAGTCGGACAGCCAGGTGGTCAGCAGGTTCGCTTCCTTCGGGTCGGACAGCTCGGAGGCGCCCGAGGGTGTCGGGTCGTCGACCGGGTGGTGCATCGCGACCAAGACCGACTTGACGTTCGCATCGCCTGCCGCGCTGTCCAGGGCGGTGCGCAGCGCCCGCAGCTGGTCGAAGCCGCCTGCGCGGAGCGAGCCGAGCGCGGAGTCCAGCAGGATCAGCCGCAGGCCGTTCTTGTCGACTACCCGATGGGTCGGGCCGAAGTGCTTGCGGAACTCGGAAGTGTCGCCCGGCCCGTAGGTCTCGTGGTTGCCTGGCAGGTAGAACCACGGAATCCGGTCGCCCAGCTCGCTGTCCAGGATCTGCCGCGCCAGGGCCATGTCGGCAGGGAGGGCGCGGTCGACCAGGTCGCCGTTGATGAGCACGACGTCGGGCCGGGCGGCCAGCGCCTCGCGGAGGGTGCGCCTGGCCTGCGCCACCAGCGGTCCTTCGGGGGCGTCCGCGGTGAACTGGGCGTCGCTGACCACCGCGACGCGCACCGCGCCCGGCCGGGCCTCCAGCGTTCCGGTGCGGATGATCGCCGGGTCCTGGGGCGTGGCATCGGCGGGAACGGTGATCGGGACGGCCGCCTGCGCGGTGAGGCCGGAGAAGGCGATCTTGCCCTCGTACTGCCGTTCGCGATCGGTTTCCACCACGTAGAGCCGTTGCAGGCGGAGCTGGCCGGTCAGCGCGGGCGGGATCGGCGCCTCGACGTAGCGCCAGCCGGTCCAGTCGACCTGGCGGGCAAGGTCGATGACGGTGGGTGTGCCGGCGGCGTCCAGCACGGTCATCCGCAGCCATACCTTGCTGTTGTCACCATGTGCCCACACACCCAGCCGCTGGGTGCCCGGCGGCAGCGGGGCGGGCGGGTCGGCGTTGAGGTAGGCGGCCCGGGTCGCGGTGGTGCCGGTCAGCCGGTAGTTCAGGCTGACCGCCTTGCCGCCGTCGCGGCCCGGCACGAGGGAGAGGTCGGCGCCGACCACGGCGGGGAAGACGCTGGCCTGCCAGCCGGTTAGATCGTCCATTGTGGACACCACGCGCGGGCTGACGCCGATGGTCACGCCGAGGTGCGTGGTCAGGCCACCCACCTTGGCCTTGACCACGGTGGCGCCGGACCCGGTGACGGCCGCGGCGACGAAACCGTTGCGGTCCTTGCTGATCTGCACCACTCGCTGGTCGTACTCGAGGGTCACGTCAGCCGGTTCGAGCCAGGTGCTGAAGCCGTCGGCGTCCTGCCCCAGGATCTGGAACCGGCCGCGCGCGCCCAGTCCGGACAGGGCGACGCGTTCGGTGTCGGAGTCGATGCGGGCGGCTTTACCCAATACGGTGAAAGTCGTCGATCCCTTGGCAGAACCCCGGGAAGCGGTCACAGTCGCCTTCCCGGAAGTGCTAGCGTGGAACACATCCCGCGACACCTTCCCTGCTCGTGTTGGGGTAACACGCCAGGTCGGTTCGCCGGGTACAGGGGCACCAGTCTCGTCGTGACCATGGGCAGTCACGGCACGGGTCTGACCGGCAAGCACTCGGTCGGCCGCACCGGCCCGGACAGCCGGTTCCACGCGGAAGGCGGTCAAGCGGCCGCTGCCGCGATTCGCGGTCAGGCCGATTCCGTTGGGCACCAAGCGTTCGCCACCATCGGACGGCTGGTTGTGCACGCCGGCGGCGCTGTCGCCGGGACGGCGGGCCAGCAGCGTGGACGAACCGCCGCCGTCCAGGTTCAGGGCGTCATCGGCGCCGAACGAGCGCAGCAGCTCGGCGAGCTCGCGTTCGGTCATGCCTCGACTGTCGGCCTGCCTGCCGTCGACCGTCACCATCCACAGGCGACGGCCGTCGGCGGAGAAGCCGATGGCGGTGCGTGGGTGCATGGTGGTGTCGTCGAGGTTCTGGACGACACCGTCCTTCACCAGCACCCGGTTGCCGCCGACCGCGGCGATCGGCACCGGGCCGTCGGTGCGCGGCTTGTAGGACACCTCGACTCGCTGGCCCGGGACGAGGGCAGCCAGGCGTTCGGCGCCCGCGTCGACGCCGAGCAGGTAGGCGGTGTTGGCCGGAATCGGTCCCTCACCCGGGGCGGGGCGGACCGCGGTCACCACACCGTCGCGCAGTTCCACCTCGGTCGCCTTGGACGCGGCGCCCGTGGCGGTGCGACGGGAAGCGTGGCCCCACAGCGCGGTGAACACACCGACGCCGTTGGCCGCGACGACCGGTGAGTTCAGGTTGGTGCCGGTCAGCCGGGCGCCACCGGGCAGGGTGACGGTCGCGTCGAGGAACACCTCGGCGAGGCGGCCCAGGTCGGCGGGGCCGATGGCCGCGGTGAGGTTGTGGCCGGTGGCCGGGGCGTGGCGCAGCGTGCCCGCGTCCATGCCGACGCCGAGTGGGGCGCCGGTGGCGTTGATGTCGAAGAAGTCGCCGTTGACGCCGGCGACCACACCGCGGGCGGCGGCCTGCTCGGAGAGCGGGCTGCGTGCGGCGACCGCGCCTGGACTCAGGTAAGCCGGGCGCAGGGTGCCGCGGCCCAGGTCGGCGGTCAGGACGTCGCCGCGGATCCAGCCGCGGGCGTCCAGCCGGTCGAACTCGGTCAGGTCGAGGCCGGGGGCGACCGGCGAGGTCACCTCGGCCACCGGCAGGGCGTCCACCCGGGGCGCACCGGCGGTGAGGGTGCTGACGCCGCCGTCGGCGGTCGAGGCAGCGGGCGCGTCCTCGATCGGGCGTGGTCCCAGCGATGCGGTGACGCCGCCTCGATCGGCGATGGCCGGGACGGGGACGGCGGTGGTGAGGGCGAGGACCGACAGCAGGGCGACGGTGGCGCGCAGGGCTCGCACGGCGACCTCCGGATCAGGACGGACATCCAGCTCGGTGAATTGCCAACAGAAAGGACAACGCACCTGGAGGAAGTTTGACTAGCCGCCAGATGGACGTCGGATGACACGCCCAGAAAAAGGCGGACCTCCCGGCCCAGGGGGGTGAAGACCGGGAGGTCCGTAGGTGGCGCGCACTCTGGGGGGCGTTCTGGCGCGCCACGTCAGGGGTCAGCAGTTGCGGCTGGTGTAGCTCCGCGTGCCGTAGTACAGGGCGGTGGCGCCGTTGAGGACGATGCGGACGGCGGCGCCGTTGAGGCGCTGCTCGTAATGCAGATGCGCGCCGGTCGAGCCGCCGGTGTTGCCCACGTTGCCGATCTGCTGGCCACGCGTGACCCGTTGGCCGACGCTGACCCGCTGCACCGACAGGTGGGCGTACCGGGTGCGCCAGCCGGCACCGTGGTCGATCTCGATCCACCGGCCGTAGCTGGTGGAGCCGGTGTTGCCCACGACCGTCACCGTGCCGGCGGCCGAGGCGTCCACGATGTCTCCTTCGTCGTTGGCGCGGTTGAAGTCGAGGGACAGTTGCGGGTTGTGGTTGGTGCGGGTCTGCCCGGACCAGACCTGCCCGCAGGGGAACGGCATCTGGAACGCGGGTGCGGCGCTCGCCGAACCCGTGCCGACCACGACGGTCAGCACGGGGGCGACGACAGCTCCGGCGAGCACCGCGGCAAGACGCTTGCTGGACATATGACCTCCGCAGGGATGAGGAGGTCACAGGACAGCAGCGGCTCGTACAACCCGCCTACAAACCATATACAAACTGCGGCCATTTTTGGTTGAGAATTCTCGAAATCGGTTCAGATGACTTGATCACCACTGGTTGCGACGTTTGGGGGCAGCCGGGCGGCGCGCGGACCAGGCGGGACCGAGAGAACCGGCTGCGGGCTGGGAACGGAAGCCGGCCGCAGGTCTGGACTGGGCCGCGGGCTGAGCTCGGGCACAGGAAGGGCTGGGCCGCAGGCGGGACTCGGGCACAGGCCGGACTGGGGCACGGCCTGGACTGGAGCACGGGCGGGACTGGGGCGCTGGCCGGACTGGGGCACGGGCCGGACTGGACGCTGGCCGGACTGGGCGCTGGCCGGACTGGGGCACGGGCCGGACTGGACGCTGGCCGGACTGGGGCGCTGGCGGAACTGGGGCGCGGGGCAAGGGGGCGGGGCTGACGGGCCGAGGCCCCCGGGCTGTGTGCTCGGGGGCCTCGGGTGGAAACGGTGGGGTCAGAAGCCGAAGGCGGCGCGGACCGCTGAAGTGCCGCCGACGACGGGGAGGGTGAACTCGGTCTGGTTCAGGTTGACCGACAGGCCGGCGCCGGGCTTGGGGCGCAGGGTGTAGTCGTAGTCGCTGGAGAGCAGGACGATGCCGAGCTTGTGGCCCGCGGGCAGCACGTAGTCGTCGGGCTGCATCTCCACGTTGACCCGGTACTGCACACCCGGACGCAGGGGCTGGGTGCGGTCCTCGCGGTGGCGGTTCTGCGGGTCGGTCCAGCCCCTGGTGATGATGTGGTTCTTGCCGTCGGGGGCGCGGTCGACCAGCAGGGCCGTCACGTTGGCCGCGGGGCGGGTGAAGGACGTCTTCAGGTCCACGCCGACGGTGCCGGAGATGCGCAGCGGGGCCGCGGCGGGACCGCTGAAGTACGCCAGCCGGTGCGGGGACTCCGCGGCGGCGGTCAGGTCCTCGGCCTTCTTCGTGGCGTCGTCGACGATGTTCTCCAGGACCGGGCGGCCGTGCACGCCGTCGACGTGGGACAGGGCGCCGGTGGTGCTGCCGCCGGGGAGTGGGTGGAAGCCGACCTCGCGGGTGCCGGGGGCGGGCCACTCGGCTTCCTGCACCCAGCTCTTGTCCTCACGCTGCAGGGTGGCGCGGGGCTCCTGTTCGACGCCGTTGCGGTGGTCGTACAGGTACCGGGTGAACCAGCGGTTGAGGGTCTTGAGCCATTCGTCCTTGCGGAGGCTGAACGGGTCCGAGTGGCCGGACTGGTGCCACCAGATCTTGTGCGGGGTGCCCTGCTTGCGGAGCTGCTCGTACCACTGTGCGGCGTGCTTGGTCTTGACGTTCCAGTCGTTGAGGCCGTGCACGACCAGGGTCGCGGCCTTCACCTTGCGGACGTCGTTGAGGTAGTTGCGCTCGTCCCAGAACTCGCTGTAGTCGCCGGTGATCCGGTCCTGGGCGGCGGCGACCTCGGCGATGATCGGCTTGCAGATCTCGCGGTCGGTGCGGGTGTAGACGTACTCGGCGAGCACGTCGGCGTCCTCGCCCTGGTAGGTGCCGGGGGCGACCACCGCGCCGTCGGCCCGGTAGTAGTCGTACCAGCTGCTGATCGCGGCGATCGGGACGATGGCCTCCAGGCCCTTGACCCCGGTGCTGGCGACCGCGTTGGGCAGGGTTCCGTTGTAGGACACGCCCATCATGCCGGTCTTGCCGGTGCTCCAGGTGGCCGCGGCGGCGGCGCCCTTCTCATCCCGCGCCGGGGCGCGGCCGTTGAGCCAGTCCACAATGGACTTCGCGCCGATGGTCTCGTTGCGGCCGCCGGTGGTGGGGCAGCCGGTGGACTCGCCGGTGCCGAGGGACTCGCCGTAGACCACCGCGAAACCGCGGGCGGTGAAGTACTCCTCGTAGCGGGAGACCGGGATCGGCTTCTCCCGGGGACCGCCCACGGCCGCCTCGACCCGCTCGTCGGTGCGGGCGGAGGTGACCGCGCCGTCGCGGCCGGGACGCTTGGGCACGTGCAGCTCGACGTCGACGTTGTGGTTGGGCACGTCGTTGGTCGGCGCGTAGTAGGGGCTCGGCAGGTAGACCACCGGGACCTTCAGGCCCGCCGTGGTCGCCTTCGGCCGCACCACCAGCGCGTGCGCCTCGTCGTTCTTGCCGTCGCGGTCGGAGTCGACCGGCGCGCGCACCCACACGTTCTCGCGCAGCACGTCCTTCGGGTCGAACACCGGTTGCGCGGCGCCGTCGGCGAACACCGGTCCGCTCGGCGGGTCGGCCAGCGCGGGCACCGCGGTCAGCGGCAGCGCGGCGAGGGCGACCGCCACGGTCAACGGGACACTGCGAGCACGCCTCATGGGCACTCCTGATGATCACGTGTGCTGGTTGGCACCGGCACCCTTTCCCGAGGTGTGGCGCGTGTCAATAGTCCGTTGACCGGCTCCCAGGGGTTGGTCGAGACTGGGCGGGTGACCTTGACCTCTGACGTGCGGCTGCCGCTCTACGGCAGCGATCACTCCCGGGGCGACCTGGCCTGGTAGTGGCGGTGGTTCCACTTCCACCCCACCAATCCGCACGAAAGGTCATTCACATGGACATGCGTTCCTTCGTCGCTGCCCTGCCCAAGGCGGAGCTGCACGTGCACCTGGTCGGCGCCGCCTCGGTGGACACCGTCTTGGAGCTCGCCCGCAGGCACCCCGGCCGCGGCGTTCCCACCGAACGGGACGAGCTGGCCCGCTACTACGAGTTCACCGACTTCGCGCACTTCATCACCGTCATCGGCGCGCTGGGCCGGCTGGTCACCACCGAGGCCGACGTGGTCACCCTGCTGGTGGGCCTGGCCAGGGACCTGGCCGCGAACCAGGTCCGCTACTGCGAGGTCACCGTCACCCCGGTCAACCTCTTCAACGCGGGCATCGGCGACGAGGCACTGGTCAGCGCGCTGGCCACCGGCAAGGAACGGGCCGCGACCGAGCACGGCGTAGAACTCACCTGGATCTACGACATCCCCGGCGAGCAGGGCGTGGAGGCGGGCTGGCGGACCATCAACTGGTACCGCGAGCACCAGCCGGAGCACACCGTCGGCTTCGGCCTCGGCGGTCCGGAGATCGGCGTGCCGCGCGGTCAGTTCAAGCCCATGTTCGACCTGGCCCGCGAGACCGGGCTGCACTGCGTGCCGCACGCCGGGGAGACCACCGGCCCGGAGACGGTGTGGTCGGCGCTGCTGGACCTGGGCGCGGAGCGGATCGGCCACGGCATCCACTCGGTGCGCGACCCCGAGCTGGTCGGCTACCTCGCCGAGCACCGCATCCCGCTGGAGATCTCCCCGCACTCCAACCTGCGCACCCGGGAGGTGCTCGACCTGGCGGAGCACCCGCTGCCAAAACTGTTGGCCGCGGGCGTGCCGGTCGTGCTCAACACCGACGACCCCGGCATGTTCGACACCGACCTCAACCGCGAGTACCTGGCCGCGCACGAAAAGATGGGCCTGACCGCGAAACAGCTGGTCGACATCGCCCGCACCGGGGTCGAGGTGTCCTTCGCCAGTGACGCCACCAAGGCCGCTCTGCTGGCCGAGCTGGACGCGGTCACCCTGCCCGGCTAGTCCATTCTCTGGAGAACCCACCACCGGACGGCTCCGCGTCGTCGCCGCGGGACTGGCATAATCTTCCCCGCGGCGGCGATGTGGGTGGGGGGTTCGGAAACGATGTCCGGTCGGCGGGATCAGCAGATCACCCCGACGGCGGACCCGACCCTGCGTCCACTGGTCGGGCGACAGCCACTGCTCAAGGTCCTCGGCACCACGCTGAAGCGTTCCGCGCGCAAGACCTTCCACCTGGTGGAGCTGGTCGGCGAGCCCGGTGTGGGCAAGTCCCGGCTGGTCGCCGAGGTGGCCGGCCGGGCCCGTGAGCTCGGCATGGTCACCCTGGCCGGGCGGGCCGCGGAGTTCGAGCAGGACGCGCCGTTCGCCGCGGTGGTGGACGCCCTGGACGACCACCTCGAGTCCCAGGTCGGCCTGCTGACCAGGCGGTTGCCGCTGCCCGAGGCGCGACTGCTGTCCTCGGTCTTCCCCGGGCTGACCGTGGACCTGCCGCAGGTGCCGATCCCGGCCGGCGCCGGTGGCGCGCGCTACCGGCTGCACCGGGCGGTGCGCACGCTGCTGGAGGTGCTGGCCGAGTCCTCCGGGCTGACCCTGCTGCTCGACGACGTGCACTGGGCCGACGAGGCCACCATCGAGCTGCTCGACTACCTGGTGCGGCATCCCCCGCGCGGGCAGGTCGTGATCACGGTCGCCTACCGGCCCGCCCAGGTCTCCGCGCGGCTGCGCACCGCGCTGACCCAAGTGCCGGCGGACCAGGGCACCAGGGTCACGGTGAGCCCGCTGTCGCAGAAGGAGACCGAGGAGTTCCTCGGTCCGGGGATGAGCCAGGCCAAGCGGCGCAGGCTGTACGAGTCCAGCGGCGGCAACCCGTTCTACCTGGAGGCGCTGTCCAGGGCGGAGAACGGCAACGGCAACCCGCTGTCCCCGATCACCGGCGACCTCGCCGAGGACGCGCTGCGCGATGTGCCGGACGCGGTCCGCTCCGCGCTGCAGGTGGAGCTGGGCCAGCTGTCCTCCAAGGCGCTGCTGATCGCGCACGCCGCCGCCGTGGTGGGCGATGAGTTCGAGCCCACCGCCGCCGCGGCCGCGGCCGAGCTGACCGACGCCGAGGCGCTGACCGTGCTGGACGAGCTGGTCGCCAGGGACGTGGTGCGGGTCGCGCCCACGCCGGGCCGGTTCCGCTTCCGGCACCCGCTGGTCCGGCACACCGCCTACACCTCGGCCTCGGCGGGCTGGCGGATGGCCACCCACGGCCGGGTCGCCGCTTACCTGCAGAAGCTCAACGCGCCCGCGCCGCAGCTGGCCCGGCACGTGGTCCGCTCGGCGGGCTTCGGCGACATAGACGCCGTCGGGGTGCTGACCACCGCGGCCCGCTCGGTGGCCCCGCGCGCGCCGCTGACCGCCTCCTACTGGCTCACCCAGGCCCTGCGCCTGCTCCCGGACATCCCAGCCAACACCGGCGAACGCATACAGCTGCTCATCGAGCTGGCCGGAGCCCAGGGCGTGAGCAGCCAGTTCACCGAGGCCAGGGACACCGCGCTGGACGTGCTGGAACGGCTGCCCGCACAGGCCTACCCGCAGCGCGCGATGGTCGCGGGCCACATCTACTCCAAGGTGGAACGGCTGCTCGGGCGTTCGGTCGAGGCCCGCGCCCGGTTGCAGCGGGAACTGCGCGCCGTCCCCGTCGATCAGCTGCACCACGCCGGGCCGCTCTACCTGCGGCTGGCTGTGGAGGCCACCTGGTCCGGCGAGAACGCCGAGGCCACCCGGCTGCTCGGCGAGGTGCCCGTGGACAAGGTGCCGTCCACGATCGCCTACGCGGTCGCCGCCCTGGGACCGATGCCCGCGATCGCCAGCGGTGATGGCGCGCGTGGCCTGGCACTGCTCGGCGAGGCCGATCGGGTGCTGGCCACCGCCACCGCCACCGACCTCGCGCCCTGGCTGGACGCCCACACCTGGCTGTGCTTCAGCGACCTGCTCACCGGCCGCTACCGCAACGCGCTACCCCGCTTCGAGCGGGTGGCCGACATCGCCCGCAACACCGGCCAGAACTACATCCTGCCGCCGCTGCTCTCCGGCCAGGCCCAGGCCGTGGCGGTGCTCGGTGACATGGACGAGGCGTTCACGCTGATCGAGGAGGCCATCGACGTGGCCAGGGTCGGCGGCTCGCCGCAGTCCCTGGCGCTGGCGCTGGGCTCCCGGTCGATGCTGCTGACCTGGTCCGGCGAGCACACCGAGGCGCTGCGGGTGGCCGCGGAGGCCACCCAGGCCGGTGGCGATGTCCCCGAGTGGCCGAGCCTGCGGGCGCGGGTGGCCGAGGCGATCGCGGTGGCCTACACCGGCGACCTCGACGAGTCCGGCCCTGCCGAGGTGTGCGATCTGCTGGAGTCCGTGCAGCGGGACCAGCCGATGCTGCTGATGCTCTGCGAGACCATGGCGCACCTGCTGGCCGGGGCGAACCGCTGGGCCGAGGCCGGCGGCTGGGCCGACCGCGCCGAGCGGGTGACCGACCCCGCACTGCCGATCAACCGGACGATGGCCGACCTGGTCAAGGCCCATGCGCTGACTGGCACCGATCCCGAGGCCGCCGCCGAGCTGGCGCTGCGCTGCGCCACCGTGCTGGAGCAGGCCGGGCTCAAGCTGGAGGCCGCCCGCGCCCGGCTGCGCGCCGGACTCGCCTACGCCGCGGCCAAGGACCGGGTCAAGGCGCTGCCCGAGCTGGCCGCCGCGGCTGAGGCCTTCGCCGCCTGCAAGGCCAAGACCTTGCGGGCCGAGGCGCTGCGGGCCACCCGCCGCTTGGGTGTCCGGGTGGCCGTCCCGGGTGGACCGAAGCAGAGCGGGCCGTTCGGATTGTCACCGCGAGAACTCGAAATCGCGCGACTTGTGCTCGACGGGCACACCAACCAGCAGATTGCTGAGAAGCTGTTCATCGGCATCCGCACCGTGGAGACCCACGTGTCGCACGTGTTCACCAAGCTCGGTGTGACCTCGCGGGCTAGCGTCGGCCGGGTGCTCGGGCCCGCCCTGGACGCCCACGACCGGGGCTGAACCGACGGCTTCGTCCGGGTCGGGGCAGTTCAGCGGAGCTGACCCGGATGATTTGTCAGTGATTCCCACGATGGCACGGAGCAGGTCGGCTGGCCATGGTGGACACACACACGATGGTCAGGTGAAGGACCCATGAAACGCGAGATCCCGCTGTACACGCTCGACGGCGTGCGCGACGCGGACGTGTCCACGCACCCGTTCACCACCGAAGACGGCCTCGGCCTCAGCCTGCTGCGTTTCCACCGCGGCGAGAGCCAGGACGTCGTGCTGCTCATTCCCGGGCTGACCCAGTCCAGCGACATGTTCATCATGCCGGAGCACCGCAACCTGGTCAGCTACCTGCTGGACAACGGCTACGGCGACGTGTGGTCGCTGGACAGCCGGCTGAGCAACCGGCACCCGTACAACCACGGCATGCACCGCTACACCCTCGACGACGTGGCGCACTGGGACAGCGCCGAGGCGGTGCGCACCGTCCGCAAGGCGATCGGCCCGGACCGCAGGCTGCACGTGATCTCGCACTGCCTGGGCGCGGTGTCCTTCCTGATGGGCCTGTTCGGCGGCGTGATCGACGGCGTCACCAGCGTGGTCGCCAACAGCGTCGGGCTCACCCCGACCCTGCACCCGTACGCCGCGGCCAAGATCGCGGTGGAGCCGAGCCTGCTCGAGTACGTGGCCGGCTTCGAGTACTTCGACCCGAACTGGGGCAGCGCACCCCGGTTCACCAGGGCCTGGCTGCTGTCCAAGGCCATCTCCATGGTGCACCGCGAGTGCGACGTCTCCGCCTGCCACGTGCTCAGCCACCTGTGGGGCGCCGGCTGGCCCGCGATGTACCGGCACGAGAACCTGCTGGAGGTCACCCACCGCAGGCTCGGTGACCTGTGCGGTGGCACCGGCATGAACTACTACCGGCACGTGCGCAAGATGAACCTGGCCGGGCGCGCGGTGAAGTTCGACCCCAAGGACGAGCGGCACGAGGAGCTGCCCAACGACTACCTGGGCAACGCGGCCATGGTGGACGTGCCGATCCTGCTGACCACCGGCGACACCAACAAGGTCTTCGGCGACTCCAACGAGATCTGCTACCGCAAGCTGGAGAAGATGGCGCCCGGCAGGCACGAGTTCCGGATCCTGCCCGGCTACGGCCACCTGGACCCGTTCATCGGCGAGCACGCCGACATGGACGTCTTCCCGCACCTGCTCGACTTCATCAAGCGGCAGGCCGGTTGAGATGACCGAACATGTGGACGTGGTGGTGGTCGGGACCGGCTTCGGCGGTTCTGTCAGCGCCTACCGACTAGCCGAAGCCGGCAAGTCCGTCGTGGTGCTGGAGCGGGGCCGCAAGTACCCGCCCGGCTCCTTCGCCCGCTCGCCCGCGGAGATGCGGGGCAGCTTCTGGGACCCGGCGCGCAAGCAGTACGGGCTGTTCGACGTGTGGAGCTTCCGCGGCTTCGCCTCGCTGGTCTCGGCCGGGGTCGGCGGTGGCTCGCTGATCTACGCCAACGTGCTCAAGCGCAAGGACGAGCGCTGGTTCGTGCACGAGGAGCCACTGCCTGGCGGCGGCTACGAGACCTGGCCGATCACCAGGGCCGACCTGGAACCGCACTACGACGCGGTGGAACGGATGCTCACCCCTGCTCCGTATCCACTCGACCACCCGGATTTCTCGGATATGCCGAGGACGAAGGCCATGCGCGAGGCGGCGGCCGCGCTCGGCCTGGAGTTCGAGCGTCCGCCGCTGGCAGTCCGGTTCGCGGCTCGGCCAGGGGGCGAGCCGGGAACCGGGCTGCCGATCGAGGAGGAGTGGTACGGCAACCTGCACGGGGAGCAGCGCCGTACCTGCCGACTGTGCGGCGAGTGCAACATCGGCTGCAACGATGGCGCGAAGAACAGCCTTGACCACACCTACCTGTCCGCGGCCAACGCCTACAAGGCGGACATCCGCGAGCGCAGCGAGGTGCGGGTGATCCGCCCGCTGGCCGGCGGCGGCTACGAGGTGGGCTACCGCAGGCACCAGGAGGACGGCCGCACCACCGCAGCCACCATCCGCTGCGACCAGCTGGTGCTGGCCGCGGGCACCTTCGGCACGCTGCACCTGCTGCTGCGCAACCGGCCGCGGTTGCCCAGGCTGAGCAAGGCGCTGGGCACCAGGTTCACCGGCAACGGCGACCTGCTGACCTTCCTGCTCAAGGCCAAGGATCGCGACGGGATGCGCGACCTGGAGGCCAACCGGGGACCGGTGATCACCAGCGCGATCCGGGTGCCGGACGCGGTGGAGGGCGAGGGGATCGTCGGGCGCGGGCACTACATCCAGGACGCCGGCTACCCGAGCTTCGTGTCCTGGCTGGTCGAGGCGGCCAACGCGCCGAGCCAGCTGACCAGGATCTTCGGCTTCGCGGCCAAGCGGCTGCTGAACGCGGTGGACCGCTCGCCGAGTGCCTCGCTCTCCCACGACCTGGCCGGGCTGCTCGACGACGGGGTGTTCACCGAGAGCTCGGTGCCGTTGCTGGGCATGGGCCGGGACGTGCCGGACGGGGTGGTCCGGATGCGGGACGGCTGGCTGGACATCGACTGGACGACCGAGTCCAGCCTGGAGTACTTCGGCGGGGTCCGCGCCACCATGCGCGGCATCTCCGAGGTGCTCGGCGGGGAGTACCACGACAACCCGATGTGGCTGACCAAGCGGATCATCTCGGTGCATCCGCTCGGCGGGGCGCCGATGGGGCGGCACCCCGGCGAGGGCCTGTGTGATCCCTACGGCGAGGTGTTCGGCTACCCGGGTCTCTACGTCGCCGACGGCGCGGCGATGCCGGGACCGGTGGGCCCGAACCCCTCGCTGACCATCGCGGCCTGGGCGGACCGTCTCTGTGACCGGCTTCTCGGGGGAGGGGGGCCAGCGCACGGAAGCACGGTCGAGCCCATTGACCCGCACCGTTCGGAGGGAGCGGTGCGGGTCCCCGAGGAGGAGCCGGCCGGTCGAGGGGGGCCGGCCGGCTCCGCCGGGCTGTCCTTCACCGAGGAGATGTCCGGGTCGTTCGCGTTGGGGGAGAGCGAGCCGAGGCAGGGCGAGCTGGTGGGGCGGCGGGACGAGCGGGGGCTCACCTTCCGCCTCACCATCTCCATCGAGGACATCGACCGGTTCCTGGACGACCCGAGCCACACCGCCACCGCCACCGGCTGGCTGCACTGCGACGACCTGGGCGGCCGGGTCTCGGTGCCGCACGGCCGGTTCCACCTGCTGGTGCCGGGTTCGGCGACGGACACCCGGCACATGTACTACCGGCTGTTCTTCGACGACCTGGCGGGCAACCCGCTGACCCTGACCGGGCGCAAGGACCTGCACGACGACCCCGGTCTCGACCTGTGGTCGGACACCACCACCTTGCAGGCGTGGCTGCACGCCGGGCACGTCTACGAGGACGAGGACCCCGGCCAGGCGATCGGCGCCGGGGTGCTGCACATCGGCTGGCGGGACTTCCTGCGGCAGCTGGGCACGATCCGGGCGACCGGGCCGGACCCGCTGGGCACGATCGAGCGGTTCGGGCGGATGTTCCTCGGCCGGCTGTGGGAGGTCTACGGGCCGCGCGGACCGGAGGACGAGGAGTGAGCGGCGGGCTGGCGCTGGTGCTCTCCGGTGGCGGGGCGCAGGCGGCCTACTTCGGCGCGGGGGTGGCGCAGGGGCTGGCCGAGCTGGGGCGCACGCCGCGGATCTACTCCGGGACCTCGGCGGGTGCGCTGAACATCGGGCTGCTCGCCGGGGGCATGGCGCCGGACGCGCTGGTGCGGCTGTGGGCGGAGCTGGGGTCCTCGGACGTGTACCGCTTCCGCGCCGACCTGCACCGGCTGCTGCGGCCCTGGCAGCTGCTGCGGCTGGCCGATGACCTGGTGGGCAACGCGCTGGGCGCGATCGGCTGGACCTGGCTGCTGGACACCGCCCCCGCCCGCAAGACGCTGGCCAAGGTGCTCGCCGGGGACGAGCTGCTGGTCGACGACGAGGTGGTCGCGGTGGTATCCGCGGTGGAGCACGCCACCGGGCACGTCACCCGGTTCACCAACGTGCTGCCCCCGGAGCACCGGCGCACCGACCGGTTCCGGCGGGTCGAGCTGACCGTGGACCACCTGCTGGCCAGCGCGGCGGCCCCAGTGCTGTTCCCGCCGGTGGAGATCGACGGGGTGGAGTACACCGACGCCGGGCTGGTCGCCAACACCCCGCTCTCGCCGGCGCTGGCCTACGAACCGGACACGGTGATCGTGGCCGCTTCCTCCCGGCGACAGCCCACGGACAGACCGGACTCGCTGGACGAGGCGCTCGGGCTGCTGTTCGCCAACGTGGCGCGTTTCGCGGTGGAGCAGGACTTCCGGCACGCGCAGACGGTGAACAAGCTGGCCAAGGCCGGGGCCACGGACAAACGTCAGGTGGAGCTGGTGCTGGTGGAGCCGAGCGCGGACTTCAGCATCTCCGGCTTCGTCCGGTTCTCCCCGGACACCGCGCGGGCCGTGGCCGAGCACGGCCGGTCCAGGGTGCTGGAGCTGCTGGGCTGACGCCTCCGCCACACCAGCACCGCCACGACCAGCAGCAACACCCCGAGCAGGCCGAGGCTGACCCAGCTGGACACGGTCGCCACCAGCTCGTAGGAGCGGCCTGCGGCCCAGCCGATGAGCACCCACAGCGCGCCCCACACCGGCGCGACCGGCAGGTTCCACCTGGCGAAGCGGTGGTAGGGCAGCCCGGCCATGCCGGCCAGGCGGGGCACCAGGGTGCGCGCGCCGACCACCCACTGGCCGAGCAGCACCGCGCGCTCGCCGAAGTCGCCGACCAGGCCGGTGATCCGCTGCCAGCGGGCCGGGCCGATCCGCCGGACCGACCAGCTGCGCGGCAGGTCGCCCTCGCCGCCGAGGCTGCGGCCGCGCCAGTAGGCCAGCTGCGAGCCGGTCAGCGCGGCCACCCCGGCGGTGATCATGGCCGGGACCAGCGGCACCGTGCCGAGCTGGGTGAGGAAACCGAAGACCAGCAGCGCGCTCGCGCCCGGCAAGATCACGCCGATGACCAGCGCGGCCTCGGCGACGAGCAGCAGCCCGACCGCCAGGCACACCAGCAGCGGCGGGAGCCCGCTGAGCTGCTCCCGCAGCAGCTCGATCATGTCTTGGGACGCCGGCACACGTAGGTGATGGCCGGCGGCACGTTGCGCCAGACCACCCTGGTCAGCAGCACCTCGTCGAAGACCGATTCCAGCAGGATGCGGAACTTGCGCGCGCCGACCATGCCGAGCGCGTGCACGTAGGCGAAGGTGGTGAACACCCCGGTCTGGCCGATGCCGTCGGCGACGTGGCCGATGATCTGCCGCTGCACCTGCTCCGGGATCAGCACCCAGGGCAGGCCGGAGACGACCGCGTCCACCATGCCGGGTTCGCCGACACCGCGGTCGGCGAGCACCTTGTCCAGGTCGGCCGCGTTGGCGTTGACGACCTCGATCTTGGGGTAGGCCGCCTGCACGTGCGTGGCCAGGTCCTCCTCCAGCTCGATCGCCAGGTAGCGGCCCCGGCCGCCCAGCCGCGACTCGATCGCGCCGCTGACCGCGCCGGTGCCCGCGCCCAGCTCCACCACCAGCGGCTCACCCTGGCCGGGCACGACCGAGGCGAGCCGGGCCGCGAGCGCCGGGGAGCTGGGCACGACCGCGCCGATGAGGCTCGGCTGCCGCAGCACCGCGGAGACGAAAACGGCCAGCGAGCTGCGTGGTGGGGGTGCTGATGTCACCGCACCAGACTGCCTTATCGCCGCCTGTGATGTGCACGGGGATGTCCGATCTCAGGGCTTTTTCAGGGCTAGCGTCGATTCATGAACGCTCTCCAGCAGGTGTGGGGCGTGCTCGGCGGGAACCCCGCCGATCTGGCCTCGGTCACCGTGACCAGCCCGGACGAGATCCTCCCTGCGATCTTCACGGTGACCGAGGCGGCTACCGCGGTGGTGGCGGCGGGCTCCCTGGCCGCGGCCAGGCTGTGGCGGACCCGTGGGGGTCCCGACCCTGAGGTCACCGTGGACGGCCGGGCCGCCGCGGTCGCCCTGCGCAGCGAGCGCTACCTCCGGATCGACGGCGTCGCGCCGCCGGTCTGGGGTCCGTTGTCCGGGGACTACCCGACCGCGGACGGCTGGGTGCGGCTGCATGGCAACTACCCGGCGCACCACCGGGCGGTGCTGACCGCGCTGGCGGTGCCGGAGTCCGAGGTGGCCGCCACGCTGCGCACCGCCTCGGCGGTGGCGGTGGAGGAGGCGGTGCTGGCCGCCGGTGGCGCGGCCGCCGCCCAGCGCACCCGCAGCGACTGGCTGGGCACGCCGCAGGCCCGCGCGCTGGCCAAGCTGCCGCTGATCGAGCTGACCTGCCGCTACGACACCCCGCGCCGCCCGCTGGGCCAGGCGGACCGGCCGCTGGCCGGGGTGCGGGTGCTCGACCTGACCAGGGTGATCGCCGGGCCGGTGGCGGGCCGGACGCTGGCCGGGCACGGCGCGGACGTGCTCCGGGTGGGCGCGGACCACCTGGAGCTGGTCGAGCCGCTGGTGGTGGACACCGGCTTCGGCAAGCACTTCTGCCACCTGGACCTGCGCGATCCGGCGGCCAGGGACACCCTGCGCGAGCTGGTCCGCCAGGCCGACGTGCTCATCCAGGCGTTCCGGCCGGGCGCGCTGGCCCAGCTCGGCCTCGGCCCTGACGACTGCGCCGCGCTCAACCCCGGCCTGGTGACGGTGTCGGTCAGCGCCTACGGCCAGGCGGGCCCGTGGTCAGGGCGGCGCGGCTTCGACAGCCTGGTGCAGGTGGCCACCGGCATCGCGCACGAGACGGCCACCGCGGCCGAGGCCGACCGCCCGGTGCCGCTGCCCGCCCAGATCCTGGACCACGCCACCGGTCACCTGGCCGCGCTGGCCGCGGTGGAGGGCCTGCGCCGCCGGTCCCAGCACGGCGGGTCCTGGCACGCCGAGGTGTCGCTGGCCCGCACCGCGGCCTGGCTGGACGGGCTCGGCCGCCACGACGGGCTGACGCTGCCGGAGCCGCAGGTGGCGGACCTGCTGACCGAGACGGGCACCCCGTTCGGCCGGGTCCGGCACGCGCGCCCGGCAGGCACGATCGCGGGTCAGGCGCCGTACTGGGCCAACCCGCCGCACCGGCCGGGCGCGGATCCCGCGGCGTTCCGCTGAGACCTACTCAGTCGGTCAGCAGCCGCTCCACTGGCCGCGCGGCCACCTCCGGCGCCGGCCGGGACAGGTAGAGGTCGGTGTGGAAGTAGCCGGTGGACTCCTTGTCCCGCACCGGGATTCCCGCGGAGGTCAGGGCGTGCACGGTGGCCCTGGCCTCCTCGGCGGAGGCGAAGCGGCGCTGCCGGAAGGTCCGGCCGGAGAGCTTCTCGGTGACCAGTCCGTGCCTGCCGAGCACCTCGGCGATGGCCCGGTAGGACACCCCGCGCAGCACGAAGGCGGCCACCCACGGCGGTCGGCGCACACAGTCGAGCAGCCGCCGGAAGGTCAGGTGGGTGATGTAGCCGACCCCGCCGGTGACCGTGACCATGTTCGTCTCCGCCACGGCTTCGCGGAGTCCCGCGCTGGGCTCGGCGTGCTCCAGGTCCTCGCCGAAGCCCGCGTCCAGCATCCCGGCCCGCTGCGCGTAGGCGACCGCGCGGGCCGAGCGGTCGATGCCCACCGTGCGCGGGGCCTTCGGGCGCCGGCGGCTGCGGAAGAAGGTGTGGTCCCGCGCCGCGAGGTCCTGGGCCGAGGAGGAGTCCACCTCGGCGTAGCGCACGTACAGGTCGTTGAGCACCAGGTCGTGCCGCAGCAGGGCGGTGTTGACCCCGTACGAGCAGCAGAGATCGGTCACCGTGGCGCCGCTGGCCGGCTTGGGGCAGAACTCCAGCAGCCTGCGGAAGACCTGCTGGGCGTGGTGCGGGATCTGGTACTCCAGGGGGCGCAGCGTGCCGAAGTAGGCGCGCGGGTCGTGCTGTTCGTAGATGTGGTCGAAACTGGCTTTTCCGGCCAGGAGATATCCGCTCGACTCGGCCTCACGGGCTACCACTCGGGCTCCTTCGGACGACCTCGGTTGGTACGGTCTCCCACCGGAAACTAGCGGCTCCGCTACCTGTAGAACCGGCCGTGATTAGGCGAAACATCACGTTTGGCCGGGGTGCGGTTCGGGCAGCCAACGCAGGGCGAGCCATAGTTCGGCGCGGGTGTCCGCGTCCTGCGGATCGCAGTCCAGCAGCCGGGCAGTTATCGCCACGCGGTGCCGCACGGTGTTGCGGTGCACGCCCAGGACCTGGGCCGCGGTCTCCCAGTTGCCCCCTGCAGCCAGCCAGGCTCGCAGCGTCTCGGCCAGCGGGGCCGGGTGCCCGGCCAGCGGCGCGAGCCGGGCGCGCGCGAACTCCGCCGCGTCCGCCGCCGGCACCAGCCCGTCCAGTCCGCCGCGCGGCGACTCGGCC
>NZ_JBSFUA010000031.1:0-105978 GCF_053591555.1 Crossiella sp. NPDC003009 | reverse complement strand
AGGCATCCGGCAGCACGCACAGCCACACCCGGGGATCGCGGCGCAGGTTCTTCACCTTGAACGCGGTGGTCCGGCTGCTGACCACGATCGCGCGCCGAGGCCGCCGCCCGGCGGGCCGCCACCGCGGCCACCGAGGCCGATCGCGCCGCCCAGCAGGCGAAGTCGGCCGCCGATCAGGCGCACCAGGTCGCCGCGACCGCCAGGGCCGCCGACGACGAACGCGTGAAGCAGCAGGAGTCGCAGGCGGTCCGGGACGCCGAGGAGGCCGCCCGCGCCGAGGCCGAGGAGCAGGACCAGCGCCGCTGGCAGGGCGGTCAGGCCGAGACCTTCGACCAGGAGACCCAGCGCCTGCTCACCGAAGCCGCCAAGCAGGGACCCAACGCCCTGCGCGACGGCCGCGCGGCCGCACTGCGGCTGCTCGCCCGGGGCGGCCCCTGGGCGCAAACCGCGGCCGTCACCGCGCTGAGCGGCCCCGACCCCGCGGTGCGGCTGTTCGTCAGCACCGCGCTCGGCCAGGCCGTGGAACAGGACGACCGGGCCGGGCTCGGCATCATCGCCGGGTCCACCGACCGGCCGGCCCAGCAGGCGGCCGCCTTCGCCACCCAGACCGGAACGCACCAGCAAGTCAAGGAGTTCCTACGCCTGCGGAACTACCCCGGAAAGGTGAACGACGACCGCAAGCAGGTCAACCAGGTGATGGCCGCGGCCGGACCGGACTCGCTGGTCCACACCGCGGGCAACGAGGCCCTCAACGCCGACTCCAGGGGCGATGCCGAGGCGCTGCACCGGTTCCTGGAGACCGGCCGGTTCACCGCGGCCAAGGCCGATGACCGCAGGCAGGTCAACAAGATCCTGGCCGAGGCGCAGCGGGACGGACTGCGCGAGGTGGCCGCGGGCGCGCAGGCCGCGCTCTCCGGCCCGGACAGCTACGTCACCCGCTTCCTGCACGTGGAGCTGCCCCAGGCCAGGCTGCGCGACGCCGACACCGCCACCCACCGCGCGCAGATCGACAGCTACCTGGCCAGGGCCGACCAGTCCTCGGCACTGGCCAGGCAGAACGCCAACCTGGCCGCCGAGCACGCGGCGATCGCCCGCCAGGCCGCTGACGAAGCGGCGCGGTGGGCGGCCAAGGCCCAGGAGTCGGCCGAGCAGGCGAAGATCGCCGCCGACTCGGCCAAGGCCTCCGCCGAGGCCGCCCAGCGCTCAGCCGACCAGGCCGCGCAGTCGGCCAAGCGGGCCCGCGACGCCGCCGCCAACGCCGCCAAGAGCGCCCGCAGCGCCGACGCTTCGGCAGCCAGGGCCTCCGCCTCGGCGACCAGGGCGAACACCGCGGCCGCCGCCGCCCAGCGCGCCGCCGAGGCGGCCCGCGCCGACGCGATCCAGGCCGGCAAGGACGCCGAGGCGGCCGAACGCGCCGCCCAGGAGGCCAAGGACGCCGCGGCCCGGTTCCACCAGGTCAGCGAACAGCGGGAGAACGTCGGCGAGGTCCCCAAAGAGAAGGACGTCAGCCCCTTCGGCATCGAGAAGGTGCCGGAGAACATGAAGGACACCCCGACGGTCGACCCCAAGTCGGCCCGCTGCTGGGGCAGCGGCCTCGGCTTCGGCGCGAGCTCGGCGACCTGTTTCTACAAGGTCGACCACCACATCACCGGCACCCTGCGGTTCTTCACCTTCGACTGCCCGCCGGGGGCGACCGGCAAGGGACAGTGCCGCCGGGTGGAGGTGGGCACCAGCCCGATCGACTTCCACTACACCACCGAGCAGATGTTCAACACCGCGGTGGTGGCGGGCCAGGTGCTGCTCGCGCTGGCCAAGGGCATGATCGACGACTTCATCCGGTGCGCCACCGACACCGGCTGGGGCCAGGCCGAGGCGTGCGCGTGGACCGCGGCCGCGCTCTTCCCGCCTGCCCGGATCCTCCGGTTCGGAGAGATGCTGGCCAACTCGGCGCGGGCCACCGTCTGGAACTACCGCGAGGCCGCGCTGTTCCTGCCCGACGGCAAGACCGGGATCCACGCGACCCTGGACAACGCGGGCAGCATGTCGGTGGTGGTGGAGAACGCGACCGGGGTGGAGGCGGTCGGCGGCAAGTTCTTCAGCACCGTGATGGACCACTTCGGTTCCAGGGTCAAGGCCGTCGAAGGCAACTGGTACAACGGCGACAACCTCAGCACGTTCAACAAGCTGATCAGGGAGAAGAAGACCCCCGAAGACGCGGCCCGCGGCACCTTCACCGGGAAGATGGCGGGCAGGTACGGCTTCACCAAGGTCGAGGTGCTGAAACGCGAGGGCACGCCCGGCGAGTACACCAAGGTGGAGGTCCGGTTCTCCTGACCGGCGAGCGCTTGGCCCGGCTGCTCGCGCCGTGGATCTGAGCAGCGCACGGCCCCGGTCCGCCACCCGGCGGGCCGGGGCCGTCTAGGCTGCGTGCCGTGTCCACTTCTCACACGACCTCCCGGGTCCGGCTGCTCGCCCTCGGCGCGGTGACCGCGCTGGGCCTGCTCGCCGGCTGCACGCCCAGCGAAGAGCCCGCCTCGCCGGAAGAGCTGGCCAAGGCCAACCAGACGCCGACCTCGGCCACCAGCGCCGCGGCCCCGAGCACCAGCGCCGCGCCGAAGCCCACCGGCCCGGCCTGCGCGCTGGACGCGTTCAAGGTCGAGGGCGCGGCGAACGCCAAGCCCACGGTGACCGTGCCCACCGGCTGCTCCGCGCCCGCCGAGCTGCTGTCCAAGGACATCACCCCCGGCAACGGCCCCGCGGTCAAGGCTGGCGACTCGATCGAGGCGCACTACCACCTGACCACCTTCTCCGACCGCGCCTTCAAGCAGTCCTCCTACGACGCGGGCAAGCCGTTCCCGGTGCAGGTCGGCGCGGGCCGGGTCATCCCGGGCTGGGACCAGGGCCTGATCGGTGTGAAGGCGGGCGCCCGCCGCGTGCTGGTGGTGCCGCCGAACCTGGGTTACGGCGAGCGTGGCCAGAGCGACATCGGCCCGAACGAGACCCTGATCTTCGTCATCGACGTGCTCAAGGTGACCCCGGGCTCCGGTTCCTGACCTGACCTCAGCGGTTGGCCGGGGTCTCGTCCAGGAACACCTTTGTGACGACCCGGCCATCCGCGGTCAGGTAGCCGTGCAGCATGCCCGGCGTGCTGTGCGGCGCGTCGAACTCCCCGGCCCGGTTCAGCGCGATCACCCCGCCCTGGCCGCCGAGCGCGGGCAGCCGCTTGACCACCACGTCGAAGGCGGCCTCGGCCAGTGACCGCCGCCCGAACTCGACCAGGTTCGAGATGGTGCCCGCGGCCGCGCCCCTGATGAACACCTCACCGGCGCCGGTCGCGCTGACCGCGGCGGTGTCGTTGCGCGCGTAGGTGCCCGCGCCGATCACCGGCGAGTCCCCGAGACGACCGGTCATCTTGTTGGTCAGGCCGCCGGTAGAGGTGGCCGCGGCCAGGTCGCGGGACCGGTCCAGCGCGACCGCGCCGACCGTGCCGTGCGCCTGCGGGTCGGCCAGGTCCCTGGTCGCCGGGTTCTTGGCCTTCATCAGCGCGTCCCAGCGGGCCTGGGTCCAGTAGTAGTCCTGGGTGACCGTGGGCAGGCCGTTGCGGGCGGCGAAGTCGTCCGCGCCCTCACCGGCGAGCAGCACGTGCTTGCTCTTGTCCATCACCAGCCGCGCCGCCGAGATCGGGTTGCGCACGTTGCGCACCCCGGCCACCGCCCCGGCGGCCAGGTCCTTGCCGCGCATGATCGAGGCGTCCAGCTCGTGCCCGGCGTCCTCGGTGAACACCGCGCCCCGGCCCGCGTTGAACAACGGGTCGTCTTCCAGCACCTTGACCGCGGCCTCCACCGCGTCCACGCTGCTCCCCTTGCCCTGCAACACTTTCTGCCCCGCCCGCAGCGCCGCGGCAAGGCCGTCCCGGTAGGCCTTCTCCACCTCGGGTTTGGTGTCCTTGCGCACCAGGCCGCCGCCGGCGCCGCCGTGCACGGCCAGCACCACGTTCCGGGCGTCCGGGGCCGGCCTGCGGCCCTCGGCTTCGGCGACCTCGGCCCCGCCGGGTGCGGCCGGCTGCTCGGGCAGGGCGCTGCTCTGCGGCCCGACCAGCAGCAGCGCGGCCGCGGTCAGCACTACGGTGGCTCGTCCTCGCATGACGGTGTCCCCTCCTCGTCCAGGCTGTGGTGCTTCCTGCCTAGATCCAGCGAGGGCGCGGCGGCACCGGCCGTTGGTCGGTGCCGCTCACTCGACGGCGGCGCAGCGCGCGCCCTCGGCGGGCAGCCTGTCGTGGAGCAGGTGCTCCGCCAGCGCGGCCCTGGTGCAGGCGCTGCGCCGGTAGACCCCGTGGCCCCAGCCGTCATAGGTGAGCAGCGCGGTGCCGCCACGGGCCTGCCGGTGCAGGTTGACCGCCCACGCGTACGGGCTGATCGGGTCGTGCGCCGCGTGCAGCAGTAACAGCCGGGGCGCGGTGGTCAGCCGGGGCTCACGCTGCGGGCTGGTGGCCGCGGGCGCGCCGAGGCAGCCGGTCACCGCCAGCTGCCCGGCCAGGGAGCCCCGCAGGCGCGGCGCGATCCGCCGGGTCAGCTCGGTGATCCGGGTCAGGTCGGCGAGCGTGCGCACCGCCATCCGCCAGTCCTGGCAGAAGACGAACGGGAACGGGTTCGGCGCGGTCTCCGGCGGCGCGGCCAGCGTGCGCGGCCGCTGGTCCAGCACCGCCCTGACGTAGTCGGCCAGCTCCGCCCATGCCGGGTCGCGCAGGTGCATGAACGCCCGCTCGGTCAGCTCAGCCGAGGTGAGCATCCGGCCGGGATCGGCAGGATCCCTGACCTCGCCCCGGTCGGCCCCCGCCAGCAGGTCGTCCCACTCCCGCAACAGGTTCCGGCCGTGCAGGGCGCAGCCGGGGGTGCGCTCGCACCAGCGGACCCACTCGTGGAAGGAGTCCTCGGCCGCGGCGGCCTCGGTGGCGGCGAAGGCGGTCGCGCCCAGGCTGTGGTCCATGCCCGAGTCCAGGGCCATCGCCCGGACCCGGTGGCCGTACTCCTCGGCGTAGCGCTGGCCGTACAGCGAGCCGTAGGAGACCCCGAAGTAGCTGATCTGCCGCTCACCGAGGGCGGCGCGCAGCGCGTCCATGTCCCTGGTCACCGCCTTGGCGTCGACGTGCCCGGCCAGCGGCCCGGTCCGCGCCCGGCAGTCAGCCTGGACCTCCCGGTTGAAGGCGACCAGCCGGTCGAACTCCGCCTGGGTTCCCGGGTACCGCGAGGGCTGGCGCTGGAGCAGCTCCGCCGAGCAGCGCACCGGGTGGCTGCGCGCCACACCCCTCGGGTCGAACCCGACGATGTCGAAGCGCCGCAACACCTCCGGGCTGAACGTCGAGTCGGCCCGCAAGGCGAAGCTGACGCCCGAGCCACCGGGGCCACCGGGGTTGACCAGCAGCACGCCGATCCACCGCGCCGGATCCGAGGCGGCGCGGCGGGCCACGGCCAGGTCGAACTTCTCCCCCGCCGGATCGGCCCAGTCGACGGGCAGCCGCAGCGTGCCGCACTCGACGGTCTTGTCCTCAGGGCACGGCGTCCAGGCGATGCTCCGGTCCGGGCCGGGCCGCGCGGCAGCCGTGCCGGTGGCCAGCAGCAGCGCCGAGCCGGTCAGCAGCACGCCCAGCGCTCGGGTGGTCGACCGCATCGAGTCCCCCTTCCTCGTGGTGACCATGACCGCACCGACGCTCGCGCACCGGCCGGGTCCCCGTCTGCCACCCCGGGGATGATCCGCGACCCCGGTCCCCTACGGGCTCGCTCCGTAGGCCGATAGGGCAGGATGGATGACCATGAGCCGAGCGCAGGTAGTGGTGCACGCCAACCAGGAACTGCTCGCCGCCGCGGCCGCCGCGCGCCTGGTCACGGCGCTGGTGGATGCCCAGTCGGCGCGCGGCTCGGCCTCGCTGGTGCTCACCGGTGGCCGCACCGGCAACGCGGTGCTGGAGCAGGTGCGCCACCTGGCCGCCAGGGACGCGGTGGACTGGGGCCGGGTGGACCTGTACTGGGGAGACGAAAGGTTCTTGCCGGCCGGCCATCCGGACCGCAACGAGACCCAGGCCCGGGCCGCCCTGCTCGACCACATCCCGGTCGAGGCGGCCCGCGTGCACGCGATGGAGCCCAGTGACGGCCGCTTCGGCGACGACCCGGACGCCGCGGCCGCCGCCTACGCCGAGATCCTGGCCAAGGCCGGTGACAGCGCGGTGCCCGCCTTCGACGTGTGCCTGCTGGGCGTCGGCGAGGAGGGCCACACCGCCTCGATCTTTCCGGACTCCCCCGCCGTGCACGAGACCGAGCGCACCGTGGTCGCCGTCCGCGACTGCCCCAAGCCCCCGCCCACCAGGGTCAGCCTCACCCTGCCCGCGATCCGCGCCGCCCGCCAGGTGTGGCTGATGACCACCGGCGAGGCCAAGGCCGACCCGGTGGCCCAGGCCCTGACCGGCGTGTCCGAGGTCGACATCCCGGCCGCGGGCGCCCGCGGCGCCGAGCGCACCCTGTGGCTGCTGGACCGGACCGCCGCCGCGCGGGTCCCCGCCTGAGCCATGCCCTACCCCGGCGCGCACCCCGACCACGAGCAGCTCTACCGCCGCTTCCCCCGCCTGGCCTACACCGTGATCATCACCGTCCGGATCATCGCCGGACTCCTCGGCCTGGCCTTGCTCGTCCTGCTCGCCCTGACCTTCCGCCAGGAGCCCGCCCCACTGCACGGCCGGGCCACCCTGGCCGAACCCTGCACCACCGGTTACTGCGCGGTCAGCGTCACCTGGGACGACCGGAGCACCGAGCGCGGCAACCTGAGCCTCACCCGCGCCCAGCGCGAGGCCGGGGACATCGAGGTGTGGGGCCGGCAACCCAGCCTGTGGGGCCGCACCGAGCTGTCCACCGCGCCACTGGCCCCGCGCGGCCCGCAGTGGGGCTTGCGGATCGCCTTCCTGTTGGCCGGCGCGCTGCTGCTGGCGCTGGGGGTGTCCAGGCGGTTCGGGCCCGCGCTGGCCAGGCGGCTCAACCCGGCGGGGTGGCGGCGCGCCCGCCGCTTCTACCGCTCCTGAACGCGCGGAAGGCCCGGTCCGCCGGGACCGGGCCTTCGCGTCAGCGGGCGGGAGCTACTTCTCCCACCAGCCCTTCTTCTCGTTCTGCTCGATGTTCTCCGGGTTGAAGTCGTCCTTCACCGCGGTCTTGCCCGCCTCAAGGCCGACCTTGATCGGGGCCTGCCACAGGTACTCCTTGCCGACTTCCTTGCCGACCTGCTTGCCGTACTCGGCGGCCTGCCCGTAGTCGTCCTTCAAGCCGTCCAGCCGGGGTATCTGCTCGCCTCTGTTGCCTCTGAGCCCGCGCAACATGCTCTGGTTGGTCTTGCTGACGCTCTTGGACAGGTCGAACCCGCTGCGGCTGTACTTGCCGAGGCCGCCGAGGCCCTTGATCTTGCTGGCCGCCTTGGCCATGTTCTGGATCATCGTGGACAGCACCCGGTTCACGCCCTGGCACAGGCGCAGGAACTTGGTGAAGTACTTCATGATCTTCGAGACCGCCATGCCGACCCTGGCGATCACCCAGGACACCCCGGCGGCGATGGAGGCGCCGAAGGTGAAGAAGGCGGTCAGGCCGGCCGCGACCATGGCCTTGATGATCTCGGCGACCACGATCGAGATGGTGTCCCGCACGATCGCGCGCACCACGGCCATCGCCTGGCCGAGCCCGCCCGCGGCCTCGGAGGTGGCCTTGGCCTCGCCGCTGATGGCCAGCAGGCTGTCGTTGACGATGGTCATCTGCTCGTTGAACGCCTGCTGCGCGTCACCGCTCCAGCCGCCGATCTGCGCCTTGAGCTCGTTGCGGGTGTCGGTGGCCAGGTCGGTGATCTCCTTGGACACGTTGTGCCAGGCCAGCACGCCCTTCTTGACCTCGCCGTCGTCCCCGCTGACGTAGTCGAGGCACTCCTTGAGCGGGCCGATGTGCTCCATCGCCCAGCCGATCCCGGCCTCCAGCAGCGAGCCGAACGGGTCCATGACCACGCCCACCGCGTCGAAGGCCAGCCCGGCCGCGGAGGCGCCGGCCTCCGGGAACTCGCCCTGCACCAGCGCCGAGACCGTCTCCGCGGTGCTACCGATCGCACCGGAGCCGTCCAGGGACTTGGTCGCGCCGTCGAAGTTGGAGAACCACTCCATCGTCAGCTCACTTCTTCCCGTCGAAGGAGTCGCGGATGCCGTCCTCCGCTTGCTGGTAGGTCAGCGCGGCGTCCTTGAGCGACTTCGCCACGTCCTGCAGTCCCTGCGCGCCGTCCTCGATCTGCGCCCTGGCCTCGGCGGCCTGCTTGTTCAGGTCGCCGGCGAAGCGCATGCCGATCACGCCGTAGGCCTCGTGGCCCAGCTGGATGCCCGCCGCTGCGGTGGCCTGCGCGGACAGGCCTTCGCCGATGCGCTGGAGGGTGGCCGCGTACTTCTCCAGCTCGGCGCTCTTGGTGGTGAACTTGTCAGCCGTCATAACTGCCTTCCCCAGTGGGTGTGCCAGCCGAACCCGCTCAGCGCAGGATCGGGCCGCCGAAGTCGTCCTCGTCCTCGTCCCGGTCCGGCCGCGGCTGCCGCGGCGGCTGGGACGGGCGCGGCGGGGTGTTCGGTTCCCGCTGGGCCTGCGGCGGCTGACCTGGCTGGCCGGGGGCGTCCTCGTCCTCGGCTGGCGGCAGGTAGCCGCGCAGCATGGCCATGGTCTGGGTGGCGTCGCCGAACAGCGGCGTGACCACCTCCTCCAGCTGGCGGCCCGCCTGCGCCTGGGCCTGCTGGGCGAGCTGCACGAGCAGCTGGCCGAGGTTGCGCAGTGAGGCGTCCACCAGCGAGGGGTGGATCTGCACGTCCTTGAGCGTCCCGTTGACGTGCACCTCAACGCTGATCTTCCCGTCCGGGGTGCTGGCGCGGCCGCTCAGCTGCTGCAGTTCACCGGAGACCGCGTCCACGGCGGCCAGCCGGGCCCGGTTCTCCCGCTCCATGCGCGCTACCCACGCTTCGGGGTCCACAAACATTCACCTTTCACTCGCCCCCCGTACTTGCTCGTCGCCCGGTCAGACTAGGCAACGGCCCGCTCGGTTCCCTCGGACGGCGGTAACTGTGTGCCGATTTCCCGGGCACCGCCACCGGAGGTAATGGTCTGTACCATTTGCCTGGTCAACAGCGGGGGGTTACTGGACCGTTCGATGGCCGGACAACTGGTTCAAAGTTGTCAAACTGATGACACGCCCACGTTCGGAGCAACGAGCCGGTCGAGCGGCCGAACAGGGAACACGCTGCGTAGTCACGCATGACTTGGTCAATCTGACAAACTTTGACAAGTCCTCAGGCTGTCTGCCGAGTCAGCTGCCCGCAGATCATGACAAGCTGGACAGACTTGTCAACTGGCTCTGTTTTTTGGCAGCAAGCTGCCGTACGGTGGGGTCGATCGGACGGGTGACTCGGAGGTGCTGCTCTGGTCACGAAGAGGTTGTCCGGGCCCGGCCTGCGTCAGGCCGCCCCTAGGACAAACGTGAGCACGGAAACCCGCGGCGACCGCGGGCCGGACGGACTGCGCTGCCTGCGGCGCACGCTGACCGACCTGGGGTTGCTCACCCTGGCGGGTCTGGACGTCGTGGTGAACACGGCGCCCTCGACGCACTACACGTTCCTGCTGCCCGCGCTGGCCTGCCTGGCGCTGCTGTTCCGCAGGGAGTTCCCGCGCACCGCGCTGGCGCTGACCATTCCCGGCCTCGTGGTGGGCTTCACCGTGCTGGCCGCGATGGTCGCGCTGTACACGGTGGCCAGGTCGCGCAAGCTGGACTGGCAGACCGTCGCGGGCGCGCTGCTGGCCTTCGGTGGCTGCCTCACCCTGGGCCCGATGCAGGTCTTCCCCGACGTCGCCCCGCACGAGGCGCTCCTGCGCGCCCTGTACGCCGCGCTGCTGGCCGGCGCCCCGGTCACGGTCGGCCTGCTGGTGCGGGCCCGCTGCGAGCTGACCGGCAGGCTGACCGAACTGGCCGCCGGCCGGGAGAAGCAGCAGCGGCTGCACGACCACGCGGTGCGAGCCGAGGAGCGGACCCGGCTGGCCCGTGAGATGCACGACGTGGTGTCCCACCAGGTCACGCTGATCGCGATCCAGGCAGGCGCGCTGCAGATGGTGGCGGAGGACGCGGACTCCAAGGAGATCGCGCAGACCATCCGCAAGCTGTCCAACCGCACCCTGGAAGAACTGCGCAACCTGGTCGGCCTGCTGCGCTCCTCCACCCTGGACTGCGAAGCCGTGCAACCGACCCTGGAGGACGTGCCCCAGCTGGTCGCCGACTGCGGCCTGCCGGCCACGCTGACCATGGGCCCGATGCCCGGCCCGGTGTCCCCGCAGCTGGGCTGCGCGGTGTACCGGACGGTGCAGGAAGCGCTGACCAACATCGGCAAACACGCCTCCGGCGCTCCGGTCACGGTGCACCTGGGCCTGGCCTCGGGCAGCCTGCACGTGGAGGTCCGAAACGCCTGCCCCCGCCCCCAGGACGGCCTCGCGCCGCTGCCCCCCGGCGGCCACGGCCTGATGGGCCTGCGCGAGCGGGCGGCCATGCTCGGCGGCACGCTCACCGCACAGCCCACGGAGGACGGCGGCTACGTGGTCCGCGCCAGCTTCCCGCTCACCCCGGAGAACCTGGCCGCCCCCGCACCAGCCGCGCCGATCCCCCCTGCGCACTCGGCACCGATCCCCCCGGCCCCGGCCCATTACTCGGTCCCGGCCCACTCGGTCCCGGCCCACTCGGCTCCGGCGCATTCCGCTGCGGCGCATTCGGTTCCGGCGCATTCCGATCCGGCCCGCTCGGTCCCGGCCAGCTCAGTCCAGGCCGATCCGGCCCCTGCCCGCGCGGTCCCGGCCCACCCGGCTCCGGCCCGCTCAGTCCCGGCCGCGCCGGCCCGCTCGGTCTCGGCCGCTCCGGCCCGCTCGGTGCCGGCCGACCCGGGCCCCGCCCGCTCAGTCCCGGCCCATGCGGCTGCGGCCCGCGCGGTCCCGGCTCCGGCAACCGCGGCCCACACCACCGCGCCGCTGCCGATCACGGCCAAGCACTCCGCGACGTCGGCTCCCCCGCCTGCGCCCGACCCGGCCCCGCCACCGGTGCCGGCCCGGCGGACCACGCACGCCCCCGCCGCCGGACCGCCCGCGCTGACCTCAGCCGAGCACCTGGCGATGCTGCGCCACCCCCGGCCCCGCGAACCCAGCCCGGCGGAACTCCACCTGTCAGCCCAATGACACCGGGGGCAAGGTTCCCTGTCTCGCGGTGACAAGCCCTGACCGGCGCGTTCCGGGGGCACCGGACCGGCTCATGCTGAGCGCATGACCGACGTCCTGTCCCCCGGAACGCACACCATCGAGATCGGCGGCATCCGCCAGCGCTACCACGTGGCGGGCGTGGGACCGGTCTGCCTCGTCCACTCCGGCGGTCCCGGCATCCACTGGGAGTACCTGCGGATGCCGGAGCTGGAACGCCACCTGACCATGGTCTACCTCGAACCGGTCGGCACCGGCCGGAGCGGCAGGCTGCCCGACGGCCAGTACACGATGCGCCGCTACGCCGAGTTCGCCGACGGCGTCCTGGACCACCTGGACGGCCCCGAGGTCTACTTCCTCGGTCACTCGCACGGCGCCTTCGTCGGCCTCCAGTTCGCCCTGGACCACTCCGACCGCCTGGCCAGCCTGATCGTCTACGACGGCGCGCCGACCATGGACACCCCCGACTTCGACGCCGAGCTGACCGCGGGCGTCCAAGCCCGCCTGGCCGCCCACCCGGAGAGCCGGTACGTCCGCCGCGCCGCCGAGGCCATCGGTCAGACCAAGATCGAGGACAACGCCTCGATGCTGGCCTACCTGGCCACGATCCTGCCGCTGTACTTCGCCGACTACGCCGCCACCGACCTCTCCGGCTGGCTCGGCACCCTGGGCGCCACCCACGACCCCAACCGCGTGCAGGAGCAGTGGGACATCCGCGACGACCTGACCGCCATCCGCACCCCCACCCTGGTGCTGGTCGGCAGGCACGACTTCATCTGCGGCCCGCGCTGGGCCGCCGAGCTCGCCGACGGCATCCCCGAGTCCCGCCTGGTGGTGCTGGAACACAGCGGCCACTTCGGCCACCTGGAGGAACCGGAGCGCTTCTACCGCGCGATCACCCGGTTCACCGCCGGCTACCGGGTCTCCGCCGCCACCCAGTCCAGGTAGTCCGCCCCGCCCCCGACCACCGGCGTCACGATCAACTCCGGCACGTCATAGCTGTGCCCACCCCGCAACTGCGCCAGCAACTCCTCCACCCGCCCCGCCACGGTCTTGCACTCCACCCGCCACTCCCCATCGGTCTGGGTCGCCCCGTCCCAGCGGTAGACACTGGTCACCGGCACGATCTGGACACAGGCGGCCAGCCGCGCCTCGACGGCGGCGGCGGCCAGCGCGTGCGCGGCCTCGGGGGTGTTGACGGTGGTGGTGACGATCAGGTGTTCGGCCATGGGGTGGACGCTACCGAGGGTGGGACGGGGTGGGTGGGGGTGATCGCGGTAGTCCACCCACAACGACCATCGGGGCGGGTCGCGGTGCCGGTGGCGAGCCTAAGACGACCGGTCATATTCGCGACCTGCTCCCTTTAAGATGACCGGTCACATTCGCTGCCTGCGCAAGACGACCGGTCACATTGAGCGGCGCTTAAGACGACCGGTCATCTAGCGGGGCCACTGAGGTTGCCGAATATGACCGGTCGTCTTGAGGGGCGGGCGGATGCCGTGGTGCGGATGCCATAGCGGGGCTGGCGGGGCTGGCGGGGCTGGGACAGCAGAAGGCCCGGAGGCGTACCCGCCCCCGGGCCTGTCGTTGTTCTGACCCCTGCTTCTTACCCACTACCCGGCCATGCCCCCACGGCCGTCCCGCTCACTGCTGCAACGCGCGCCGGACTGCGACACCTACCCGACCCGCAAGGCTGCGCCCGCCGGCTAGCCCTCGCCGCGCTGGGCCCGCAGGCGGGCCAGCGCCTCCTCCAGGATCGCCTGGCCGTCGGCGTCGGAGCGGCGCTCCTTCACGTAGGCCAGGTGAGTCTTGTAGGGCTCGTTGCGTGGCGCGGCCGGGGGCGCCTGCTCGTTGCGACCTGCCGGGAGCCCGCAGCGCGGGCAGTCCCAGCTCTCCGGTACCTCGGCCTCCAAGGCGAACGACGGCCGGACCTCGTGCCCGTTGGCACAGAAGTAGGCCACCCGTTGCCTCGGCGCCGACTCCCCTCGTTCGGACTCGCCCATTGGGCCAGCACCGACTCGGGTGCCGCGGATCGCGTTACCGCCAGCCATCGACCCTCACTTCCCCCGTCATGTATTTGCCCCTGGTGCCTGTGTTCACTTGTCAAGTCCGGATCCGGACTGTCAACAGTGGGAACGGTCGACGGCCGGATCCGGTTCCCTCAGCCTGCCGCCGCTGGCGCGAGCTTCATCAACAGGCCGACACCGATGATGGAGATCAACCAGATCGCGCCGAAGAACAGCGTGAGCCGGTCCAGGTTCTTCTCCACCACGCTCGAGCCGGACAGGCTCGACTGCATGCCGCCACCGAACAGCGAGGAAAGCCCGCCGCCACGGCCGCGGTGCAGCAGCACCAGGAGCACCAGCACCACGCTGGCCACGATCAACACAATCTGAAGAGTCAGCTTCATCTCATCCTCGCCGTACCGCGGTAGACGTCACAGAGTACCGGTAAGAGCGGCCGACTTGGACCGCCCTCCGGATCATTGCCGTACGTAATGGCGATTGCACTACGTAATGGCCAGATCGCGGCCTTACGGCAGCGGGCCGCCCGCGGCGAGGGCGCAGAGCTTCGCGAACTCCTCGGCGTCCAGGCTGGCTCCGCCGACCAGGGCGCCGTCGATGTCCTCCTGCTTGATCAGCTCGGCGATGTTGCCGGACTTGACCGAGCCGCCGTAGAGCACGCGCACCGCGCCGGCCACCTCGGGGCCGTACTTCTCGGCGAGCTTGGCGCGGATCGCGCCGCAGACCTCCTGGGCGTCAGCCGCGCTGGCCACCCGGCCGGTGCCGATGGCCCACACCGGCTCGTAGGCCACCACGACCTGCTGGACCTGCTCGGCCTTGAGGCCCTTGAGCCCGGCGATGAGCTGGTCGGTGGTGTACTCCACGTGCGTGCCCGCCTCGCGGATCTCCAGCTTCTCGCCGATGCAGAAGATCGGCGAGATGCCGTGCTTGAGCGCGGCGCGCACCTTCTTGTTGACCAGCTCGTCGGTCTCGCCGTGGATCTCCCTGCGCTCGGAGTGGCCCACGACCACCCAGGCGCAGCCGAGCTTGGCCAGCATCGGACCCGAGATGTCCCCGGTGTAGGCGCCGGAGTCGTGCGGCGAGAGGTCCTGCGCACCATAGGTGAGCAGCAGCTTGTCGCCGTCCTTGAGGGTCTGGATGCTGCGGATGTCCACGAACGGCGGCAGCACCGCCACGTCGACCTTGTCGTAGTACTTGTCCGGCAGGGAGAACGCGAACTTCTGGACCAGCGCGATGGCTTCCAGGTGGTTCAGGTTCATCTTCCAGTTGCCTGCGATGAACGGCTTGCGCGCCATCAGTCCTCCAGGACGGTAACGCCGGGGAGTTCCTTGCCCTCAAGGAACTCCAGAGAGGCTCCACCACCGGTGGAGATGTGCGAGAAACCGTCCTCGGGCAGGCCGAGCAGGCGCACCGCGGCCGCGGAGTCGCCGCCGCCGACCACGGTGAAGGCCGAGGAGTCGACCAGGGCCTGCGCCACGGCGCGGGTGCCGCCGGCGAACTCCGCGACCTCGAACACGCCCATCGGCCCGTTCCAGAACACGGTCTTGGCGTCGGCGAGCTTCGCCGCGAACAGCCGCTCGGTGTCCGGGCCGATGTCCAGGCCCATCCGCTCGGCCGGGATGCCGTCGGCGGGCACGACCACCGGGTCCGGCTGGCTCTCGGCGCCGAAGTCGGGGAACTGCTCGGCGGTGCGGACATCGACGGGCAGCACCAGCTCCACGCCGCGCTTGTCCGCCTCGGCCAGAAAGCCGCGCACCGTGTCGAGCTGGTCCTCCTGCAGCAGGGACTTGCCGACCTCGTGGCCCTGGGCCTTGAGGAAGGTGTAGGCCATGCCGCCGCCGATGAGCAGGCGGTCCACCTTGGAGAGCAGGTTCTCGATCACGCCGAGCTTGTCGGAGACCTTGGACCCGCCGAGCACCACCACGTACGGGCGCGCGGTGTCCGCGGTGAGCTTGCGCAGCACCTCGACCTCGGCCAGCACCAGGCCACCGGCGTAGTGCGGCAGCAGCTTGGCCAGGTCGTAGACCGAGGCCTGCTTGCGGTGCACCACGCCGAAACCGTCGGAGACGAAGGCGCCGCCGGGGCCGGCCAGCGCGGCCAGCTCCTGGGCGAACTCGGCCCGCTCGGCCTCGTCCTTGCTGGTCTCGCGCGGGTCGAAGCGCACGTTCTCCAGCAGCGCCACGTCGCCGTCGGCGAGCCCGTCCACCGCGGCCTGCGCGGCCTGGCCGGTGATCTCGGTGATGCCGAGGACCTCGCGCCCCAGCAGGTCGCCGACGCGGACGGCGACCACGCCGAGGGAGAACTTCGGGTCCGGCTTGCCCTTGGGACGGCCGAGGTGGGCCATCACGACAACCCGGGCGCCGGCCTCGGAGAGCTGCTTGATGGTGGGCAGCGAGGCGCGTACCCGGCCGTCGTCGGTGATGACGGAACCGTCCAGAGGAACGTTGAGGTCGGCGCGCACCAGGACGCGCCGACCCGCAACACCCTCGGCCAGAAGATCTGCCAGGGTCTTCACAGTTTTCTCTCCGTCAGAGCTTGGAGGCGACCAGCGCGGTCAGGTCGACCAGGCGGTTGGAGTAGCCCCACTCGTTGTCGTACCAGCCGACCACCTTGACCTGGTTGCCGATGACCTTGGTCAGCGGCGCGTCGAAGATGCAGGACGCCGGGTCGGTGACGATGTCGGTGGAGACGATCGGCTCCTCGCTGTAGCGCAGGATGCCCTTGAGCGCGCCCTCCGCCGCCGCCTTGACCGCCGCGTTGACCTCCTCGACCGAGGTCTCGCGGCCGACGGTGACGGTCAGGTCGGTGGCCGAGCCGGTGGGCACCGGCACCCGCAGCGCGTAGCCGTCCAGCTTGCCCTTGAGCTCCGGCAGCACCAGGCCGATGGCCTTGGCCGCGCCGGTGCTGGTCGGCACGATGTTCAGCGCCGCCGCGCGCGCCCTGCGCAGGTCCTTGTGCGGGGCGTCCTGCAGGTTCTGGTCCTGGGTGTAGGCGTGGATGGTGGTCATCAGACCGCCCTGGATGGTGAAGGTGTCGTGCAGGACCTTCGCCATCGGCGCCAGGCAGTTGGTGGTGCAGGAGGCGTTGGAGATGATGCTCTGCGAGCCGTCGTACTTCTCGTCGTTGGCGCCCAGCACCACGGTCAGGTCCTCGCCCTTGGCCGGGGCGGAGATGATGACCTTCTTGGCGCCACCCTCGTCGATGTGCTTGCGCGCGACGGAGGCGTCGGTGAAGAAGCCAGTGGACTCGACGACCACGTCGACGCCCAGGTCCTTCCACGGCAGCTTGCCAGGGTCACGCTCGGCCAGCGCCTTGATGACCTTGCCGTTGACGGAGATGCCCTCGTCGGTGACCTTCACCTCGCCGTCGAGGCGGCCCAGGATCGAGTCGTACTTCAGCAGGTGCGCCATCGTGGCCACGTCACCCAGGTCGTTGAAGGCCACGATCTCAATGTCCCGGCCGCTGGCGGCCAGCGCGCGCCAGAAGTTGCGGCCGATACGACCAAAGCCGTTCACACCTACGCGAACCGTCACGGTGCGTCTCCTCGAGGTTCGTCCCGGCCGTCCAAGACCGGGCGCATACCGGCGTTTCCGCATTCACCCTAGCGGGCCGGAATCGTGCTGGTCACGGCCACCCGGGGAACTGGCTTGATCGAGACAGAGACCAAGGTCACCGAGAGGCCCCCGCCCTTGCCCTCCAGCAAGGTGGAGATTCGAGCATGGAGCCATGGACGACAACGGCATCCTGCTCTTCCACAACACCATGCGGATCACCGACGGCCACCTGGCCGGGTTCCGCGCCGCCATCGCCGAGGCGGTGGCCTTCGCCCGGCGGCACGGGCCGCAGCTGATGGTCGAGGTCTTCGTCGACGAGCCGCGGATGACCGCGCACAGCTTCCAGCTCTTCGCCGACTCCGAGGCGGTCCGGGCGCACTGGCGGCTGGCCGACCCCTACATCCAGGAGGTGATGGCGCACTGCCGGGTGGACCGCTTCGAAATCTACGGCGAGCCGGAGCCGGACGTGCTGGCCGGCGTGCGGGCGGGGATCGGCGGGGGTGAGCTGTCCCTGGCGCCGCGGGTAGCCGGGTTCCTCCGGTTCGGGACCGCGACCTAGCCCGGCACGACCCCACCGGGCCGGCTTTGCTGCCTGGGCGGCGCGGGGAGCGGGCTGGGCGCGGTCCTGCTCGCGCTCAGCCCGCTCCCGCACCGCCTCCCGCACGGGGTGCGCTAGGCGTCCAGCATGTCCGCGGTGACCGCGCTCTCGGTGTCGCCGACGCCGAGCTCCCGGGCCTTCTTGTCCGCCATGGCCAGCAGACGCCTTATCCTGCCCGCCACCGCGTCCTTGGTCATCGGCGGCTCGGCCAGCTGACCGAGCTCCTCCAGGGAGGCCTGCCGGTGTGCCAGGCGGAGCTGGCCCGCGGCGACCAGGTGGTCGGGGACCTCGTTGCCGAGGATGTCCAGGGCCCGTTCGACCCTGGCGGCGGCGGCGACCGCGGCGCGGGCGGAGCGGCGCAGGTTGGCGTCGTCGAAGTTGGCCAGGCGGTTGGCGGTGGCCCTGACCTCGCGGCGCATCCGGCGTTCCTCCCAGGCCAGCACGCTGGAGTGGGCGCCGAGCCTGGTCAGCAGCGCGCCGATGGCGTCGCCGTCGCGGACCACGACCCGGTCCGCGCCGCGGACCTCACGCGACTTGGCCTGGATGCCCAGGCGGCGGGCCGCGCCGACCAAGGCCAGCGCCGCCTCCGGACCGGGGCAGGTGACCTCCAGGGCGGAGGAGCGGCCCGGTTCGGTGAGCGAGCCGTGCGCGAGGAAAGCCCCGCGCCAGGCGGCCTCGGAGTCGCAGGTGCCGCCGCTGACCACGTGCGCGGGCAGGCCGCGCACGGGGCGGCCCCTGGGGTCGAGCAGGCCGGTCTGGCGGGCCAGCCCGTCGCCGTCCTTGACCACCCTGACCACGTACCGGGTGCCCTTGCGCAGGCCGCCCGAGGTGATCACGTGCACGTCGCTGATGTGGCCGAACAGCTCCTGGATCTCCTTGCGCAGCCTGCGCGCGGCCGACCCGGTGTCGATCTCGGCCTCCACCACCACGCGCCCTGCCACGATGTGCAGGCCGCCGGCGAAGCGCAGCAGCGAGGACACCTCGGCGCGGCGGCAGCAGGTCTTGGTGACGGTGAGACGGCTCAGCTCGTCCTTGACCGAGGCGGTCATCGCCATGGCCGGCCCTCCTTCTCTTCGCCGGGAGCCGGCCTGCCCGGACCGGGGATCTCGGCTAGTGCTTCCTGCAGACTCACCGCGAGCGCCGCCGGGTCGTGCCGGTCCGGGCTGGCGTGGTGACAGATCTTGCGCAGCGTGGTGACCGCGCCGAGGGCGGCCGCGGCCCGGCGCAGGCGGTCGGGGGTGGACACCGAGTCGGTATCGGCCACCACCGCGTCCACCCTGAGCCTGGGCGCGTGCTCGGCGAGCACGTGCAGGTGCTGTTCCGGGGAGAAGCCCTCGGTCTCCCCCGGCTGCGGGACCAGGTTGAGCACGACCACCTTGCGCGCCTGGGTGTGCACCAGCGCCTCGTGCAGCTCCGGGACCAGCAGGTGCGGCAGCACGCTGGTGAACCAGGAGCCGGGGCCGAGCAGCACGACGTCGGCGGCCTCGACCGCGGCCACCGCCTCCTCGCAGGCCCGGGGCGCCTCGTCGCCGGGCGCCGCGCCCTGCAGGCGGACCCGCTGCACCCGGCCGGGTGTGCTGGCCACGGCGACCTGGCCGCGGATCCGGCGCACCGACCTGGGGTCCTCGTCGAGCCCGACCACGTCGGCCTCGATGTCCAGTGGCACCCGGCACATCGGCAGCACCCGTCCACGCACTCCCAACAGTTTGCGCACCTCGTCCAGCACCGCCACCGGATCGCCGAGCACCTCGAGGAGCCCGGCCAGCACGAGGTTGCCCACCGCGTGCCCGGCCAGCGCGCCCGAACCGCCGAAGCGGTGCTGGAACACGTCCGTCCACAGTAGACGATCTTCATCCTGGTCCGCCAACGCGGTCAGCGCCTTGCGCAGATCGCCCGGCGGCAGCAGCCCGAGCTCGCGGCGCAGCCGCCCCGAGGAGCCGCCGTCGTCGGCCACCGTGACCACGGCGGTGACGTCGTCGGTGAGCCGCCGCAGCGCGGACAGCGTGGCCTGCAGGCCGTGGCCGCCGCCCAGCGCGACGGCGCGCAGCGGCCTGCCTGGCTCGTCGTCGGGTGCCAGCGTCACTCCCGCCCCAGGTCCCGGTGCACGACCTTGACCGCCATGCCGTCCTCCTTGGCCAGCAGCCCGGCCAGCTGTTCGGAGATCGCCACGCTGCGGTGCTTGCCACCCGTGCAGCCGATCGCCAGGGTCAGGTACCGCTTGCCCTCGCGGCGGTAGCCTGCGCCGATGAGCCGCAGCAGCTCGTGGTAGCGCTCCAGGAACTCCTCCGCGCCCTCCTGGGAGAGCACGTAGTTGCGCACCGCCTCGTCCAGGCCGGTGAAGTCGCGCAGTTCCGGGATCCAGAACGGGTTGGGCAGGAACCGCACGTCCATCACCAGGTCGGCGTCCATCGGCAGGCCGTACTTGTAGCCGAAGGAGAGCACGGTGACCCTGGTATTGGCCGAGGTCTCGCTGCCGAAGGCGTCCTCGATCTTGGCGCGCAGCTGGTGCACGGACAGCGCGGAGGTGTCCAGCACCAGGTCGGCCTCCTCCCGCAACGGAGTCAGCAGCCTACGCTCGTTGGCGATGCCGTCGGCCAGCCGCCCGTCGCCCTGCAGCGGGTGGCCGCGGCGGACGTGCTCGAAGCGGCGGATCAGCACCGCGTCGGTGGCTTCCAGGAACAGCACCTTGGGCTTGTAGCCGCGCGCGTCCAGGTCCTTGATCACCGCCGCCAGGTCGTCGGTGAAGGCGCGGCTGCGCACGTCCATCACCACCGCGACCCTGGAGATGACGCCCTGGGCCTGCGCGCCCAGCTCGACCATGGTGGCGACCAGTTCGGGCGGCAGGTTGTCCACCACGAACCAGCCCAGGTCCTCCAGGCACTTGGCGGCGGTGCTGCGGCCGGCTCCGGACAAGCCGGTCACCACCGCCACCTCGACGCCGGACTTCTCCTCGGTCACCCGTCCTCCTGCTGTCGCGGGACTTGCTTGTCGTCCTTGTTCTGCAACGCCACCAGCACCGCCAGTGCCGTCTGCCGCCCGACCCCGGGCACCTCGGTGAGCTGCTCGACGCTGGCCGCGCGGAGCTTGCGCACCGAGCCGAAGTGCTTGAGCAGCGCGGTCTTGCGGGACTCGCCCAGGCCCGGCACCTCGTCCAGCGCCGAGGTGGTCATCCGCTTGGACCGCTTCTGCCGGTGGTAGCGGATGGCGAAGTCGTGAGCCTTGTCCCGAACCTCCTGCAGCAGGTACATCGCCGCGCTGTTGCGGGCCAGGATCACCGGATCGGGGTCGGCGGGCAGCCAGATCTCCTCCAGCCGCTTGGCGATGCCGATGACCGCCACATCCTGCACGCCCAGCTCGGCGAGCACGTCGGCGGCGGCGTTGACCTGGGGCGCGCCACCGTCGATGACGAGCAGGTTGGGCGGGTAGGCGAACCGCTTGGGGCGGCCGGTGGCCGGGTCGATACCGGGCCTGGTCTCGGCTTCGGCCGCCTCGACCTCGCCGGAGACCGGGGCGGTCTGGGCGATCTCCTCGACGTCGGCGCGGTGCCGGGCGAAGCGGCGGCGCACCACCTCGGCGATGGAGCCGACGTCGCCGCCCACGTCACCGGTGTCGGCGTCGCCGCGGATGGCGAAGTGCCGGAACTCGGACTTGCGCGGCAGGCCGTCCTCGAAGACCACCAGGGAGGCCACCACGTCGGTGCCCTGGATGTGGCTGACGTCGACGCACTCGATCCGCAGCGGCGCGGTGTCCAGCGCCAGCGCGTCCTGAAGTTCTTGCAGGGCAAGGGATCGGGCGGTGAGGTCACCGGAGCGGCGCAGCTTGAACTGGGTGAAGGCCTCGGCGGCGTTGCGCGCCACCGTCTCGGCCAGCGCGCGCTTGTCCCCGCGCTGCGGCACCCGCAGCTGCACCCGGGAGCCGCGCAGCTTGGACAGCCACTCGGTGACGGCCTCGGCCTCCGGCGGCAGCTCGGGCACCAGCACCTCGCGCGGCACCGCCTCTCCCCCGCCGCCGTCGGCCTGTTCGCCGAGCTCGTTCTGCTCGCCGTAGAACTGGGTGAGGAACTGCTCGACCAGGCCGGGGGTGTCGACCTCCTCGACCTTGTCGATCACCCAGCCGCGCTGGCCGCGGACCCGGCCGCCGCGCACGTGGAAGACCTGCACCGCGGCCGCCAGCTCGTCCTGGGCGAAGGCGATCACGTCGGCGTCGGTGCCGTCGCCGAGCACCACGGCCTGCTTCTCCATGGCCCGGCGCAACGCGTCCAGGTCATCGCGCAGCCGGGCGGCCTTCTCGAACTCCAGCTCCTCGGCCGCGGCCTGCATCTGCTTTTCCAGGCGGCGCATCATGGTGTCGGTGCGGCCGGAGAAGAAGTCGCAGAAGTCCTCGACGATGTCCCGGTGCTCCTCGGCGCTGACCTTGCCGACGCAGGGCGCGGAACACTTGTCGATGTAGCCGAGCAGGCAGGGGCGGCCGATCTGGCTGTGCCGCTTGAACAGCCCGCCGGTGCAGGTGCGCGCGGGGAAGACCCGCAGCAGCAGGTCGATGGTCTCGCGCAGCGCCCAGGCGTGGGAGTACGGGCCGAAGTAGCGCACGCCCTTGCGCCGCGGGCCGCGGTAGACGTGCAGCCGCGGGAACTCCTCGCCGACGGTGACCGCGAGCATCGGGTAGGACTTGTCATCGCGGTAGCGGACGTTGAACCGCGGGTCGAACTCCTTGATCCAGGAGTACTCCAGCTGTAGCGCCTCCACCTCGGAGGACACCACGGTCCACTCCACCGAGGCGGCGGTGGTGACCATCTGCCGGGTGCGCGGGTGCAGGCCGGAGAGGTCGGCGAAGTAGGAGTTGAGCCGGCTGCGCAGGCTCTTGGCCTTGCCGACGTAGATGACCCGCCCGGTGCCGTCGCGGAACTTGTACACGCCGAAGGAGTCCGGGATGGTCCCTGGCGCTGGGCGGTAGGTGGACGGATCGGGCACGCGGTAAGCCTACGGCGAGTCACCGACACCGGATTGCCAGGTCTGGCCAGTGGCTCGCAAAGACAGGCGGAGGGAGGTGCCACGCCATCACCGTGACTTGGTGGACGCCTTCCGGACGAACGACTCCTCCGGCCAGAAGGTGTCGCCCAGCATCAGCTCATCGAAGAGCACGCAGACGGCTCCGGGGGTGTCCTCGGAATCCCAGACGGCCGAGATGTTCCGGCCACGTTCGTTCCCGTACCGGCTCAGCCAGTAGATCCTGTCGCCCGGCCTGAGCGCGAACGCCGATACGCGCTCCCGGTTCGACGACCTACGAGTACTCGGTTGTCCGAGCCGCGCGCCGAAACCGTACTCCGCGGTCGGCCGGGGCATCGCCAGAGCTGTCACGTGCGTCGATGTTGGTGTTGGGCGGTGGATCGTCGGCGGCGGGTTCGCGAGCCCACTGAGTCGCGTCGAAGCAGGCCGCCAGCCACTGCGCCTCGGCCGTGCCGATGTGCTCCGATGCCAGTCGAGGTCGCTGTGCAGCAGGGTTGAACGATGTGGTTGTGTCGCTCCAGAAGTGTCCGCAGCGCGTTGACCGCCGCACGGCTGGGTCTGCGAGCGTCAGGCGCCTTCGGCAACGGATCCCCCGGACATGGTGCGCCGCGACCGGACAGGTGGTCCGCATTCGCAACACGGGCTAGATCAGGATGATCCGCTCCCCGTCGACCTTCACCGGGATCTGGGTGAGACCCGCTTCGGCCGGCCCCTTGCGGAGTTCGCCGGTCTCGCCGTCGAAGGCGCTGCCGTGCGTCGGGCAGTCGATCACGCCGCCGACCGGTGGGCTGATCAGGTTGCCCTTGTGCGGGCAGCGCGGGTCGAAGGCGCGCACCGCGCCGTCCTTGGCCCGCACGATGAGCAGGATGCCGTTGCCCTCGGTCTCCACCAGCGCGCCGCCGACCGAGGGCAGTGCGGACAGCCGGGCCAGCTCGGCGCCGGGTTTGGCGGTGCCGGTGCCGCCGGTGCGCGGGGGCTTGCCGTCGCCGCAGGCGGCCGCGGAACCGGCCAGGGCGAGTAGTCCGCATAGGACCGTTCGGCGGGGTAACGGCGTCGGCATGCCGCACATCCTAAGAAAACCCCGGAATGTGTCTAGTCCTCGAAACGGTCAACTCTGGCGCGGACCTCGGGGGCGCAGCCGCGTTCGGCGGCGGCGCGGCGGGCGGCGTCCCGGTCGCCCTCCCAGAGCAGGATCTCCACCAGGGCGGTGTTGCGGGTCAGCTCGTCCTCGCCGGGCTGGCGCAGCCATCTGAGCACACGTTGGCGTTCCCGTTCCCAGGACTTGTCGTGGTCGGCGACCGCGCGCAGCCGCAGGAAGGCGTCCAGGCCGGGGCGGGCGCGGAAGGCGGTGCGGCGCAGCTCGACCGCGCGGTCCAGCCTGCCCAGCCGGACGCACTGGTCCACCGCGAGGTCGACCAGCCTGGGCACCGCGCCGGTGCCCTTGGCCGCGACCAGGCCGCGTTCCACCCAGGCCAGGGCCTGTTCGCTGCGGCCGGCTTCCTCCAGCACGGAGGCGATGCGCAGGTACTGCCAGGCGGTGGACAGGTCGGTGGCCAGGATCTGCACGGTGAGGTCGGAGTCGCCGGTGTGCGCGGCCAGCTCCTCGACCAGCTTGGTGACCGCGGCGCGGTGCCGGTCGTAGCGGCCGGGCTGGCCGAAGCGGATGGTGGGCAGGCCGCGGCAGGCGGACTCCGCGCCCTGCCGGTAGTAGGCGAGCCCGGCGCTGCCCAGCGCCTCGGTGTACTCGGCGAGCCGGACCTCGGGGCCGTCGGGGTGGGTGAGCTGGAGCCGGATCAGCCAACCGGCCAGCCGGTAGGGGTCGGGGCGGACCAGGCGGCAGGCGGTGGCGTGCGCGGCCAGCGCCCGCTGGGCCAGGTCGGCCAGCTCGTCCCACTGGCCGGTGACCTGGTGCGCGGCCCCGGCGAGCACGTCGACGACCTGTTCGGCGAACTGCACGGCCTCCTGGGCGCGGCCGTCGGAGACGAGGTCGTGCAGGGACTGGACCACCTGGTGCAGCCGTTGCCAGTGCGCGGTGTCGTCGTGGTGGCTGGGCGGGGACAGCGAACCGTGCAGTGCGCCGCGCAAAGCAGCGACATCGTGGAACTCGTCCCCTGCCCGGCCCGCCACGAACAGATGAAACCGCACGCACCGAGACCGGCGCGCGGGCTGACCCCGTTCAGCGCAACGGATACGACCAGGTGGTCCAGCGTGCTGCGGCTAGGCGGCCGAACGCAGCGCGGCCGGCGCGGTCAGGCTCCACACCGCGTGCGCGATCGCGTTGGTGTTGCGGGTCAGCGCGGTGGCGTTGACGTTGTTCACCCCGTCGCAGGAGCGGTGGTAGCAGGGGTCGAACGCCTGACCGGCGGTGCCGCCCCACTTCTGCGCCTGCGCCGCGGTCTTGCGGCCCTCGGCGCCGGTGAAGGTGCCGCCGGTGGCGATGCCCGCCCTGGCGAAGGCGGCGTGGTCGGAGCGGCCGCCGACGCTGGTCTGCTCGGTCTGCACACCGGCGCCGCGGAAGTAGTTCTCCAGCAGGGTGGTCAGCGCCGCCGAGCCGGTGGGCTGGCCGGCGCTGCTGTAGACGAAGTAGCCGGGGTTGGGCGAGCCGATCATGTCGAAGTTCAGGTAGGCCTTGATCTGGGCCTTCTGCGCCGCGGACAGGCTGGCCACCCACCGGGTGGAGCCGATCAGGCCCAGCTCCTCCGCGCCCCACCAGCCGAAGCGCAGGTGCTTGGTGGTCTTGAGCTGCTGCCTGGCCGCGGTCAGCGCGACCTCCAGCAGGCCGGCCGAGCCGGTGCCGTTGTCGTTGATGCCGGCGCCCGCGCTGACGCTGTCCAGGTGGCCGCCGAACATGATGGTGTTGTTCTCATCGCCGCCGGGCCAGTCGGCGATCAGGTTGTAGCCGGTGGCGCCGCTCTGGGTGAAGGTGTGGATGGTGGTGCGGTAGCCGGCGGCGTCCAGCTTGGCCTTGATGTAGTCCACCGAAGCCTTGTAGCCGGGGCGGCCGTGCGCCCGGTTGCCGCCGTTGGCCGCGGCGATCTTGCCCAGCTCGGTGAGGTGCGCCTGGATGCTCGCGGTGGGAATGGTCGGTGGCGCGGTGGGCGCGGCCGCGGTCGCGGTGCCGGCGATGCCGCTGACGACCAGTGCGGCGGTGGCCGTCACCGAGCCGAGAACGAGTCGGAGTTTCACGCAGACCTCCCGATCAGGCTGATCGCGCAGGGTTGCGATCAGTGTCACGGTGAGTCTCGAACGGGGGTGGCCGTGGGCGGTACCCGACTTTTGTCGGAAACAGTTAGCGGTATTGCGATGAATGCATACCCACGGTGAGTGAAAACGCCGAACGCCGCCCCCGGTTTCGCGGGAGCGGCGTTCGGCGGGAAATTCTCGGCGTTACTTGGTCTCGCCGTCGGACAGCTCGGTCGAGTCACCCGGCTGAGCCGGTGCCGGTGCCGGTGCGGCAGGCGCGGCGGGGGCGGCCGGGGGTTCCGGCGCAGGTGCGGGCTCGGGTTCGGCGACCGGGGCCAGCACCGGCGGCGGGACCGAGGAGCGGCCGGGCGGGGGCACGTCCTTCTGCGCGACCGCGGTGGCCTCCTTGACCGCGCGGGCGATCTCCGGGTCGGGCGCGGTGTCGAACCAGGACGCGATCGACTCGTCGTCCTCCTCCGGCTTGGACTCGGTGTCCGCCGGCGGGGCCTCGTAGCGGAAGACGCCGTCCTCGCCCTTGCTGCCGAACATCTTCGCGAAGCCCTGCAGCGCGTCGCCGAACTGGCTGGGCACCATCCACACCGTGTTGGAGTCGCCCTGCGCCATCTGCGGCAGCGTCTGCAGGTACTGGTAGGCCAGCAGTTCCGGCGTGGGCCTGCCCGCCTTGACCGCGGCGAAGACCTTCTCGATCGCCTTGGCCTGGCCCTGGGCCTGCAGGTAGCGCGCGGCCCGCTCACCCTGGGCCTTGAGGATGCGGCTCTGCCGCTCGCCCTCGGCGGAGAGGATCGCGGCCTGCTTGCCGCCCTCGGCGGCCAGGATCTGGGCCTGCTTCTGGCCCTCCGCGGTCTTGATCGAGGACTCCCGCTGACCTTCCGCGGTGAGGATCATGGCGCGCTTCTCCCGGTCGGCGCGCATCTGCTTCTCCATCGAGTCCTGGATGGAGGGCGGCGGGTCGATCGCCTTGAGCTCGACCCTGGCGACCCGGATGCCCCAGCGGCCGGTGGCCTCGTCGAGCACGCCGCGCAGCTGGCCGTTGATCGAGTCACGCGAGGTCAGCGTCTGCTCCAGGCTCATGCCGCCGACCACGTTGCGCAGGGTGGTGGTGGTGAGCTGCTCGACGCCGATGATGTAGTTGGAGATCTCGTAGACCGCCGCCCGCGGGTCGGTGACCTGGAAGTAGACCACCGTGTCGATGGACACCGTGAGGTTGTCCTCGGTGATCACCGGCTGCGGCGGGAAGGAGACCACCTGCTCGCGCAGGTCGATCCGGGCCCGCACCCGGTCCAGGAACGGGACCAGCACGTTCAGCCCTGGGGCCGCGACCGTGCGGAAGCGGCCCAGCCGCTCGATGACCGCCGCCTGAGCCTGCGGGATGACCAGCACTGCCTTGACGACAGCCACCAGCACCAGCAGGACTATGACGGCGACGACAATGACCGCGCCCAACCCAGCCTCCAACGCCTCAGCCTTCCGCCCACACGACCGCGGTCGCTCCAGCGATATCCATGACGGTGACGGCCCGTCCGGCCTCGATCACCTGCGTCTCGTCGTAGGCGCGGGCCGACCAGATCTCGCCACCGATCTTCACCTGACCACTGTGAGCGTCCACAGTGGACAGTACTATGGCCTTGCCGCCGACCAGCGCCTCGACGTTGGTCTTGACGTGGTCCCCGGCCAGCATCCGGCGGCGCAGCGAGGGCCGCACCGCGGCCAGCAGCACCACCGAGGTCACCGCGAACACGGCCACGTCGATCCACAGCACGTCGATCACCGCGGCCGAGCCCGCCGCGGCCAGGGCCGCCGCGCCGATCATGAGCAGCACGAAGTCACCGGAGAGCATTTCCGCTGCCAGCAACAGGACTCCGGCTACCAACCAGACCAGGGCCGCCATGACGCCCATCGTGTCAGAGTGCCGATGCCGTTGCCGACCGTGACCAGCCGCCGTGACCTACGTGTGATCTACCGGGCGATGGGTATCACCCGATCCGGGTTCAGTCCTGTGGACCGACAGTGACGAAGTCGATGAGCCGTTCCACCGCTCCGACCAACGGCGTCTCCAGGTCCCGGAACCCGCGCACCCCGGAGAGCACCCGCCGCCAGCCCGCCGGTGGCTCGCCCCAGCCCAGCTCATCGCACACGCCGGTCTTCCAGTCCTGGCCGCGCGGCACCACCGGCCACTGCCGGATGCCTGCCGAGGCGGGTTTGACCGCCTGCCAGATGTCCACGTACGGGTGGCCGGTGACCAGCACGTCGGGGTGCGCGGCGGCGGCGACGATCCGGGACTCCTTGCTGCCCTCGACCAGGTGGTCCACCAGCACGCCGAGCCGCCTGCGCGGACCGGGCTGGAACTCCGCGATCCGCTCGGCCAGCGCGTCGATGCCGTCCAGCGGCTCCACCACCACGCCCGCCACCCGCAGGTCGTGGCCCCAGACCCGTTCCACCAGCTCGGCGTCGTGAATGCCCTCCACCCAGATCCGGCTGGCGGCCGCGGTCTTGGCGCGCAGCCCGTCGACCCGCACCGAACCGGAGGCCGAGGTGCCGGGTCCGGCGGGCTTGGCCGCGGGTTTGACCAGCGTCACCGGCTGCCCGTCGAGCAGGAAGGCGGCCGGGCGCAGCGGGAACAGCCGCTGCCTGCCGTGCCGGTCTTCCAGGACCACGTTGCCGCCGTCGACGCGCAGCACCGCGCCGCAGAAACCGCTGGCCGGGTCCTCCACGACCAGGTCCGGCTCGGCCGGCACCTCGGGCACGGCGCGCCGCTTGGGGCCGCCGGCGAGCACATCACGTCCGTAGGGATCACCAGAGAAGGTGGGCACGAGGCACACCCTAGTAACCTCGTCCGGTGCCTTGTGCCAGCGCGACCATGGCGGTGTGGACCTCCGCGTGGCTGAACGGTTCCGCGGCCTCCGATGACGTGCTCGACGCCCTCCAGGCGTGGGGTGAGCTCCAGGAGGTCACCGCGGGGGACGAACACGCCGCCGAACGGTTCGACCTGCCGTTGCCCGACGACCGCCCGGTGGGCCCCGCCCTGCTGCTGGCCTGCCTGCGCCGGGCCGGGGCCCGCGCCGGCGCGCTGGTCCTGCCCGCCCCCGGCGACGTGCGCGGACTCGGCGGGCCTGGCCCGTTCCAGGTGGCCGCGTTGCGCGCCGAGGAGGCGGTGGTGCTGCCCTCGGCCGCCATGGGCCTGGTGCCGGAAGAGGTGGCCGAGGGGGTGCTGCGCTGGTCGGTGTACGCCCTGCCCGCGCCGCCGAACCTGGAGTACGTGCCGATCGGCGAGGCCGAGCACCGGATGGCCGAGGCGGTCCGCGGCGCCGCGGCCACCCTGGTCTCCCTCGATGTGGCCCGGCACCGTCCCGGTGTGCGCACCGAAATCGACGCGGCCCTGCGCGCTCGTCCCCGCACCCCGTGGCCGCAGGGCATGCCGGGCCGGTCGCTGCGGGTGCTGGAACGGGCCGCGGAGGTGGCCGCGATCGTGCGGGCCGCGATGGGCGACCCGGACGGCGGCACGGTGTCCGCCTCCGCCGCCAGGGCCAGGGTGGCCGCGCTGCGCCCGCTCTCCGACGCGGTCCGCGCGGCCCGCTATGCCGCGGTGGCCGAGGCCGTCCGCCTGTTCAGCGACCAGGCGGGACGGCACTAGCCAAGGGTCAGGCCGGGCGGCGGCGGGCCGGGGGTTCGCAGCACAGCGGCGCGCAGGGCGCTCCGTTGCGGGTGCAGCCCGCGGCCGGGAAGTCCGAGAGCTTGCGCGCGGGGACGCCGTCGGTGTGCTCGCGGATGAGCTCCACGACGAGTTCGGCGAAGCGCGGGTCCGGGCCGGGGGTGGCGGCGCGGGCGAAGGCCATGCCGAGCTCGGCGGCGCGGTCCTTGGCCTCGGCGTCGAGGTCCCAGATGACCTCCAGGTGGTCGCTGACGAAACCGACCGGGCACACCACGACCGCGGGCACGTCCTGCTCGTGCAGGGTGTCGAGGTGGTCGACGATGTCCGGCTCCAGCCAGGGCACCTGGGGCGGGCCGGAGCGGGACTGCCAGACCACGTCGTACTCGGTCACGCCGACCGCGGCGGCGACCAGCCGGGCGGCCTCGGCGACCTGCCGGGAGTAGCGCTGGCCGCCTTCCTCCGGCGGACCGGCGGCCTGGTCGGCGGAGCTGGGCACCGAGTGCGCGGTGAAGACCAGGCGGGCCTGCTCGCGGTGCTCGGCGGGCAGTTCGGCGGTGGCGGCGCGGACGGCGTCGGCGAAGGCCGCGATGAACAGCGGGTGGTCGAAGAACTGGCGGAGTTTGACCAGGTCCAGCGCGTCGTCCACGGCGGAGCGGGTGCGCAGGATGTCCTCGTCGTACTGCCTGCAGGCCGAGTAGCCACCGTAGGCGCTGGTCGGGAACACCAGCGCCGAGCGGATGCCGTCGGCGACCATCTTGGCGGCGGTGTCCTCCGCCATCGGGTGCCAGTTGCGGTTGCCGAAGTAGACCGGCAGGTCCAGGCCGTGCCGGGCCAGTTCGGCGCGGACCGCGTCGATGATGGCCAGGTTCAGCCGGTTGATCGGCGAGACGCCGCCGAAGTGCAGGTAGTGCTGGGCGACCTCGTCCAGGCGTTCGGGCGGGACCCCGCGTCCCCTGGTGACGTTCTCCAGGAACGGCCGGACGTCCTCGGGTCCTTCCGGCCCGCCGAAGGACAGGAACAGCAACGCGTCGAAGCTCACCGCACAATCCTGCCCCCGCCCGGTTTCGCGCACCGGACGGGGGCAGGGATTGTCAGGCAGTTGTCAGTCAGTCACCGACGGCGTGCATGCCGCCGTCGACCATCACCATGGAGCCGGTGGTGGCCGGGAACCAGTCGGACAGCAGCGCGCAGATGGCCTTGGCGGCCGGGGTGCGGTCCGAGGTGTCCCAGCCCAGCGGGGCGCGCTCGGTCCACAGGTTGTTGAAGTCGCTGAAGCCGGGGATGGACCGCGCGGCCATCGTCTCCAAGGGGCCTGCGGCGACCAGGTTGACCCGGATGCCCTGCTTGCCGAGCTCCCTGGCCAGGTACTTGGTGCAGTTCTCCAGCGCGGCCTTGGCGAAGCCCATCCAGTTGTAGCTGCTCCACGCGACGCGGGCGTCGAAGTCCATGCCGACGATCGAGCCGCCCTCGCCCATCAGCGGCAGCACCGCCTTGGCCAGCGCCTTCATCGAGTACGCCGAGGTGTGCACGGCGACCGAGACGTCCTCCCACGGCACGTCCATGTAGTTCTCGCCGAGGCAGGACGGCGGGGCGTAGCCGATGGAGTGCAGCACGCCGTCCAGCGCGGGCACGTGCTCGCGGATCTTGTCGGCCAGGCCGTCCAGGTGTTCCTGGTTGGTGACGTCCAGTTCGATCACCGGCGCGGGCTTGGGCAGCCGCTGCGCGATGCGCTCCACCAGCCGGAGGCGCCCGAAGCCGGTGAGCACGACCTCGGCCCCCTGCTCCTGCGCGATCCTTGCGGCGTGGAAGGCGATGGACGCCTCGGTGATCACTCCGGTGATCAGCACCCGCTTGCCTTCGAGCAGTCCGGTCACGTGCTCTTCCTCCGAGTCGAACTGAAGTTGATGACGACGGCCCTAGCCTGGCAGAACAGGTCAGTGACCCATACCCATGCCCCCGTCGACCGGCAGAACTGCGCCGTTGACGTAGGCCGCGCCGTCGGAGGCGAGCCAGGTGACCGCGGCGGCGACCTCCTCGGCCTTGCCCGCGCGGCGGGCCGGGACCACGGCCATCTGCTCCTTGAGCGAGTCGGCCAGGTGGGCGGTCATGTCGGTCTCGATGAAGCCGGGCGAGACCACGTTGGCGGTGATGTTGCGGGAGCCCAGCTCCCGGGCGATGGAGCGGGCCACGCCGACCAGGCCCGCCTTGCTCGCCGCGTAGTTGACCTGCCCGGCCTGGCCGGAGAGGCCGACCACCGAGGAGATGAAGATCATGCGGCCCCAGCGCTTCTTCAGCATGCCCGAGGCGGCCCGCTTGGCCACCCGGTAGGCGCCGGTGAGGTTGGCGTCCAGGACCTTGGTGAAGGAGTCCTCGGACATGCGCAGCAGCAGCACGTCGTCGATGATCCCGGCGTTGGAGACGAGGACCTCGACCGGGCCGTGCTGGGCCTCGACCTCGCCGAAGGCGCGGTTGACCGCCTCGGCGTCGGTGACGTCGCACTGGACCCCGAACAGGCCCTCGGGCGCGCCGGAGCCGCGGTGGGTGATGGCGACCTTGTCACCCTGCTCGGCGAAGGCACGGGCGATCGCCAGGCCGATGCCTCGGTTGCCGCCAGTGACCAGTACCGACCTTGACACCGTTGGTCCTCCATGACTCGCGGGATGCGGACGGCGTCAGGCTAGTCGGTCGCCCCGGACCTGCTGGAAAAGGCATCGAAGACGCGCAACCGGCAGATCTGGCAGGCCCCTCGCCGCCTCGCACCCCGGTGCCCGGCGGAAGGGGTCACGCGGAACCGGGAAAACGGGGGTGCGACCTATTCCGGCCGCACCCCCGAATGGAGCAATGAATTACCTCAGCAGTACAAGTTCCCGCCCGGCGCGACACCGATGATCCCGGTGAAACGCTGGTAGTTGCTGACCCGGCTCTGCACCTGTCCCGGATTCTTGCCATTGCATTCCAGCGAGCCGTTGATGCTGCGGATGGTCTCGCCGAAGCCGCGGCTGTTCACCATCGCGTTGTGCGGGGTCATCGAGCCGGGGCCGTTCTGGGTCATCCAGTACCAGATCGCGGTGCGCCAGGAGATGGTCGCGTCGTTCTGCACCAGCCAGGGGTTGCCCAGCAGGTTGACCCGGAGGTAGTCGCCGGCGGCCTTGTAGTTGAAGTTCCAGCTCAGCTGGATCGGGCCGCGGCCGTAGTAGGCGGCCTGCCCGGCGGGACAGCCGTAGGGCTGGCTCCGGTCGCAGTAGTGCGGGTAGTTGGCGGTGTTCTGCTCCACCACGTGGCGCAGGCCGCCGGTCTCGTGGCTGACGTTGGCCAGGAAGGCGGCCAGCTCCTGCTTCTGCACGGTGGCGCTGCCCTGGTTGGCGAAGGCCCCAAACGTTTGGGCGGCGTTGCGCAGGCCGGCGTAGCTGTAGAAGCCGTTGCGGCCGGGGAACATCTGGTTGAACTGGGCTTCGCTGATCATGAACGCGGTGGGCGCCGCGGCGGCCGGCACCACGGCGGCGAACCCGGCCGCGGCCATCAGCGCGACCAGCATTCCGAGCAGACGACGTTTCATCACACACTCCTCGCTGCACAGGGAAATGCGCGGGCAGGGACCCGCGAATTCGCAGCAGGACTTCACCGGCACCACGGAAGGGCAAAGCGCAGGGGTGGCCCTGAAAACCACTTCCGGGCGGCGGTGGCGGCAGGTTCAGCTCGACTGCGCGACCCATTTCGCCACAGTCGGGTGGTGTGATGGAAGTGACTTAAGTAGGTAGTTGGTCTGGACCACCCGGTCGGCCGGTCAGAGCCGGACCGGGTAGACCGATTCCGGCACCTCGACCTTGATCCGGTGTTCGATGAAGATGCCGTGCCAGATCATGAACATCAGCACCGCCCAGAGCTGGCGGCTGCGGTCCTGCTGCCCGGCCTTGTGCTCGGCGAGCAGCTGGAACACCGCCTTCTTGTCGAGCAGGTCCTCGGTCTTGGAGTCGGCGATGATGCCCCAGGCCCAGTCGTGCATCTCGTCCTTGAGCCAGTGCCGGATCGGCACCGGGAAGCCGAGCTTGCGCCGGTTGAGCACGTGCGGCGGGATGATCTTGGCGAGGGCCTGGCGCAGCGCGTACTTGGTGGTGCCGCCCGCCAGCTTCTGGTCCAGCGGGATGCTGGAGGCGACCTTGAAGACCTCCATGTCCAGGAACGGCACCCGCAGTTCCAGGGAGTTGGCCATGGTGACCTTGTCGGCCTTGGTCAGGATGTCGCCGCGCAGCCAGGTGTAGAGGTCGATGTGCTGCATCCGGGCCACCGGGTCCCAGCCGCGGGAGATCTCGTACCAGGGCGCGGTGACGTCCTGGAAGCCGATCCGCTCGTCGTAGTGCCGCAGCACCGCGCGCAGCTGGGCGTCCCGGAAGTTGCGCGCGTTGCCGTAGTAGCGCTCCTCCAGGGTGAGCGAGCCGCGGCGGAGCAGGTCCTTGCCGCGCACGCCCTCGGGGATCTTGGTGGAGACCTTGCCCAGCACCTTGCGCACGCCGCCGGGCATCTTCTCGAACGGGGCCAGCGACAGCGGTTCGCCGTAGACGGTGTAGCCGCCGAAGAGCTCGTCCGCGCCCTCGCCGGAGAGCACCGCCTTGACGTGTTTGCGGGCCTCGCGGGCGATGAACCACAGCGGCACCAGCGCCGGGTCGGCCACCGGGTCGTCCAGGTACCAGATGATCAGCGGCATCGCCTGCATCATCTCCCTGGCCGAGACGGTGCGGACCACGTGCTTGACCCCGATCGCGGCCGCGGTCTCGGCGGCCACGTCGACCTCGGAGTAGCCCTCCCGCTCGAACCCGGCGGTGAAGGCGATCAGGTTGGGGTTGAACTGTTTGGCCAGGGTGGCGGTGGCGGTGGAGTCGATGCCGCCGGAGAGGAAGGCGCCGACGGTGACCTCGGGGTCGGAGATCATGTGCTTGCCCACCGAGTCGCGCATGACGTCGGCGATCCGCTGGTACAGCGCCTCGGCCTCGGCCTCGCCGCGCACCGGCTGGGCGGTGAAGGCCGGGTTGAAGTAGCGGGCGGTCTCCAGCTGCCCGCCGGGCCGGACCCGGAAGGCGGTGCCGGACTCGATCCGCCGGATGCCCGCGTGCAGCGACTCGGGTTCGGGCACGTACTGCAGCACCAGGTAGTGCTGGAGCGCGGTGCGGTCGAGCTCCTCGGCCACGCCGAGCACGCCGGAGAGCTCCAGCAGGCTCTTCTTCTCGCTGGCGAAGGCGATGCCGCCGGGGCCCGCGGAGTAGTAGAGCGGTTTGATGCCGAACTGGTCGCGCGCGCCGAAGACGATCCGTTCCTGGTTGTCCCAGATCATGAAGGCGAACATGCCGCGCAGCTTGGGCAGGATGGCCGGGCCGAGGTGGTGGTAACCGGCCACGATGGACTCGCCGTCACCCTGGGTGTTGAAGCGGGTGCCGAAGCGGGCGGTCAGCTCCTGGCGCAGCTCGCGGTAGTTGTAGATCTCGCCGTTGAAGTTCAGCGTGTACCGGGCCGGGTTCTCCGGCGGGCCCCAGACCAGCGGCTGGTGCGAGTGCTCCAGGTCGATGAAGGCCAGGCGGTTGAAGCCGTAGACGACCTCGGCGCCCTGCCAGGTGTCGTGCTCGTCGGGACCGCGGTGCCGCTGGCAGCGCATGGCCGCCGCGACCGCGCCGCGCGCGTTCGCCGCCGCCGCGGGAGTGGCGCAGATCAGTCCCAGCACTCCACACACGTCGCTGCTCACCTCAAAGTCGTCGTCGGGCCGGTGGTTCGAGTATCCCGGGCGCGCGCCGGGTGTTCGCCAACGGGTTACCTCAAGGAGAGGTAAGTTCTGCCAGCCTCCGCTTGCCGATCACGGTGCCGCCACCCACCGTGACAGGGGTCTCAAGGAGGACTCACATGTCGGTAGGCGTCAGCGAGGACGCGCCCCGCGACGGGGGCAAGCAGGGTGAGCGGCGGGTCGTGGCCAACGTGCTGCGCGGCTCCATCGGCAACCTGATCGAGTGGTACGACTGGTACGCCTACACGGCGTTCAGCATCTACTTCGCCAGCTCGTTCTTCCCGAAGAACGATCCCACCGCCGAGCTGCTGAACACCGCGGCGGTGTTCGCGGTCGGCTTCCTGATGCGCCCGCTGGGCGGCTGGATGCTGGGCCGCTACGCCGACCGGTACGGCCGCCGGGCCGCACTGACCCTGTCGGTGACGCTGATGGCCGTGGGCTCGCTGATCATCGCGATCACCCCGTCCTACACCACGATCGGCCTGGCCGCGCCCGCGCTGCTGGTGGCCGCGCGGCTGTTGCAGGGCCTGTCGGTGGGCGGTGAGTACGCGACCTCGGCGACCTACCTCTCCGAGGTGGCCTCGCCCGGCAAGCGCGGCTTCTACTCCAGCTTCCAGTACGTCACGCTGACCGCGGGCCAGCTGCTCGCGCTGGGCGTGCAGATCGTGTTGCAGCAGGTGCTCACCGACGAGCAGATGCACTCCTGGGGCTGGCGGATCGCCTTCGTCATCGGCGCGGCGGGCGCGGTCGTGGTGATGTGGCTGCGGCGCAGCATGGACGAGTCGGAGAGCTTCAAGAAGGTCGCGCAGTCCGAGGACGGCAAGGCCCCGCAGCGCGGCACCCTGCGCGCCCTGCTCCAGCACCCCAAGGAGTGCCTGCTGGTGGTGGGCCTGACCCTGGGCGGCACGGTGGCCTTCTACACCTACACCACCTACCTCCAGAAGTTCATGGTCAACACCAGCGGGATCAGCAAGCAGAACGCGGCCTGGATCAACTTCCTGGCCCTGGTCGTCTTCGTGGTGATCCAGCCGCTGGCCGGCAAGCTCTCCGACCGGATCGGGCGGCGGCCGCTGCTGCTGTTCTTCGGCGTCTGCGGCACCCTGGGCACGGTCCCGCTGCTGACCGCGCTGGCCGGCACGAACTCGCCGGTGGGCGCGTTCTTCCTGATGCTGGCCGGGCTGGTCATCGTCACCGGCTACACCTCGATCAACGCGATCGTGAAGGCCGAGCTGTTCCCGACCAACATCCGCGCCCTGGGCGTTGGCCTGCCGTACGCGCTGACCGTGGCCATCTTCGGCGGGTCCTCGGAGTTCGTGGCGCTCTGGCTCAAGCAGGCCGGGATGGAGTCGGTGTACTTCTACTACGTGGCCGGCTGCGTGCTGGTCTCGCTGGTCGTCTACGGCAGCATGCGGGAGACCTCGAAGTCCTCGCGGCTGGAAGAGGGCTCTTTCCGCTGATCAACGGGACGAGGCCGAGCCCGCCGGGTGGCGTCTGTCGCCCACCCGGCGGGCTTTTCGCCACTTCCCCGGGTGCGGTGGCTCCGATCGGGCTAATCTGCCCGCGGTATCCGCGTTTCACGGCCATCTGGGGTATTGACGATGCGACATCTGAGTGCCGTCGTGGCGGTGTTGTGCACCGCCGCCGCGCTCACCGCCTGCGTCCAGGTCTCACCTGGGCAGCCGAAGGCTGGGCCCTCCACCCGCAACATCGCGGATGAGATCAAGGGCGGCCCGACCTCGGAGCTGCGCAAGACCTTCTCCTCGACCCCGCAGCAGGTCAACGACTACTGGAACAGCGACCGGCTCAAGGACGCCCGGCCCAAGCAGCCGGGGCCCAGCGAGGGCGGCAGCGATGTGCCGAAGGAGAACCCGGGCGCCCAGGTGGTGATCCAGCCCAGCGACGGGGTCATCGGTCAGGTGAAACCGGACTCCAACGGAACCAATCCGCGCGGTGACGCGTGGTCGCGGGCCGGGCTGAGCGAGACCACGGTCGGGCGGCTCTACTACACCTTCGGCGGAAAGCCGTATGTGTGCTCCGCGTCGGTGGTCAGCTCGCCGTCGAAGAGCCTGGTGGCCACCGCGGGCCACTGCATCTGGGAGACCCAGGGCGAGAAGATGTGGGCCGACAACGTGATGTTCGTGCCGGGCGACCGGGCCGGTCAGGCCCCGCACGGCAAGTGGGCGGCGGAGTCGATCTACACCACCCGCGAGTTCATGACCAAGGCGGAGAGCACCGACCGGGGCACCTCCGGCGAGGGCTGGGCCTACGACATCGCCTTCCTGCGGATGCGGCCGCTGAACGGGCAGAAGATCCAGGACGCGCTGGGCGCGCAGGGCATGGCCTTCGGCGTGATGGCCGAGGGGTTGACCGCGATCGGCTACCCGACCGCGCCGCCCTTCGACGGCAAGGTGATGCGGTACTGCTCCTCGCCGAACTGGGTCAAGGGGCCCTTCGGCGACTACACCATCAACTGCGTGATGACGCCGGGCTGTTCGGGCGGGCCGTGGTTCACCCGGTTCGACCCGGGGCGTGGCGCGGGGATCGTGGTGTCGGTGTCCTCGGTGGGCAACGCCAGGACGCTTTCCGGCGCGGTGCTCGGCCAGGTGGCGCACAACCTCTACAAGCAGGCGGACTCGGGAGCATGAGGATGAACCGGCGAAGCGGGCGGGCCACCGGCGTGGCCTGTGCCCTGGTGCTGGCGGTGACCGCGTCCGGGTGCAGCAGCGCCTCCCCCGGTCTCGCGCTGGCCGACCAGCAGGCGGTGAGCGCCTACATGGCCAGTCAGTTCGACGGCGCGTTCAAGAAGCTGGACCAGGAGCTGGTCAAGCCGAGGGACGAGAAGTCCACTGTGTACTGGCACGGGCGGTTCAACGAGAAGAAGACGGACAAGGAGATCGACATCTTCCGCTACCAGGCGGCGGACAAGGGCAAGCCGGAGCCGCCCGCGATCTTCACCAAGTCCCGCACCAGCAAGGAGATGAAGGACAACCTGGACCAGTACCACCCGAGCGGCTCGGAGTGGGACTACCTGCTGCTGGGTGAGCGGTTCCGGTCGCTGGCCACCACGCCGTGGGTGCGGTTCCCGACCTTCACGCCCAAGGACGGCTTCAACGTGTGCCTGCTGACCGGCGTGCAGACGGTGTGCGCCATGCAGGACGCGATGAAGGCCACGCAGAAGTCCTCGCCCGCTGGGCTGGTCAAGGAGTACCGGCAGCAGGCCGACGGCAGCGCGGAGCTGCTCACCGGGGTCACCCTGAAGTCCTTTGTGGACGCTCGGGTGCTGAGCTTCCCGGAGGACTACAAGAAGCAGATGACGCCGCCGATGCTGGAGTCCTTCCTGCGCACCACGGTGGTGCTGGACCCGCAGGGCCTGCTGAAGAAGATCGAGATCAACGGGATCGTGGACAAGGGCGGCCCGAAGATCGAGATCCAGGTGGGCTACGAGATCCTCGGCAAGGCCACCGCGAAGGACTTCCCGCCGGAGCCCTCGCCGCTGGACCGCACCGATCTGCCCGATGTGAACGCCCGCAAGGATTTCTTCAACCGGCTCGCCGCGCTGTAGAACCGAGGTCAGAGATGAACAACCCGTACCAGCCGCAGCAGCCGCAGTGGGGCCAGCCGCAGCAGCCGAACCCGTACCAGCAGCCCCAGCAGCCGCAGTGGGGCGGCCAGCCCGCCCCGCAGCCGGGCTATCCGCAGCAGGGCGCGCCCACCCCGCCGCCCGGCTACCCGCAGCCGCAGGGCCCCGGTGGTCCCGGCGGCGCGCCGTACGGCTCCGCGCCCTACGGCGGGCCGCCACAGCAGCCGAAGAAGTCCGATGGCGGCATGAAGAAGCCGCTGCTGTACGGGATCATCGGCCTGGTGCTGATCGGCGTGGTCTTCGGCGTGCTGGCCGTGCTGGGCGTGTTCACCAGCAAGGTGCTCGACACCAAGGCGGTGCAGCAGGGCGTGCAGAAGGTGCTGACCGAGAACTTCGGCATCGCCAAGGTCACCGGGGTGACCTGCCCGAACCAGCCCGCGATCAAGGCGGGCAACACCTTCACCTGCACGGCCAGCATCGACGGCAAGCAGCGGCAGGTGCCGGTGAAGGTGACCAACGACTCCGGTGAGTACGAGGTCGGCCAGCCCAAATAGGCTGCCACACATGAAGGTGCTGCTGGTGGAGGACGACGACGGGGTCGCCGAGGCCCTCGTCGAAGTCCTCACCGCGCACGGCCACCAGCCGCGCCGGGTCCGGCACGGCGCGGACGCCCTCACCGGCCACCGCGAGGCGGACCTGGTGCTGCTGGACCTGGGCCTGCCCGACGGCGACGGCCTGGAGGTGCTGCACAAGCTGCGCCGGGTCTCCTCGGTGCCGGTGATGGTGCTGACCGCCCGCGGCGACGAACGCTCCGTCGTGCGCGGGCTGCGCCTGGGGGCCGACGACTACCTGGTCAAACCGGTCCGGCTGGCCGAGCTGCTGGCCCGGATGGACGTGGTCACCCGCCGTGCCGCGCACCGCGCCGGCGCGGCCGATCCGCCCGGGGAGATCACCGCCGGCGACGTGCGCATCGACCTGGCCGGCCGCCGGGTCGAGGTGGGCGGCGAGCTGGTCTCGTTGACCGCCAAGGAGTTCGACCTGCTGGCCGCGCTGGCCCGGCGCGCGGGCGCGGCGGTGAGCCGCCAGCAGCTGATGGACGAGCTGTGGGGTGACGCCTACCTGGCGATCTCCCGGTCGCTGGACGTGCACATCGCGCAGCTGCGGGCGAAGCTGGGCCGCCCCAACCTGATCAGCACCATCCGCGGCTTCGGCTACCGGCTGGAGCTGTAGTGCGCGGGCGGCTGCTGGCGGCGCTGCTGGCCTTCGCGGTGCTCGCGGTGGCCGCCTTCGCCTGGCCGCTGCTGATGAGCACCGCGGCCGAGCGCACCCAGCAGCTGCTGCTCTCCCGCACCGCGGACCTGGACCGCTTCGCCGCGCTGGCCGACACCGCCAACGCCACCGCCGACCTGGGCACGCTGACCGCGGAGGTCCGCCGCTACGGCGAGCTCTACGGCGAGGCGGTGCTGGTGGTGGACACCCGGCGGCAGTCCCTGGTGGCCACCGGCGACCTGCGCCCGGCCGACCCGGCGGTGGTTCGCCTGGTCGACGGCGCGCTGCGCAACGAGCGAGCGTCCACAGTGGACTCGTTGACGCCGTGGTCGGCGGAGCCGGTGCTGCTGGCCCGGCCGGTCGGCACCGGCATCCGGGTCACCGGCGCGGTGGTGCTGCGCGCCTCGGTGACCGCGGCGGCCGGGGACATCGCGCGCCGCTGGGTGGTGGTGCTGCTGGGCGCGCTGGCCGCCGCGATCGCCTGCGCCGCACTGGCGCTGGGGGTCTCCCGCTGGGTGCTGCGGCCGTTGCGGGAGCTGGAACGCGGGGTGCGCGCGGTCGCCTCCGGGGAGCCGCACGCCCAGGTCGCGGTGCACGGGCCCAGTGAGCTGCGCACGGTGGCCGCGGCCTTCAACCAGATGTCCGACGCGGTCTCCGACGCCGCCGAACGGCAGCGCCGCCTGGTCGCCGAGGCCTCCCACCAGCTGCGCAACCCGATGACCGCGCTGCGGCTGCGGGTGGACGCGCTCGGCCCCTCGGTGGCCGAGCCCGCGCAACGCTCCTACCAGTCGGTGCTCGGCGAGGTGGACCGGCTGGAGTCGTTGCTGGACGGGCTGCTCACCCTGGCCAGCGCGGAGAACCGGGCCGCTGAGCTGCGCGCCCCCGCGACCCCGGAGGAGCCCGCGGCCGACTGCGAGCCGCTGCTGGTGCTGGCCGACCGCAGGGATGCCTGGTCGGCCGCGGCCGATGCCGCCGGGATCACCCTGCGGGTCGGTGCTGCCCCGGCCACCCCGGTGCTGGCCGCGTTCCCGGCCGAGGAGCTGGCCCAGGTGCTGGATGTGGTGCTGGACAACGCGATCAAGTACGCCGGGTCCGGCGCCACGGTCACCCTGCGCCTGCTGGCCGAGCCCGAAATGCTGCGGCTGACCGTCACCGACACCGGCCCCGGCCTCTCCGCCGCCGAGCTGGCGCTGGCCACCGAACGGTTCTGGCGGTCCCAGGAGCACCGCGGCAGCCGGGGCAGCGGGCTGGGCCTGGCCATCGCCGAACAGCTGCTCACCGCGCACGGCGGCAAGCTGACCCTGCACCGGGCCGAACCGCACGGCCTGTCCGTCCACATCGGACTCCCCAGGGCGGCCGGATGAGCCTGTCCCGCCGTGCCTTTCTGCTCGTCCCGCTGGCCGTCGCGGCCTGCACCGCCGCCGACTACACCGGTCCGCCCCGGCCGCTGTCCATCGGCGCGGGCGAGCCCGGCGGCCCGTACCTGGCCTTCGCCACCCGGCTGGCCGTCGAGGTCTCGGCGGCGACACCGAACCTGCGCTGCACCCCGGCCCAGACCCAGGCCAGCGTGGACAACCTGCGCCAGCTCGGCGCGGGGCAGGTCGACCTGGCGCTGGCGCACGCCGATGCCTGCGAGGCCGCCGCCACCGGCACCAGCCCGTTCACCGAGCGGGTGTCGCTGCGCGCGCTGGGCCGGATCTATGAGAACTACCTCCAGGTCGCGGTCCCGGCCGCCAGCCCGGCCCGCCGGATGGCCGACCTGGCCGGCCGCCGGATCGCCATGGGCGCACCGGGTTCCGGCGCGGCCCTGCTCGCCCAGCGGATCACCGCCCGGCTGGGCCTGACCCCCGGCCCGCAGCTGCGCCTGGCCGAGGCGGCCTCGGCGCTGGCCGAGGGCTCGGTGGACGCCCTGGTCTGGTCCGGCGGCGTGCCCACACCTGCCTTGGAACAGCTGGACATCCGCACTCCGATCCGCCTGCTACCGCTGGAAGATGTGCTGCCCGCGCTGCGTGCGGCGCACGGCCCGGTGTACGAGCAGGTGTCGGTGCCCAGCGGGGTGTACCGCGCGCCCCGGGCGGTGCCGACCATCGGGGTGGCGAACCTGGTGGTGTGCCAGGAAGATCTGCCTGCCGAGGTGGCGGCTGCGGTGACCAGGGTGCTGCTCACCAGGGCGGACCGGCTGATCCCGCAGGAGGCGCTGGGCATCCAGTTCCTGGACCAGCGGACGTTGATCAGCACCGCCGCGATCCCCCTGCATCCGGGGGCCGCGGCGGTGTACCGCGAGCTGCACGGCTGAGTTCAGCGTTGCTTCGGGATCGCCGGCGGCACCACCGGGTCCGCGCCGGTGACCGCCCTGGCGAACCGGTCGGTCACCACTGGCGAGAACTCCGGGTGGGTGAGCACCCAGAACCGCTGTTCCCGCACCGCGTCCAGCACCGCCTCGGCGACCTCGGACGCGGGCTTGCCATTCTGCACCGCGGCGCTGATCGCCTCGCTGGACTTGGCCATCAGCTCCGCCTCCGGCCCCTCCCCCACTGCGGGCGGGGTGCTGGCGGCGATGTTGGAGCGGGTCCAGGCCGGGCACAGCACCGAGGTGCGCAGCGGGGAGCCGGTGAGCACCAGCTCGTGCTGCACCGTCTCGGTCAGGCCGACCACCGCGTGCTTGGTCGCGGCGTAGGCGCTGGTGCCCATGCCGGCCAGCAGGCCGCTCATGGACGCGGTGTTGACGATGTGGCCCTGGTCCTGGCGCATCATCCTGGGCAGGAAGGCGTGCATGCCGTGGATGACGCCCCACAGGTTGACCTCGATCGCGCGCTTCCACTCCGCCAGGCTGATCCGCCAGAACAGGTTGGAGGTGCCGATGCCCGCGTTGTTGCACAGGACGTGCGCGGCGCCGAACTCCGCGTAGGTCCGCTCGGCGAGGGCTTCCAGGTCCTCGGCCTTGGCCACGTCGGCCCGGACGCCGATGGCCTTGTCCCCGAAGGACTCCACCAGGGCATCCAGCGCATCACCGTCCACATCGGACAGAACGAGCTGAGCGCCCTGGGCGGCGAAGGTGTGCGCCAGCGCGGTGCCGATGCCACCGGCCGCGCCGGTGATGACGGCGACCTTGCCGGTGAGCTCCCGCAGCGCGGTCACTGGGCCGGGTCCAGGACGAGCTTGCCGACGGTGCGGCGGGCGCGCAGGTCCTCGTGCGCGGTGCGGGCGGCCGACATCGGGTACTCGCCGCCGATCTGCGGGCGCAGCTTGCCTTCCCGCACCAGCTCGACCATCTCGTCGAAGGGGGCCTGGACCAGCTCGGCCGGGTTGCGCAGGCAGTCGATCAGCCAGAAGCCGACGATGGACAGCGAGCCGCGCATCAGCTTGGCGGGCAGCACCGGGGTGGGCTGCACCCGGCCCGCGCTGCCGTAGGCCACGATCCGGCCGAAGGGGGCCAGCACGCTCAGCGAGGCGTCGAAGACGGGCCCGCCGACCATCTCCAGGACCACGTCGATCCGCTTGCCGCCGTTGGCTTCCCGCAGCCGCTCGGCCAGGCCGTCGGGGTCGCCGTCGACCGCGACGTCCGCGCCGAGGTCCAGGGCCAGCTTGCGCTTGTCCTCGGTGGAGGCGGTGGCGATCACGGTGCCCGCGCCGAAGACCTTGGCCAGCTGCACGGCCAGGGAGCCGACACCACCGGCGGCGGCGTGCACCACCACGGACTCGCCGGGCTGGATCCGGGCCGAGGTCTTGAGGATGTGCCAGGCGGTGGTGCCCTGGCAGATCAGCGCCAGCGCGTCGCCGTGCGAGATGTCCTCCGGCACCTCGAACAGGCGCTCCGGCGCGGCGACGACCTTGCTGGCGTAGCCGCCGGAGTCGATCAGCGCGATCACCCTGCGCCCGTCCGCGGAGCGGCCGATGACCTCGCCGCCGGGGATCAGCGGCAGCTTCGCCGGGGCGAGGTAGGAGTTCTCCACGTTGTGGGTGTCGCCGTAGTTGACGCCTGCGCGGTCGACCTCGACCAGCACCTGCCCCTCCGCAGCGACCGGGTCCGGCAGCTCGACCAGGGTCATGACCTCGGGTCCGCCGAACTCGGTGATCTGTACCGCGCGCACGTGCCGCTCCCTCTGCCTGCCCCAGTGCCGACTTCTAACTTACGCCGTACAGTACGCTGTACAGTAAGGAGGAGGCAACCATGACCGAACAGCTCCAGCGCAAGCGGGCGCCCCGCAACACGCTCAACCCCGAGCTGATCGTGCGCACCGCACTGGAACTGATGGACGCCGGGGGCGTCGACTCCTTCGGCATGCGCGGGCTGGCCAAGCGGCTCGGCGTCGGCCCGATGGCCCTCTACACCTACTTCCGCGGCCGGGACGAGCTGCTGGACGCCGTGCGCGACCACGCGATGGCCCAGCACCCGATCCAGCTGGGCGGGGACACCTGGCAGGAGCGGGTCCGGCTGACCTGCCGGGGCATCCGCGGCATGATGCTGGCCCACCCGTGCCTGGTGCAGCTGTTCACCGCGCGCCCGCTGGCCGGGCACGAGGTGCCGCACGCGGTGGAGGCGCTGCTCAGCGTGCTGCGCGCGGCCGGCTTCGACCGCGACTCCGCCACGCGGGCCTACCTGACCCTGTTCAACCACGTGCTCGGGGTGGCCGCCTGGGAGGTGCAGCTGAGCCGTCAGCTGGCCGACCGGGAGGGCCGCCGCCAGCTGCGCGAGACGATGGACTCGTTGTCCCACAACAGGTATCCGACCCTGGTGGACCTGGTGCCGGAGCTCAACCGCAGCAACGGCGACGCCCAGTACGAGTTCGGGCTGGACCTGCTGATCACCGGACTGGAGCGGGTCCTGGCCCAGCGGGAGGCCGGGCCAGGCGCGCCCTAAGCCGCGTACTGCGACTGCACTGAGGTGATCTCGTGCACCAGCTGCTGGCAGTCCGGGTCCCGGCGGCGGGCCGCCTCCTCCTTCAACGGAGTGAGCCGGTCCAGCACCCGGCGGGACTGGAGCTGTTCGGCGGCGGAGACCGCGGCGACCGCCGCGGGCACGCCAAGTCGGTGGTCCCCCGCGCGCAGATACCCGGTGGCCAGGGCGATCCGCTCGAAGGTCTGGCTGCGAGCGGTCAGCTCGGTGCGCAGGCCGATGGAGTGCTCGAACAGCGGGATGGCCCGGAACGGGTCGCCGTCGCGCATCTCCAGGTGCATCATGCCCTCGCTGGCGGCCAGGTCCGCGGCGGTGAAGAAGGCGGCCCAGCTGGGCCGTTCCGGTTCGCCGTACTCCTGGGCGCGGGCGAAGTCCCGGCGGGCGCGGGCCATCGCCGAGGCCGCCAGGCCGGGCCGGTTGAGGCGGCCGTAGGCCCAGGCCTGGTTGGCCGCGAGCACCGCGCCCGCGTGCGCGTCGGCGGCGTCGGCGGCCGGGATCTCGCCGAGCTGGAACAGCTTCAGCGCGTCGTTGACCGCGCCGTTGTGCAGCTCGATCCGGGCCGCGGCGTAGAGCACGCTGCACATCAGCCCGTGGTCATCGGCCTGTTTGGCCAGCTCGACGGCCTGCACGTAGTGGTAGCGGGCGGCGTCGGCCAGGCCGACGTCGAAGGAGGTCCAGCCGGCGAAGCGGTGCGCGCCGGCCACCGCGCTGAGCAGCCGCTCGCGCACGGCCTCCGTGCAGTCCGCGGAGAGCAATCGTCTGCACCAGGAGACATGCGCGATCGCCGCGTCTCGGACCGACCCCCCGCCCTGCTGGTAGTCCAGGGCCTTCAACGCCCCCGTCGCAGCCTCGATCCGCCGTACGTCCTCCAGTCCCAGCCGCCCCGGCACGGGGGTCGGGCTGGCCACATCGCGCAACGGCCCCAGCTGCCCCCAGCCGAAGTCCAGCGTCGCACCGACGACAGCGCTCGCGGCGGCGGCGAGGAACCTGCGGCGTTGCACGTCCTCGTCCTCCCTCCCGCCGGATGGCCCATCCGCGGCTACTCCAGGTGAGTAACCCATCCCCATGTAACCACGCGGAATGCCTAAGCCATCACCTATACGGGCGAGCACGTCATAGGCCATCACCTGACGGCCCTTGGTGATCTCGGAGACCTCGGACTGCGACTGTCCGGTCCGGGCGGCAATACGCTTCTGAGTGATGCCGAGACGGCGCAACAGCTGGTAAACGCGTGAGATGTCACGGCGCACCAGCGCCATGCGCATCTCCGGTTCATCCCAGGTCGAGGATGGGATTGGTGGATCGCGATCCTCTGCACCGCTCATAGGGCCCCCTACCCATGGCGTGGCTCACATCGGGCTAGTACCGAGAGTAGCGGTATAGACCACTTGCCCACCCACCCGTTCGGCGTAAACCGGGGGAAATAGGGCAAAAATTCTGCCTCTTCGTGCCCGCCGCCACCAGAGCCAGGCGGCGGGAACCGACTCCACCCGATCGCGCATTGACGGCTCACCCACACCGGCCTAACTTTGTAAGCGAGTGCTTACAAAGCCACGTCGGGAGCTCGTACATGACCACCACACCTGCCGCCGCCACGGATCTGGACCCGATCCCGTACCCGTTCAACGAAGCCGAGGGCCTCGGCCTGTCCGACCTCTACGAACAGATCCGCAACACCCCCGGCATGCTGCGCGTGCGGCTGCCCTACGGCGAGCCCGCCTGGCTGGCCACCCGCTACGCCGACGCCCGTTTTGTGCTGGGCGACAAGCGGTTCAGCCGCGCCATGGCCGAGACCAGGGACGCGCCCCGGTCGGTGCCCGTGGTCCGGCCCGGCGGCATCCTGGGCATGGACCCGCCGGACCACACCCGGCTGCGCACCCTGGCCGCCAAGGGCTTCACCATGCGCCGGGTCGAGGCGCTGCGACCCAGGGTGGCCCAGCTGGCCGAGGACCTGGTCGCCGGGCTGGTCGAGAAGGGCCCGCCTGCCGACCTGGTGGAGGAGTACGCGCTGCCCATCCCGGTGGTGGTGATCTGCGAGCTGCTGGGCGTGCCGCCGGAGGACCGGCCGCAGTTCCGGGTGTGGAGCGACGCCGCGCTGTCCACCTCGGGGCTGACCCCGCAGGAGATGGAGCAGAACCAGGAGGACCTGCGCGGCTACATGGCCGGGCTGATCGCCGAGCACCGCGAGCGGCCGCAGGACGACCTGATGACCGCGCTGATCGAGGCGCGCGACGTGGGCGACCGGCTGACCGAGCTGGAGCTGGTCGACCTGTGCGTGGGCATCCTGGTCGCCGGGCACGAGACCACCGCGACCCAGATCCCGAACTTCCTGTGGATGCTGCTGGAGCACCCGGACCAGCTGAAGAAGCTGCAGGCCGAGCCGGAGCTGATCCCGAACGCGGTGGAGGAGCTACTGCGGTTCGTGCCACTGGGCGTCGGCGCCAGCTTCCCCCGCTACGCCACCGAGGACGTGCACGTGGGCGAGGTGCTGGTGAGGGCGGGTGAGCCGGTGCTGGTGTCGGTGGGCTCGGCCAACCGGGACGCGCTGAAGTTCACCGAGCCCGGCGTGCTCGACGTGACCAGGACGAACATCCAGCACCTGGGCTTCGGGCACGGCGTGCACCACTGCCTGGGCGCGATGCTGGCCAGGATGGAGCTGCAGGAGGCGCTGCGGGTGCTGCTGGCCCGGCTGCCGGGGCTGCACCTGGCCGGGGACATCACCTGGAAGAACCGGATGATCGTGCGCGGACCCAGGACCATGCCGATCGCCTGGTGAGCCAGGCACGCCGGGGCCGGGAAGTCGGCGCTCCCGATCACTGTCCGGCCCCGGCGTCGCCGCCACGCTCGCGAAGAACATCCAGCACCTGGGCTTCGCGCACGGGCGCACTGCCGCGCGAGCTGCCGGGCCTGCGCCTGGCCGGTCCGGTGACCTGGAAGTCGCGGACCCTGGTGCGCGGCCCGCAGGTCCTGCCCGTGGCCTGGTGCGGCCACCTCGCCACGGCCGGGGAGACCGGCCGTGGCGAGCGGTGGCTCAGGGCAGGCGCTGGCCGATCAGCAGCGAGGTGCCCGCGGCGATGATCAGGGCCAGGGTGCCGAGCATCAGCCACGGGCGGCTGGCGTCGTCTTCCTTGGTCTCGTAGCCGATCTGCTCGCCCAGGGTGTCGTAGACCTTCTGCAGCTGTTCGGCGGAGTCCGCGCGGTGGAAGTCGCCGCCGGAGGCCTCGGCGATCTCCTTCATGGTCTCCACGTCGGCCGGGACCTGGGTGGTGCGGCCTTCGCTCTCGATGGTGCCGTAGTCGGTGCCGAAGGCGATCGCGGAGACCGGGATCTTGGCCTTCCCGGCCCGCTGCGCGACCTCGACCGGGTCGGCGCCCACCGTCTTCTTCCCGTCGGTCATCAGCACGATGCGCGAGGGGGGCGGGCCGTCGGCGCCGGTGAGCAGCTTGCCGAAGGACTCGATGGTGGCCATGGCCGCGTTCAGCGCGTCACCGGTGGCGGTGGCCGGGCCGAGCTTGAGCGTGTCGATGGCCTCGGCCACCGGTTTGCGGTCCACCGTGGGCGAGACCAGCACCACCGCGGAACCGGCGAAGGAGATCAGGCCCAGGTTGACGCCCTTGGTCAGGCCGTCGGTGAAGGACTTCGCGGACTTCTTCGCCGCGTCCAGCCGGTTCGGCGTGATGTCGGTGGCCTGCATGGACAGCGACACGTCGATCACCAGCATCACGGTGGCCCGGTTACGCGGCACCCGCTGCTCGGAGGTCGGCCCGGTCAGCGCGATGGTGAGCAGCAGCAGCGCGACCCCGAGCAGCGCGGGCGGCACGTGCCGGACCCAGTTCTGCCGCTTGGGGATGACCTTCTCCAGCAGCTCCAGGTTGGTGAAGCGCATGACGTAGCGCCGCCGCCTGCGCTGCACCAGCAGGTACACCACGACCAGCACGGCGACCGCGATCGCGAGCAGGAACCACCACGGCGCGGTGAACCCGCGCAGGCTGAGCCCGAACATCAGGCCACCCCTCCCGACCAGCGGCGCTTGCGGGCGACCACAAAACGGACCGTGTCGGCCACCCAGTCGGAGTCGGTGCGCAGCACCAGGTGACCGGTGCCCGCGCCGCGCAGCACAGTGGCCACCTGCTCCCGGTGCGCGGCTGCCGCGGCGCCGAACTCCTTGCGCAGCAACGGGGTGGTGTGCACCTCGCGCTGTTTGCCGGTCTCCGGGTCGGACAGGACGACGGTTCCCACGTCGGGCAGCTCCACGTCTCGCGGGTCGAGCACCTCGATGGCCAGCAGGTCGTGCCGGGCCGAGAGCGCGCGCAGCGGGCGCTCCCAGGTCAGCGGGCCGAGGAAGTCGGAGATCACCACGGCCAGGCCGCGCCGCCGGGGCGGGCGGCGCAGCTGTTCCAGGGCCAGCGCCAGATCGCCGCGGGTGCCGTCGGGGGCGCGTTTGGTCTGCGCGATCCGGCGCAGCAGCCCGCTGCCGTGCGCCAGGCCACCGCGGGCGGGCACGCGTTCGGTGTGCTCGCCGGTGGAGACGATCGCGCCGATCCGGTTGCCGCCGCCCCCGGTCAGGTGGGTCACCGCGGACACCGCGGCCACCGCCAGCTCCCGCTTCTCGCAGGCGGCGGTGCCGAAGTCCAGGCTGGGCGAGAGGTCGACCACGACCCAGGTCTCCAGCTCGCGGTCGGCCACCGTCTCCCTGATGTGCGGCACGGTGGTGCGCGCGGTGACCGCCCAGTCCATCCGGCGCACGTCGTCGCCCGGCTGGTACGGCCGCGCCTCACCGGGCTCGGTGCCGGGACCGGGCACCAGGCCGAGGTGGTTGCCCTGCAACAGCCCGTCCAGCCTGCGCTTGACGGTCAGCTCCAGGGTGCGCAGCGCCACGTCCAGGCGGGACTCGTCCAGCGCTGGCGGGGCCCAGGACGGCCGGGTGGCGCGCACCGGCCCGGCGTCGGGGGTGTCGGGGCTGGGCGTGCCGGTCACGGGCGCTGGACCGGCGCGGCCTGCGGGACGATGGGCGCCTGCGGCGCGTGCTGCGGCTGCGGCAGCTGCGGGCGCGCGGAGACCTGGGGCAGCGGCACGGTCTGCAGCACCCTGGAGACCAGGTGGTCCATAGGCACGCCGTCGGCCAGCGCGTCGTAGGAGAGGACCAGGCGGTGCCGCAGCACGTCCGGCACCACGTCCACCACGTCCTGCGGCAGCACGTAGTCGCGGCCGCGGACCAGGGCCAGCGCGCGGGCGCCGGCCACGATGCCCAGGGTGGCGCGCGGGGAGGCGCCGTAGGCGATCCAGCCGGCCACGTCGCCCAGGCCGTGCTCGGCGGGCGCGCGGGTGGCCAGCACCAGGCGGACCACGTAGTCGACCAGCGCGTGGTGCACGAAGACCTTGCTGGCCACGCCCTGCAGCCGGGACAGCTCCTCCGGGCTGAGCACCTGGGACGGCTCCGGCGGGGTCACGCCCATCCGGTAGACGATCTCGCGCTCTTCCTCGGCGGTCGGGTACTCGACGATGATCTTGAACAGGAAGCGGTCGCGCTGCGCCTCCGGCAGCGGGTAGACGCCCTCGTTCTCGATCGGGTTCTGGGTGGCCAGCACCAGGAACGGGCTGGGCATCGGGAAGGTCTGGCCGCCGATGGAGACGTGCCGCTCGGCCATCACCTCCAGCATCGCCGACTGCACCTTCGCGGGCGCGCGGTTGATCTCGTCGGCGAGCACGAAGTTGGCCACCACCGGGCCCAGCTCCACGTCGAAGCTCTCGGTGCCCTGCCGGTAGATGCGGGTGCCGAGGATGTCGGCGGGCACCAGGTCGGGGGTGAACTGCAGGCGGGAGAAGGAGCCGCCGACGACCTTGGCGAAGGTCTCCACCGCGAGGGTCTTGGCCACGCCGGGCACGCCCTCCAGCAGCAGGTGTCCCTTGGCCAGCAGGCCCACCAGCATGCGCTCGACCAACCGGTCCTGGCCGACGATGACGCGCTTGACCTCGAACACGGTGCGCTCGAGCAGCTGTGCGTCGCGCGCGGGCGTGGTCGCGGCCGCGCCCTCGGCGTACCCGGGCTCGGTCACTGGCGAACCTCCTAGAACGAAGAACTGTGTACCGGCACATACCCCACTTGTGCCGGTACACAGCAAACCCCGCGTTGGGTATGACCCCTGTGAAAGACCTGGGCGAGCGCAGCGACGGGGTGAAGATCACTCAGTTGAGCTGGACGGGCAGCTCGGCCAGTGCGCGCATGCCGCTGACCCGCAGCTTGAGCTCCGCCGGCGGCACTGCGAGCCTGATCTCCGGGAAGCGCCGGATCAGGGTGCCGATGGCCACCTCGCCCTCCAGCCTGGCCAGCCGCGCGCCGAGGCAGAAGTGGATGCCGTGGCCGAAGCCGAGGTGCTTGCCCGCGTCCCTGGTGACGTCCAGCCGGTCCGGGTCGGTGAACAGCTCGGGGTCCCGGTTGGCCACCGGCACCGCGATGAACACCGCGCTGCCCGCCGGGATCACGGTGTCACCCAGCCGCAGGTCCTCGGTGAGCGCCCGGTTGAGGCCGGGGTTGATCGGGCCGTCGAAGCGCAGCAGCTCGTCCATGGCCGGGTTGAGCAGCTCGGGGCGCTCGCGCAGCAGCTGGAGCTGGTCGGGGTGGGTGAGCAGGGCGCGCATGCCCAGCGAGATCAGGTGGGTGGTGGTCTCGTGCCCGGCGAAGATCAGCAGCGCGGCCATCGCGACCATCTCCGCGTCGGTGAGCGCCTGGCCGTCGACCTCCACCGCGGCCAGGTCGCCGAGCAGGTCCGCCGCGGTCGCGTCGCCGCGCTTGCGGACCATCAGCTCGCGCAGGTACTCCCCCATCTCCAGCAGCTTCGGGATGTGCACCGGCGCCTGGGCGAGGTCGGCGAACAGCGCGGTCATCGCGTGCGACCAGTCCCGGAACAGCGCGCGGTCCTCGACCGGGGTGCCGAGCAGCTCGCAGATCACCGTGATGGGCAGCTGGAAGGCGAACTCCTCGATCAGCTCGACCGGCTCGGTGCGCTCGGCCAGCCGGTCCAGCAGCTCGGCGGTGATCTGCTCGATCCGCGGTCGCAGCGCGTCCACCCGGCGGGCGCTGAAGGCGCGCACCACGAGCTTGCGCTGCCGGGTGTGCTCCGGCGGGTCCAGGTGCAGCATCGAGCCGCCCACCAGCGCGCCGATGGCCATCAGCGCCTCGCCGATCTCCCCCGCCGGCGACTCCGCCGAGATCTCCGGCTGGTGGATGCGCACGGTGGTCTGCGGCGCGGCCAGCACCGCGACCGCGTCGGCGTGCCTGCTGACCGCCCAGTGCTGCCGGCCGCCGAGCTCCCAGAGCAGCTTGGGCGGCTGCGGCTCGGTGATCTCCGCGACCGCCGGCCCCAGGGCCGCCAGGGCCTCCGCGATGTGCTCGGTCTGGTCCTGCTTGGTCGACATTTCCCCTCCTCAGCGCACGTTCACTACGAACGTAGTACTACCGTAGCAGTGAATCTGTCGGCGGTGCGCGGGTGGGGCAGACTGTGCGGGTGCCACCCCAGAACGAGCAGCGCAAGAAGCACCTCGCGGACGCCGCGATCGACGTGCTGGCCCGCGAGGGCGGCCACGGCCTGACCCACCGGACGGTGGACAAGGAGGCCGGGGTGCCGACCGGCACGACCTCGAACTACTTCCGCACCAGGGACGCGCTGTGGTCGGCGGTGGCGCACCGGGTGGCCGAGCGGCACTGGGAGATCATCAGCACCATCGAGGGCTTCCCGGAGAAGATGGCCACACCGATCGAGGCCTCCGAGGCGATCAGCCTGATGCTGACCGGACTGGAGGAGGAGGGCCGGATCTTCAACCTGGCCATGCTGGAGCTGAACCTGGAGGCGATCCGGCGACCGGGCCTGCGGCCGACCCTGCACGAGCTCAACGAGCTGGTCACCAAACAGATGGGGATCAACCACCGGCTCCAGGCACTGCCGGATGACCGGGAGACCCTGGACCTGATCGGGATCTTCCTGCGCGGCTTGCAGCTGAGCATGCTGATGCCCTGGACCCTGGGCCAGGCCTACGATCCCTCGAAGCTGATCGAGCGCGCCTACGGGGCCATGCTGGCCAGCGCGCCACCGCCTCAGCCCGGGTGAGCCGCCCGCCAGGCGGCCAGATCCTCAGGCGTGTCCACGTCGCGCCCCTCCCGCACCACCGCGGGCACCTCGACGACGTGCAGACCGCCGAACACCGCGCGCAGCGGCGCATCGGCCAGCTCGGCCGGCATCGCCGCACGCAACGCGGCCAGCCGCCACACTCCGGTCAGCCACTGCTTCCGCCCGTCGGCCACCAGCACCGCGCCGTCCACACCGTCCACTTCGGACAGTGCCGCACACAGGCGGGACACCGTGGCGGCGGTGACACCCGGCTGGTCGGCGGCCAGCACCGCCACCAGACCGTCTACTTCGGACAGTGACGCCAGTCCGGCCCCCAGTGCCGCGAGCGGCCCCGATCCGACTGGTACCTCACGTGTCCAGGACACCGGACGGCTGACCGTCCGTTGTGGACCGACCACGACCACCCGCTCCGCCGCCGCGACGGCGGCCAGCGCGTGTTCGAGCAGGCTGCGCCCGCCGAGCAGCAGCCCCGGTTTGTCCACGCCGCGCATCCGGCTCGCCCTTCCCCCGGCGAGCACCACGGCCGTCAAGCGCACGTCCACCGCTCAGTTCGCCGCCCGCAGCGCGGCCACCGCGTCGGCCAGGTCGGGATCGTTGGCGGCCTTGTCCAGCGCGGCGCTGAGCGTCTCCCGGTAGACCGGTTCGGCCAGGGCCTGCCGCTCCCTGCCCTCGGGGGTGAGCATCGAGTACACGCCCCTGCGGTCGTTCTCGCAGGGGTCGCGCACGGTCAGCCCGGCCTCCTCCAGCCGCGCCACCAGCCGGGACACCGAACTCTGGTTGAGCCCGATGGCGTCGGCGAGCACCTGCATGCGCAGGCTGCACCCGTCCACCTCGGCCAGCCTGCTCAGCGCCCGGTACTCGGTCAGCCCGAGCCCGAACCGCCGTTGCAGGGCCTTGGCCAGCTCCTGCTCGATCCGCCCGTGCAGGGTGATCACCCTGCGCCAGGCCGGTTCGTCCACCGCGTCCCGCGCGGCCACTGTGTTCTCCGCTGTCACTGTCGACCCCACAACCACGCCCCTTGACCGGAGCCTACCTCCGGTGCAAGTATCCCGGTCAGAAGTACATGTAGGTGCATGCATCTACTCTATCCCCTAGAAAGGTCCCTTCTCATGCGCTCTTTCCTGTTTCTGCTCGGCAGCACACGCCAAGGTGGTAACACAGAGACATTGGCACGTAACGCAGCGGAAAATCTCCCTACGAACGTCGAGCAACAGTGGCTCAACCTGGCCGCGCTGCCCCTTCCGGAGTACGTGGACCGCCGCCATGCGCCCGGCAATCGTCTGCATCCCGCCCCGATCGGCACCGAGCGGCAGCTGCTGGACGCGACCCTGGCCGCCACCGACATCGTGATCGCCTCGCCCACCTACTGGTACTCGGTGTCCACCCCGACCAAGCGCTACCTCGACTACTGGAGCGACTGGTTCGACATCGAGGAGCTCGGTTTCAAGGGCCGGATGGCCGGCAAACGGCTCTGGGTGATCACCGCGCTGAGCGAGGAGCCGCACCAGGCGGACGCGCTGATCGACCAGCTCCGGCGGTCGGCGGCGTACTTGAAGATGGAGTTCGCGGGGGCGCTGACCGGGAACGGGAGCAAGCCGGACGACGTGCTGGCCGACACCGAGGCGATGAACAACGCGAAGGTCTTCTTCGCTTCGGTGTGAGCCGGTGACTGGGGGTTTGCCCGCTCTCAACGGGGAGAGCGGGCAACACGGCTCAGATGTAGCTGATCCGCACCCCGGGCCCCAGCTCGTCCAGGCCGCGGTAGGAGCCGTCGCGGTCCAGCCGCAGCCGGAGCTCCCGGCCGGCCAGCGCGCGCAGGTCGAGCGTCCTCTGAGGATTCCGGATCTCCAAGCTGCGCAACGGCAACCCTGCCAGCATCTCCAGCCTTTCGACGGCGAGCCCGTCGATGATCAGTGTCCGTATGTTGGGCATCAGGTCCGGCAGCCGGTGCGGCTCCTCGGCATCGGTCTCGGACAACAGCAACTGCCGAATGCTCGGCCAGGCCCGACCGGACGTGGTGCCCAGGGTCGCTCCTCGCCACAGGTTCAAGCGCCACAACGAGGTCAGCTCGTCCAGCGGGGAATAGTCCTCGATCCGCTCCAGCTGGTCCAGGGACAGGGTCTGCAGGCCGGGCAGCTCCCGGACGAAGCCGAGGTCAGGCATGGGCACGGAGCCGAACAGGGCCAGGTTGGCCAGGTGGGGCAACCGGGACAGCAGCTCGGTCCCCCGGTAGTCCTCGGCGGCGAACAGCTCCACCGTGTGCAGCAGCGGGTGTTCGAGCAGGGGTCCCAGGTCGATGGTCTCGTGCGAGAGGACGAGCCGGACCGTGGTGAGACAGGGCAGGCCCGCGATGATGTCCAAGGGCTCCAGGCCGCTGGGCATCAGGTCAACCTCCAGGCTGCGCAGGTTGGCCAGTCGGTCGAGGTGGGGCAGCAGGTGCTCGTCGCGCACCCGGATGTGCCCGTCCCGCAACGGGGCCCCGGCCAGCACCTCCTCGGCGTAGCGGGCGGGTTCGAAGTAGCGCCAGGCTGCGGCCAGCTCCTCCTGCACCCTGGGCCGGGGGTCGGCCGCGTACCCGCGCAGCAGCCGCAGCCCGTCCTCGTTCTCGGTGAAGGCCGCCGCCCGCACGGTGGCCGCCGCCGACGCCTCGGACAGATCGTCCACAGTGGACGGGAAGTAGCGCAGCACCCGGTGCCCGATGGCGGCCAGCGAACCGGCCTCGCGGACGCTGCGCGGGGGCACCAGGTGCGTCTCGATCAGGGTGTCCACCCGCGCGCGGACCGCGGGGTCCAGCTCCTCCACCGTTTCCAGGCAGGCGGCGGCGAGCAGGCGGAGGTGGCGGGCGCGGCGGGGTTCGGTGTCGGCGCGGTCCAGGATCTCGGTGAGCAGGGTGTCCGCCTGGGTGCGTTTGGCGTGGCCGCAGGCCATCACGATGGTCTCCCACCAGACGTCCAGGTGCGCCTGGGAGACCAGCTTCTCGATCCGGCCCTGCTCGGTGGCCTCGCTGGCGGCCAGGTACTCCTGGAAGGTGCGGTGCACGAAGTCGACCTTGCCCGGCACCGGTTCGCGCAGCACCCCGCTGCGCTCCAGCAGGTGGTCCAGGATCTGCCCGGCGGGGTCGGTGACGTTGGGCATGGCGAGCAGCTTGCGGGCCACGTGCTCCTCCGCGCGGGCCCGGTCCAGCTCGATCCGGTTGGCCTCGGTGAGCCGCCAGGCCATGTCCCGCAACAGGACCCGCTTGCGGCTGACGTCCAGCAGGCCGGCGATGCCGCGCTTGAGGTCCCTGGTCTCCAGCAGCATCTCCAGCGCGCGGCGGTAGAGCTCCATCCGGTTGCGCGGCAGTTCGCTGACCTGGTCCAGGTTCAGCGCGCACAACATGGCGCACAGCAACGGGTTCGCGGCCAGCACCCGCAGGTGCGGGCGGCTGGCGAGCTGGTTGAGCAGGCGGCGCTGGGCCGCGGGCAGCTCGGCCGGGTCGCCGGGCAGGCTGTGCGCGCGCTGGGCGGCCTCGTGCCAGCGGGCCACGAACCGGGTGATGTCCTCCCGGTTCATCGGTTCCAGGGTGACCGCGGTGAAACCCTCGGCGGCCAGCCACTTCGCCTCGGCCGCGGCGGGGCGGGCGGTGACCACCATGCGGGCCTTGGGGAACTCGCGGGCCAGTTCGGACAGCCAGGCGTGCACCTGCGGGCGGCGGTTCGGCGGCACCTCGTCCACCCCGTCGACCAGCAGGAGCGCGCTGCCCTCGTCCAGGCGGCGGTGCGTCCACAGTTCGGGCATCTCCGCCGAGCGCGCCGGCCAGGCGTCCTGGAGAAACTGCTCGGGACGCGGTAGGTCGCCGGTGGCGTGGCCGCGCAGGCGGATCACGAAGGGCACGCAGGAGTTCCAGTCCGCGAGCTGCTCGGTGAAGGCGGAACGGGCCGCGGTGACGGCGAGCCAGTGCAGCAGCGTGGTCTTGCCCGACCCCGCTTCGCCGCGCACGAACGCGCGGTCCGCGCCACCGAGTGCGGCCTCCACCCGGCCGCTGCTGGTGCCGCTGTCCCCGGTCTCGGCGAACCAGTGCCGGTCGGGGCGGCGGCGGGTGGCGCGGCTGTGCCGGTCCAGCACGCTGGCCACGCTCAGGCTCAGGTAGGCCGTGCTCAGCGCCAGCTTCGGCTGCTCGTGGGCGGCCAGGCCGAGCAGCGTCACACTGTCCAATGTGGACTCGATGTGCCGGAGGTAGGCGGCGGTGAACTCGGCGTCGTGGTCGGTGCCGCGCGGCGCGTGCAGGGTGGAGCGTGGGACCCTGGCCAGCAGCTCGTCCAGCTGGGCGGTCTGCGCGGTGAGCCGGGACAGCGTCTCGGCCAGCGCGCGCGGCGGCAGCGCGGGCAGGTGCTGGATGACCTGGGCCAGGTAGCGGCAGGACTGGTCCAGCGCGATGTCGTAGAGCTGGCCCGCGGCTTCGGCAAGGCCGGCCGGCGGCGGGCAGACCGAGCGGACGTGCGCGGCGAGCTTGTCGCCGTCGGCGTCGGTGGCGAAGACCAGCTCGTCGCTCAGCTCGACCTCGGCCAGTGCGTCGCCCGCACCGGCAAGGGCGGCGGCGACCTCGTGCGCCGGCAGGGACCTGAACCGGGTCTCCAGCACCAGTTCCAGGCGTTCGGCGACCTGGCCGCCGACGTTGCCGAGCAGCCGGTCCAGCTTGTTGCGCTGGATCGGACTGGCCAGTTCCTCCGCGGCCAGCTCAGCGAGGGTGGCGGTGCGCTGTCTGCGGGCCCGATGGCGGCGCAGCCAGGCGGTCACCGCCTTCTCGGCGATGATCTTGCCGAGGTCGAGCACTTCCAGCCCGCTGATGACGGCCTCCCCCAGTTCCGAATCCCGCGGACAGTGTCGAACGACCGGTCGGTCGGGTCAGCGGTAACCAGCACAAATCCGCCGTTCGGCCTAGGCCGGGAAATCCGCGCGACCCGAAGGCCCTGGTAGGTCAGACTCGGCGTACGTGACAGTTGTGGAGATCAGATCGCGGCGCGCGCTGGCGGTGGCGGCGACCGTGGCCGCCGGGGTTGGGCTGGCCGGGCAGGCCCGGTTGAACGGGGAGTTCGGCGCGCGGCTCGGGGACGGGATCGGCGCGCCGCTGCTGACCACCGCCATGGGCATGGTCGTGCTGCTGGCGCTGGTGCCCGCCTTCCCCGCCGGACGACGCGGCATCCGGCAGCTGCGGACCGCGGTGCGCGGAGGGCGGTTGCGCTGGTGGCACTGCCTCGGCGGGATCAGCGGCGCGCTGATCGTCGGCGGCCAGGGGATCACGGTGACCTCGCTGGGCGTCGCGCTGTTCACGGTGGCGATCGTGGCGGGCACCGTGGGCGGCAGCCTGGCCGCGGACCGGTGGGGGCTCGGGCCGGGCGGGGTGCGGCCGGTGACCGCGGCGCGGCTGGGCGGGGCGGTGCTGTGCGTGCTGGCGGTGCTGATCGCCGGGGCGGACCGGATCGGCGGCGCGAGCACCCTGGTACTGGTGGCGTTGCCGCTGCTGGCGGGGGTGACGGGGGCGGTGCAGTCGGCGTTCAACGGGCGGGTGGCCGCGGCCGCGGGCTCGCCGTGGCCGGCCACCATGGTGAACTTCGTGGTGGCCACGGCAACGCTGGCGGTGCTGCTGCTGGCCGGGTTCGCCGTGCGCGGCCTGCCCACCGGCGCTTTCCCGGCCGAGCCGTGGTTCTACCTGGCCGGGCTGATCGGGATCGGCGTGGTGGCGGTGGCCACCCTGGCCGTCGGCGAGATCGGGGTGCTGGTCTACGGGCTGGCGAGCGTGGCAGGGCAACTGCTCGGGGCGATCGCGCTGGACCTGGCGACCGGGCCGCAGCCCACCATCGCGACCTGGGCCGGGGCCGGGCTGACGCTGGTCGCGGTGCTGCTGGCGGCGCGGGTCAACCGAAGTCCGGTGCCAGCCCGGTCAGCTCCACGCTGAGATCCCACAGCCGGGTCGCCGCTGCCAGGTCGGCCAGCGGCCCGCGCACCGGTTCCACCCTGGGCGCGCCGCGGAGGCCGAACACCCTCGGCCCCCACAGCTGCCCGCCGCGCACGGCGGGGTCGAGCACCGCCCTGACCGCGACCCTGGCCGCCTTGTCCTTGCCGTGCAACAGGATCCCGGCCGGCCGGCCGAGCAGCCGCTGACCGGCGCCGCGCACGTGCACCGGCGGGCGGGACGGGGTGAGCGAGTCCAGTGCCCCGCCGGGGTGGGCGACCACGCTGCGCACCGGGCTGCCGGTGGCGCGCAGGCGGCGGTCCAGCTCGAAGCCGAAGAGCATCTGGGCCAGCTTGGACCGGGCGTAGGTGCGCTTGGGCTGGTAGTCGCGGGTGCTGTGCGGGTCGTCGAAGTCAACGGTCTCGGACTTGGCGGTGAAGCTGCCGGTGGTGACCACCCTGGCGGCCGGGGCGGCGGCGAGCAGCGGGGCGAGCAGGGCGGTGAGGGCGAAGTGGCCGAGGTGGTTGGTGCCGAACATCAGCTCGTGGCCCTGCGGGGTCTCCTGGCGCGGCGGGTCGTCGAGCAGCACCCCGGCGTTGTGCACCACCGCGTCCAGCCGGTCCAGCCGCAGACCGTCCACAGTGGACTTGAGCGAGGGCAGGTCGGCCAGGTCGAGCGAAACCTGGCCGACCTGGGCGCCGGGCACCCGTGCGCGCAGGGCGGAGAGCACGGCCTCGGCCTTGGCCGGGCTGCGACTGCCGAGCAGCACGGCGCACCCGGCAGCCGCTAGCTGTTCGGCGACGAAGTACCCGATGCCCGCGTTGCCCCCGGTGACCAGGACGGTGAACGACATCCCGCCACGCTAACCGACCTCACTCGACGGGCTTGCCGAACCAACGGGCCAGTTGCCGGTCCAGATCCCGCTGATCGTGGCCGATCCAGGACACGTGGCCGTCGGGGCGGAGCAGGACGCAGGGCACGTCCAGTGCCGCGGTGGGATCGGCGAGGTAGTCGACGCGGTCTGCCCAGCCGCCGACGGTCAGGCGTTCGGTGCGGTCCAGCAGCAGGCCGCGGCCTCGGTGCAGCAACCCGTAGAGGGTGCCCTGTTTCACCTCGATGTCGGGCAGGCGGCGGCCGAGCAGGTCGGGGCCTTCGCCGAAGTCGTAGCGGATGCCGATCGCGGTGATCTTCTCGATCAGGTGGCGGTTCACCTCGTTGAAGTCCATCAGCTCGGTGAACAGCCTGCGCACGGCCCGCGCACCCGGTTCGGTGCCGGAGAGCTCCAGCTGGGCGCGGGTGTTGTCCAGCACGTCCGCGGCCACCGGATGGCGTTCGGCCTGGTAGGTGTCCAGCAGCGGGTCCGGTGCCCAGCCGCGGACCTGCGCGGCCAGTTTCCAGCCGAGGTTGACCGCGTCCTGCACGCCGAGGTTGAGGCCCTGCCCGCCGAGGGGTGGATGGATGTGCGCCGCGTCGCCGGCCAGCAGCACCCGTCCGAGGCGGTACCGCTCGGCCAGCCGGGTGGCATCGCCGAAGCGGGACAGCCAGCGCGGGGAGTGCACGCCGAAGTCGGTGCCCGCGATGGCGCGCAGCCCCTGCCGGAAGTCCTCCAGGGTGGGCGGTTCCGCGCGATCGCTGACTCCCACGGCGGGAACCACCACGCGGTAGACCTTGTCGCCGAAGGGACTGAGACTGAAACTCTTGTTGGTCTGGTAGATCGCGGCGGCCTTGGCGGCGATCTCCTCCTGCGGCACACCCACTTCCAGCTCGCCCATCAGCGTCTCGGTCCGTGAGGGCTCGCCGGGGAAGCCGACGCCGAGCAGCTTGCGCACCGTGCTGCGCGCGCCGTCACAGCCGACGAGGTAGCGCGTGCGCAGCCGTTCACCGTCGGCCAGCTCGACGGTCACGCCCTCGTCGTCCTGCTCGACACCGGCCACCGCGCAGCCGCGCCGGACCTGCGCGCCCAGCTGGACCGCGTGTTCTTCGAGGAGCTGGACGATGACCGGCTGCGGAATGCCCAGCAGATAGGCGTGCGCGGAGTCCAGGCCCTGCGGCACGGGTTTGGCGATGGCGGCGAAGAAGCCGGCGGCCGGACGCTGCCTTCCGTGCGGCAGCAGGCGGTCCAGCAGTCCGCGCATCGCCATCAGCTCAAGACTGCGGATGTGCAGACCGACGATGCGGACGAAGGAAGCGGGCTCGGTGTCCCGCTCCAGGACGAGTACCCGCACATCGTGCAGCCGCAGCTCGGCGGCCAGCATCGCGCCGGTCGGCCCGCAGCCGGCGATGATCACGTCGAACATGGTGTTGCCTTTCGGGAGTGCCTTGGTGGCGGCGCTCCCGGCGACACCTACGTCAGTCGCCAGACCGGGACGGGAAGGGGAAGCACCCACATCGCTACAGCGGTCATGGGTCTCACCTCCTCGGGCGGTGTCGCGGTCCGCCGCAAGCTACAAGACCGCGCGCCACCCCGTCGACTCCTTTTCCGCCTAGACCAGGCGCACCGCGTACGGCATCAGGCCGCCGTAGCGCACCGGCGAGATCCGCACCCGCGCGCCGGAGTGCGGGGCCTCCACCATCCGCCCGCCGCCCAGGTACATCGCCACGTGGTGGATGCGGCCGTTGGTGGCCCAGAACAGCATGTCTCCCGCGGCCATCTGGGACAACGGCACCTTGCGGCCGTAGTTGTACTGGTAGCCGCTGTAGTGCGGCAGGTTGATGCCGATCCCGGCGTAGGCGTAGATCATCAGGCCGGAGCAGTCGAAGCCGACCTTGCGGTAGTCGCCGAAGGAGTCGGCCACGCCGCCGTCGCGGATGCCGCGGGTCGGGCCGGAGCCGTTGCCGCCGCCCCAGGCGTAGATCACGCCCAGCTGGGACAGCGCGCGGTTGATCGCGATCTGCACGCCGCGGCCGGGCGCGGGGGCGACCGTGGGCCGGGCCGCGGTCTGCGGGCGGGCGGCCGGGCGGTTCTGCGCGGCGGCGGCCGCGGCGGCCTTGCGGGCCTCCTCGGCCTCGCGGCGCTGCCGCTCCTCCTCCTCGCGCTTCTTGGCCGCCAGCCAGTCCTCGTAGCGCTGCCGCTGGCCCTGCAGGCCGGAGACGCGGTCGCGCGCCTCGAACAGCTGCTTCTCCACCGCGACCCTGGTGGCCTCGATCTCGTTGGCCCGCTGCTCCTGGGTGTTGCCCGCCTGCACGGCGATGGCCTGCGCCGCGTCGGCGACCCGCTTGGCCTGCTCGGCGGCGTTCTGCTTGGCCTCAGCGGCCTCCAGGGCCTTGCGGGCCATGGAGTCCTTGTTCGCCTTGTCCGTGCGCGCCTTGCGCATGACCTCCAGCACGTCGGCCTGCGAGCCGCTGATCAGCTCCAGCATCTCGGAGCGGTCCAGCACCTCCTGCGGGCCCTTGGCGGTCAGCAGCGCGCCGGTGGTGTCCAGCAGGTTGCCGTTCTGGTAGGTCGCGGCGGCGAAGGCGTCGGCCTTGGCGCGCAGGTCCTCCACCGACTTGGCGGCGGCGTCGGCCTCGGCGCGGGCGCCCCTGGCCTCGCTCTTGGCCCGGTCCGCGGCCTCCTGCGCGGCCTCCAGGTCGACCAGGGCCTTCATCGCCTCTTCGCGGCGCAGCTCCACATCGGCCATCAGCTCGGCCAGGCGGGCCTCGGCGCGGCTGAGCTCGTTGGTGAGCCTGCCGACCTCGCCCGCCTTGGAGTCGACCTGGGCGCGGCCGTTGCGGATGTCGGCGTCGCTCGGGTTGGGCGGTGGCGGCGGCACGGCCGCGCCCACGCCGGGCGTGCCGGCCAGCAGCACACCCGCGATCGCGGTCGTCACGAGCCCCAGAACCAGGTTCCGTCGCGTCGGCATCACGCCCACCTCCGAACCTTTCCTCCGCCGGTCGCGCCCAGCCGACAACGCCCGCTCGGCCTACACGCCGGGTACCGAACGGCAGCGGTCGGACACGCTGAGCAACTGTGACATTTCGTCCCACCAGTCGCCAGTGATCCCAGCATGAACACGCGCCTCATCCCTCACACGTGTCACATTTACTGGGGACACTGTCGCCCGAAAGAGGCATTCAGCACACGCGCCGTGCACAAAAAAGCTCGGGGCACGCGAGGTGCCCCGAGCTGCGGAAACGATTCGGTAAACGGTCTAGTTCACTTTGCGGTCCAAACCGGCCCAGTAGGGCTCGCGGAGCTTGAACTTCTGAATTTTCCCGGTCGCCGTACGCGGTATGGACTGACGGAACTCGACCGTCGTGGGCGCCTTGTACCCGGCGAGCTTCTCCTTGCAGTGCGCGATGATCTCGGCCTCGCTGACCTGCGCGCCCTCGCTCACCACGACCAGTGCCTTGATCGTTTCGCCCCATTTGTCATCCGGCACCCCGATGACCGCCACCTCAGCCACGGACGGGTGACTGAACACGCAGTCCTCGACCTCGATGGAGGACACGTTCTCCCCGCCGGTGATGATCACGTCCTTCTTCCGGTCGGAGATGCTGAGGTGGCCCTCCTCGTCCAGCGTGCCGCCGTCGCCGGTGTGGAACCAGCCGCCCTCCAGGGCCGCCTCGCTGGCCGCCGGGTTGTCCCAGTACCCGGCGAGCACGGTGTTGCCGCGGGCCAGCACCTCGCCGGTGTCGGAGATCTTGAGCCGCACGCCGATGCCGGGCGCGCCCGCGCGGGAGAGCTTGCGGGCCCGCTCCTCGGCAGGCAGGTCGAGGTCGGCGGGGCGGGTGCGGTTGAAGGTGAGGAACGGGGAGGTCTCGGTGAGGCCGTAGAGCTGCTGGAAGCTCCAGCCCAGCTCTTCCTCGATGCGCGCGATGGTCCGGGTGGGCGGCGGCGCGCCCGCGCACACGATGCGCACCCGGTCCCGGCCGGGGATCTCGCCGTCCCACTCCTGCGCGGCGTCCAGCACCAGGTTCCACACCGCGGGCGCCCCGCAGGCCAGGGTGACGCCGTGCTGCTGCACCCGGCGCAGGATCTCCGCGCCGTCGACCTTGCGCAGCACCACCTGCGGCACGCCGAGGCCGGTGGCGGCGAAGGGCATGCCCCAGCCGTTGCAGTGGAACATGGGCAGGGTGTGCAGGTAGACGTCGCGTTCCCAGACCCTGGCGTGCAGGCCGAAGGTCATCGCGTTGATCCAGATGTTGCGGTGGGTCATCTGCACGCCCTTGGGGCGGGCGGTGGTGCCCGAGGTGTAGTTGATGGTGGCGGTGGCGTCCTCATCCGGCGCGGCCCACGGGCGCGGCTCGGTGTCGAAGCGCATCACCTCGGTCTCGGTCTCTTCGCCGAGGATGTGCTTGTGCGGCGCGGAGATCCCGCTCAGCGCGGGGGCCAGCTCGGGGTCGACCAGCAGCACCGAGGCGCCGCTGTGGCCGACGATGTACTCGATCTCCTCCGGCCGCAGCCGGAAGTTCACCGGCACGCAGATCCGCCCGCTGGCCGGGACGGCGTGCAGCAGCTCCAGCAGCCGGGCCGAGTTGTGGCTGACCACGGCCACGCGTTCGCCCTCGCCTGCCCCGAGCCGGTCCAGCCCGGCCTGCCAGGCCCGCGCCCGCCGGGCCAGTTCGCCATAGGTGGTCGTCGGCACCGCCGCGGCCGGTTGGCTGGGTTCGTCGATCACCGCGGTGCTGGTGGGAAAGACGGTCTCCGCCCGGTCGAGGAAGTCGGCGACGGTCAACGGTACCCGCATCGTTGAGGCTCCTCCGGTTCGTCCGAATGGGCACAGACGGTAGCCAGCGTGGGTACCCGGTGTCAGCTCGCCTGATCCCCCTGCTGGGTGACGCAGCGGCGGGCGCGCGACTGGGGGCGACGAGCGGTCGGGTGGGTGGCGGCCCGCCCCGGCTCAGCCGGCCAGGAACTCCAGGCGGTTGCCCACCGGGTCGGTGGTGTGGAAGCGGTCGCGGCCGGGGATCTCGGCCGGGTCGGCCCACTTCACCTGGTGGCCCGCGCCGGTGAGGGTGGCGGCCAGGGCGTGCACGTCGGTGACGAAGGCGGGGTGCGCCTTGGCCGAGGGGCGGAAGCCCTCCTCGGCGCCGATGTGCAGCTCGCCGCCGCCGGGCACGGCGAACCAGCAGCCGCCGCGGGCGGCCAGCAGCGGCGGCTTGGGGATCTCGGTCCAGCCGAGCACGCCGCTGTAGTAGGCGCGCATGCTGTCCTCGCAGCCGGGTGGGCCGGCCAGTTGCACGTGGTGGATCATCGCGGTTCTCCTTGTCTCACAGTCGTTTGCGGCCGACGGCGTACACCAGGGCGGCCGTGGCGGCGAGCAGCCCCGCGGACAGCGCGAGGTTGCCGGTGAGCGCGGCCAGCGCGTGGCTGCCGTCGCTGCCCTCCAGCAGGGTCATCAGGTTGCCGATCGGCGGGACCCGGCCGAGGAAGACGACCAGGACCACGCCGAGCAGGATGGTGCTGACCGCGTGCACCGGGCGGTGCAGCAGCGGCCGGGCGCACAGCAGGCCGACCGCGACACCGAGCAGGCCGCTGCCCAGGTGCGCCAGCGCGCCGGCCAGCAGCAGGCTCGGTGGTTGCGGGCGCGGGTTGACCAGCAGCGGGACCAGCAGGGCGAGCGCGGTGAGCAGCAGCAGGGCCAGCACGGCCAGTGCCAGCAGCGCGGCCAGCACCCGGCCCCAGCCGCGCGCGGCGACCAGGGTGACCTGGCGCGCGACCGGGTCCTCCGCGTTGGCGATGACCATGGTCAGCGCGGCCGCGACCGGGTAGATGACCAGCGCGGTGCCCTGGTAGGCCGACAGCGGCGGGCCGGGGTCGCCGCTGTTGAGCATGCCCAGCACGGCCAGGAACACCAGCGCGGGCAGGAAGAAGGCCTGCGAGCGCAGCAGGTCGGCGGTCAGGTAGCGGAGCAGCGCGGTCATCGGGTGACCTCCGTGCCGCCGAGCTCGCGGGCGGTGGCGCGCAGCGCGTCGGCGGCGCGCGCGGGCACCCGCAGGGTCAGCTCGACCAGGTCCTCCGGCAGGGTGTCGTGCACCCGGACCCGGCCCTGCGCGATCTCCACCAGGCGGTCCCGGCGGACCAGCTCGTGGTGCTCCTCGTGGTCGATGAGCAGCACGGCGGCCCCCCGCGCGGCCTCCTCGGCGAGCAGCTCGCCCAGCACCCCGGCGGCGGTGGTGTCCAGGCCGGTCCACGGCTCGTCCAGCACCAGCAGGCCGACCGGCGCGAGCAGGGCCTGGGCCAGCGCGATCTTCTGCGTGTTGCCCTTGGACAGCCGGTTCATCGGCTCGTCCGGCTCCCCGGCGAAGGCCAGCCTGGTGAGCAGCTCGGTCATCCGGGCCTCGGTGGCCGCGCGGGACTGGCCGCGGACCGCGCCGAGGTGTCGGAGGTAGCCGATCGGGGAAAGCCGCAGGTGTGCCGGAAAACGTTCGGGCACGTAGCCCACCTGGGCCGGTCTCCCGCGCACCCGGCCCAGGCTGGGCTGACACACCCCGGCCACGACTCGCAGCAGGGTGGACTTGCCGGAGCCGTTGCGGCCGCGCACCACCGTGGTCTGCCCAGCGGTCAGCGCCAGGTCGACCTCGGCGAGCACCAGCGGGCCGCGTCCGTAGCGCTTGCCCACTCCCTCCAGACGCAGCATCCCCAGTCCCTTCGCGTCCCGGTGTGTCCGGCGACACGTGCCATGTAACCCGACACGCGCCACCCCCGGTTGAACGTGAATATAGGACAAGCGTACTGTTAGAGCCAGGAGGGCACGGCGGCGCGCTCGGCTCGGGTGCGCAAGACTCGCCCTCGTTCCCCGAACTTGCACCGCCGCGAGATGGAGTTGCACGTGACCGCACCCGTGAGCAAGGACAGCTTCGGCGCACGCGGCACGCTGACCGTCGGTGACGCCTCCTACGAGGTGTTCCGGCTCAGCGCCGTGGAGGGCGCCCAGCGCCTGCCGTACAGCCTGAAAATCCTGCTGGAAAACCTGCTGCGCACCGAGGACGGGGCGAACATCACCGCCGACCACGTCCGCGCGCTGGGCAGCTGGGACCCCAAGGCAGACCCCGCCACCGAGATCCAGTTCACCCCGGCCCGGGTGATCATGCAGGACTTCACCGGCGTGCCCTGTGTCGTTGACCTGGCCACCATGCGCGAGGCCGTCACCCAGCTCGGTGGCGACCCCTCGAAGGTCAACCCGCTGGCGCCGGCCGAACTGGTGATCGACCACTCGGTGATCGCCGACATCTTCGGCCGCCCGGACGCCTTCGAGCGCAACGTGGACCTGGAGTACCAGCGCAACAAGGAGCGCTACCAGTTCCTGCGCTGGGGCCAGACCGCCTTCGACGAGTTCAAGGTGGTGCCGCCGGGCACCGGCATCGTGCACCAGGTGAACATCGAGCACCTGGCGCGCGTGGTGATGACCCGCAACGGCCAGGCCTACCCGGACACCGTGGTCGGCACCGACAGCCACACCACCATGGTCAACGGCATCGGTGTGCTCGGCTGGGGCGTCGGCGGCATCGAGGCCGAGGCCGCGATGCTGGGCCAGCCGGTCTCGATGCTCATCCCCAGGGTGGTCGGCTTCAAGCTGCACGGTGAGCTGCCCCCCGGCGCCACCGCGACCGACCTGGTGCTGACCATCACCGAGATGCTGCGCAAGCACGGTGTGGTCGGCAAGTTCGTCGAGTTCTACGGCACCGGCGTGACCGCGGTGCCGCTGGCCAACCGCGCCACCATCGGCAACATGAGCCCGGAGTTCGGCTCCACCGCCGCGATCTTCCCGATCGACCAGGAGACGGTGGACTACCTGCGCCTGACCGGGCGCCCGGCCGAGCAGCTCGCGCTGGTCGAGGCCTACGCCAAGGAGCAGGGCCTCTGGCACGACCCGGCCACCGAGCCGGAGTACTCCGAGCACCTGGAGCTGGACCTGTCCACCGTGGTCCCGTCCATCGCGGGCCCGAAGCGGCCGCAGGACCGGATCGCGCTGTCGGAGGCCAAGGAGAAGTTCCACACCGACATCCGCAACTACGTCGCCGACGAGGACGGCGTGGACGAGGCCAGCGAGGAGTCCTTCCCGGCCTCCGACGCCCCGGCGCACAACGCCCGCGCCAACGGCGCCCGCCCGCACCACACGGTGCCGGTGACCCTGGCCGACGGCACCGAGACGGTGCTGGACCACGGGCACGTGGCGATCGCCTCGATCACCTCCTGCACCAACACGTCCAACCCCTCGGTGATGCTGGGCGCGGCGCTGCTGGCCAAGAACGCGGTGGAGCGGGGCCTGTCCAGCAAGCCGTGGGTGAAGACCTCCCTGGCGCCGGGTTCCAAGGTCGTCATGGACTACTACGAGAAGGCCCAGCTGCTGCCGTACCTGGAGAAGCTCGGCTTCCACCTGGTCGGCTACGGCTGCGTGACCTGCATCGGCAACTCCGGCCCGCTGCCGGAGGAGATCTCCAAGGCCATCAACGACAACGACCTGTCGGTGGTCTCGGTGCTCTCCGGCAACCGGAACTTCGAGGGCCGGATCAGCCCCGACATCAAGATGAACTACCTGGCCTCCCCGCCCCTGGTGGTGGCTTACGCCCTCGCGGGCACCATGGACCTGGACCTCAACACCGAGCCGCTGGGCAACGACCCGGACGGCAAGCCGGTGTTCCTGGCCGACATCTGGCCGACCCCGCAGGAGATCCAGGACGTCATCGCCAGCTCCATCAGCTCGGAGATGTTCGTCAAGGACTACGCGGACGTCTTCGCCGGCGACGAGCGCTGGAAGTCCCTGCCCACGCCGACGGGCAAGACCTTCGAGTGGGCCGGTGACTCCACCTACGTCCGCAAGCCCCCGTACTTCGAGGGCATGGAGATGGACCCGAAGCCGGTCACCGACGTCAGCGGCGCCCGGGTGCTGGCCCTGCTGGGCGACTCGGTCACCACCGACCACATCAGCCCCGCCGGTTCCATCAAGCCGGACTCCCCCGCGGGCAAGTACCTCAGCGAGCACGGCGTGGACCGCAAGGACTTCAACAGCTACGGCTCCCGCCGCGGCAACCACGAGGTCATGATCCGCGGCACCTTCGCCAACATCCGCCTGCGCAACCTGCTGCTCAACGACGTCCAGGGCGGCTTCACCCGCAACTTCCTGGCCGACGGCGAGCAGACCACCATCTACGACGCCAGCGTCGCCTACGCCGAGGCAGGCATCCCGCTGGTGGTGCTGGCGGGCAAGGAGTACGGCTCGGGCTCCTCCCGCGACTGGGCGGCCAAGGGCACCAGCCTGCTGGGCGTCCGGGTGGTCATCGCGGAGTCCTTCGAGCGCATCCACCGGTCCAACCTGATCGGCATGGGCGTGCTGCCCCTCCAGTTCCCGGAAGGCCAGACCGCGGCCACCCTGGGCCTGGACGGCACGGAGACCTACGACTTCACCGGCGTCACCGAGCTGAACAACGGCACCACCCCCCGCACGGTCAAGGTCACCGCGACCAAGACCGACGGCGACAAGGTCGAGTTCGACGCGGTGGTCCGCATCGACACCCCCGGTGAGGCCGACTACTACCGCAACGGCGGAATCATGCAGTACGTGCTGCGAAAGATGGTCCGCAGCTGAGTGACCCCGTAACCGGGGCTCAGAAAACGGAGCGGGCGGGAAGGCCGAAAGGTCTTCCCGCCCGCTTTTTCACGTATCGCGACCAAGAACCAGCGGCCGGGGTGGCTTCTCGAAAACCTGTCCGAAGTCTTGAGGTTCCCCATGCCCGTCAACCTGGAGAAAACTAACCACATCCCAGCGAGCAGACGCTCACAGCAACCGCCGCCAAGGCCACGCCACGTGACGGCGGCTGCTCGCTGGGATGTGGTTCGATTTCGGAAGGTTGACGGGCATGGGGAACCTCAAGACCCGCTTGCGTCTTGGCCTTTGACTTTGATTTCCCCCCATGCTTTGATCTCTGCCCGTCCGGCGAGGACGCTCTTGACTTTGATCTTCGCTTGCAACCCCGAAGATCAAAAGAATGTCCTCGCCGGACGGGCAGACCCCCGGAGGGGTTGACAAGTCAAGAGCCGGGACGAGCAGGTTGCGGGGTTGAGCAGGCTGCCGACTCAAGACCCAGCGTGCTCGCGGTCCTCTCGTCTTCTCCGCACGACCTTCCGACAGCGAACCACATCTCATCGAGCGGCCCCGGTCACGTTGCGGAGCTAGGGCGGCGGCAGGTTGCAGGGGCCGCTCGATGAGATGCGGTCAGCAGTCTCCAGGCCGTACGGAGAAGACGAGAGGCCCGCTTTGTGGGTTTTCAACCCCGGCCGGTCTCAATCCCGCGCGACGGTCGTGAAATCCCGCGAAGCGTCCGCGCCCCAGCTGGCCAGCAACCGCGACCCCTCCACCGGCTCCGACCCCGGTTCAGCGTGAGCCGATGCCGTGTTGTTCCAAGCCAGCACATCGGTCCGGCGGCCCCACACGTACGCGGGCACGCCTTCCACCGCCGCCAGCAGTTCCACAACGCGGGGCGTACCCGCTGCCGCTGCGGCGCGCTCCGGCGCTGTTTCGGCTTGGCCAGGTGCAGCAGGTGGGCGTGCTCGGACTCGGAGAGTCGCAGCGCGGGAGATCGCGTCCAGCACCTCGGCTGAGACGTTGCGGCCGTTGCCCTGTTCCAACCGCGTGTAGTACGCCACGGAAACTCCGGCCGGCCAGGCCAGTGGAACCCCGCGCCCGGCGGAGGTGAGGCTCCGGCGGGCGGCTGGGGCGCGCGTTCAGCGCTCGTTCACCTCCGGTGGCGTGGGCACCGGGTAGCCCGAGGGGCCGACGTGCTTGTCCAGGGACTTCTTCCACTCCCCTGAACTGATCATCTTCTCGATCGCGGAGTTGATCTTTCCCTTGCCCGAGACGTCGTCCTTGGCCAGCCCGATCCCGTACCGCTCGGGGTTGAACGGCTTGCCGACCACCTTCAGCAGCTCCGGGTTCTGCGCGGCGTACCCGGCCAGGATGACGTCGTCGGTGGTCACCGCGTCCACGTTGCCCAGCAGCAGCGCGCTGATGCACTCGGAGTAGCGGAAGTACTCCACCAGCTGGGTGCCCTTGGCGAAGCGGTCCTTGATGGTCTGCGCCGAGGTCGTGTTCGGCACCGTGCACAGCTTCTTGCCGTTCAACGACTCGGGGCCGGTGATGTCGTTGGTGGTCATGCGCACCAGCAGTCCCTGTCCGGCGATGAAGTACGGCCCGGCGAAGGCGATCCTGGTCTTGCGGTCCTCGGTGATGGAGAAGGTGGTGACCACCAGGTCCACCGACCCGTCCATGATCGCCTTCTCCCGCTCGCCCGCCCTGCTCTCCTTCCAGGTGATGTTGTCGGCCTGCACGCCGAGCTCGCGCGCCACGTACTCGGCGACGTCGACGTCGAATCCTTCGATTTTGCCTTCCCCCACCCGCTCGGACAGGCCAGGCTGGTCGTAGGCGATACCGATGGTGAGCTTCTTGGTCTTGGCGGCCCGGTTGACCACCGAGGCGTCCCTGGTTTCCTCCGGCGCGGCCCCGCACCCGGCGACCAGCGCCACCGCCAGTGCGGCGATCGCGGCCGCGCGCAGGCCGAGCCTGCCTGACTTGCGCATCTCCTTGTGTCCTCCCGCCCGTTCGTTCAAGGCGTGCAGTCTGGTCATGCGCGGGCAAAGGATTTCACCCCTCGTGACCGTTCCGATGCGGGCACGTTGCGCTGCGGCTACTCGACCGTCCGTTCTCCGAGATCATCCGAAAGTCGCTGGCCGGAAGGCTTTCCAGTTGGGGAATCGACAACGGCCCCGCCCGGCGAACCGGACGGGGCCGCGTCGTGCCTGAGCAGGTCAGGCGAAGGGCTGCGCGTTGGGCTGGCAGACGATCCCGTTCGCCGGGGCCTTCAGGTCGGCCAGGTAGGCGGTGGTCAGGTCGTCGACGCACTTGGAGCGGCCCAGGATCGCGTGGCCGAAGGAGTCCACGCTGACCAGCCGGGCCGAGCCGAGCTGCTTGGCCATCCGCTGCGAGAACGCGTACGGGGTGGCCGGGTCGTAATAGTTCCCGATCACCACGATCGGGTGCTCGGTCTTCTTGTGCCACGGCCCGGCGTAGCGGTCCGAACCACCCGGCCAGGTCGCGCACGGCACCGCGTCGAAGGCCTGGAACCGGCCGAAGGTGGGGAACTGGCGCTCCCAGATCTTCGCGATCACCGGGTAGGCGGCGGGCAGCCGCAGGTAGGGCTTGTCGATGCAGTTGACGCCGTAGAAGGAGTCGTCGCCGGTGTAGGGCGTGTCGGCCAGCGCGTCCAGGCTGTGCGGCGGCGTCTGCTTGGTCAGGAAGTCCGAGGGGGCTTCGGCCCTGTCCCGGTCCAGGGTGTCCACCGGGCTCATCGCGGTGTAGGCCTGCTGCAGCGCCACCGCCAGCGGCGCGAAGCGGTCCGCGGCGTACATCGCGGTGCTCACGTTGCTGGTGAAGGCGCTCAGCGTCAGCTTGGCGCCGGTGGGCAGGGTGATCGGCTCGCGCTGCAGCCGGGTGCGCAGCTCGTCGAACTTCTTCCGCGTGTCGCCCTCGCTGAAGGCGCACTTGGGCCCGGCCGCGGTGCAGCGCTTGAGGAAGCCGTCCAGGGCCAGCTCGAAGCCCTCGGCGCGCTGCCGGTCGGACTCCAGACCGTCGCCGGTGCGCAGCTCGGGGTCGACGTTGCCGTCGATCACGATCGCCCGCGTCTTGCTGGGGAACATGTTGGCGTAGGTGGAGCCGATCAGCGTGCCGTAGGAGAAGCCGACGAAGGTCAGCTTGGCGTCCCCGACGGCCTGGCGCAGCACGTCCAGGTCCCTGGCCACGTTCTTGGTGGACATGTGCCGGATCAGCGGACCGGCGTTGCTCGCACAGGCCTCGCTGTGGTCCTTGCCCGCCTGGACCGCGTCCTTGACCTCCTGCCGGGTGAACGGCACCGCGATCTGCCGGTCGCTGACCGCCTTGGCCTCCTCGGCGGTGGTGAAGCAGCGCAGCGGGCTGCTGCGGGCCACCCCGCGCGGGTCGAACCCGACGATGTCGAAGCGCTTGAGCACCTCGGCGCCGTAGCGCCGGTCCGCCCGGATCGGCCCTAAGTAGCCGGAACCGCCCGGCCCGCCCGGGTTGATGAACATCGAGCCGATCCGGCGCGCCGGGTCATCGGCCAGCCGCCGCAGCAGCGCGATCTCCACCGAGCCGGTGGAGGGCTTGCGGTAGTCGATCGGCACCTTGTAGGTGGCGCAGCCGAACCGGGTGCGGTCGGCCTGCGGGTCGTTGACGAACACCGCGTCCGGGCACGGCGCCCACTTCACCGACTCCAGCGCGAACCGCTCGGTGCTCTCCTGTTCGGGCGCCGCCGCGCCGGTGCCGGTCAGCGCGGTGGCCGCGACCACCGCCACTGCGGTCACCGCCCCCGCCCCGCGCAGCCATGGGAAACCCTGTCGGGCCACCGCGTACTCCTTAAGCTGGGTCGAACACAAGTTTGTGTCGAACCCTCACAGCTCGCCATCGCAGCGGCAAGAACAGGCATTTCACTGAATGCGGCCGAGCAGTGCCCCGGTGTCCCAGCCCAGCGTGCCGGCGTCCAGCTCGGCCAGCAGCCCGCGCACCCAGCGCAGCTCCGCCTCGGCCATCGCCCGCAGGTACTCCTCCTCCACCAGGAAAACCCTGGGCAATCCCTCGGGCGCGGGCGGCGGCTCGGCCAGCCGCGCCGCCAGCACCCCGGCGCGCGCGGTGAGCCACCCGGCGACCTCGGCCACCGGGAACAGCGCCAGGAAGGACAGGGCCGCCGGGAACTCCGGGAACTCCCGGGCCGGCGCGCCCAGCATCTCGCGCATCCACCCCGCGAACAGCTCGCGCCCGGCCGCGGTGATCCGGTAGACCCGCCGGTTCGGCCGGTTGCCCTCGCTGCCGCGCTCCGCGACCTCGACCATCCCGTCCCTGGTCAGCCGGTCCAGCGCCTGGTGGATGCTGTTGCGCTGCTCGACGTTGACCACCCGGTCCTTGCCGCGCTCCTTGATCAGCTGCTGCATCCGGTAGGCGTGCATGGGCTCCTCGGCCAGCAGCGCCAGCACCACGAACGCCAACGGTGATCGTCGAGTCATGGTCGGCATACTGTCATTAGTCATACTATGTCTAGTTACTGTATAACTATCGCCATGGACCTTCGTCTGCTGACCAGAGGGGGCGCGGTCGCCGCGCTGATCGGCACGCTCGGCTACGCCGGACTGAGCGCGCTGCACGGCAACCCGCCGATCGAGGACCCGGCCGCCACCCTGGAGTTCGTCGCCGCCCGAGCGTGGTGGCGGGCAGCCCACTACGGCACGATCGCCGCGCTGCTGCTGTGGCTGGGCGCGTTCGGGGCGGTGACCCGCCTGCTCGCGCCGGGCGACCGCGGCGGGCTCGGCCGGTTCGCGCTGGGCGTGGCCACCTGCGCGGCGGCGGTGTTCGCCGTCTACTACAGCCTGCACGGCTTCGGGCTGCCCGCGCTGGCGCAGCGGTGGACCGCCGCCCCCGGCCCCGAGGTGCTGACCGAGACCAGGGCGGTGCTCACCGTGCTCGGCAGCACCGCCTTCACCGCGCAGGCGCTGCTCGGCCTGACCGTGCTGCTCTACGGCCTGGCCATGGCGTTGGGGCGCGGGTTGCCGCGCTGGCTGGGCTGGGCGGGCGCGGTGGCCGGCCTCGGCTGGCTCAGCGGCGCGCTGCTGGTCGACTTCGCGGTGATCGTGCCGTTCACCGTGGCCGCCTGGGCCTGGATGATCACCACCGGAGTCGCCCTGTGGCGGCAGGGCGAGTCCGTCAGCGCCCGGTCAGGAACTCCTCCCTGCGCAGCGGACGGTCCACGATCCGCAGGTCGCCGAGCCACCCGGTGAAGCTCTTCTCCACCTTCCGGTCATAGGCGTAGGCGCCGACCAGCCAGCCGCCGACCGCCGCCGGGATGCCGACCGCCGGCGTGTCGGGGTTGCGCAGCACCGGCGCGCCGTCGACGTGCAACACGCTGCGCCGCCCGTCGTTGACCACCGCGACGTGCCACCAGTGCGCGCGCGGCAGCTCGTGTCCCCAGTTGGTGGACAGGCCCTCCTGGTTGCGCGGGAACACCGCCCACTGGAAGGCGGCCCCGTCGGAGAGGTTGAGCGTGGCCAGCGGCTCCCTCGGGTCGTCGCCGGTCTTGCCCGCGTCGGCGCCGGTGGCCACCGTGCTGAACAGGCCGCACCAGGCATGCCGGTGGTCGAAGTCCTTGGGCAGCTTGACGAAGGCCTCGATGGTGTAGCCGCGCGGGAAGGTCAGCTTGGTCAGCGGCGCGTCGGCGGCGGTGCGCAGGTAGCCGCCGCCGTGCATGCGCAGGCTGCCGTGACCGGGCTGGTCCGGGTGGTGCTCCTCACTGTGGCTGAGCGCGTCGGAGGGCGCACCGGGCAGGGTGGCGCGGGTGAGGTGGTTGCCGTTGCCGGAGAGGTCGGCGAAGCGCTCGGCGTCCTCGAACCGCCAGTAGGCCACCGTGCCGGGGATGACCACTTCGGGCGCGGGCCGGGCCGGGCGCACCGGCGGCGGGGCGAACCGGCGGAACCGCTCGGTGAAGTCGATCTCCACGGTGAACCGGTCGGCCGCGCCGGTGCGGCGGATCTCCTGCTGCTCCAGCACGTTCAGCCGTTCCGGGCGGCGCCGCAGCAGCCAGGGCGCGACGGTCTCCACGTCGATCACGTTGCGTGCCAGGTCGAAGTGGTAGAGCCGCAGCATCGCGCCGCCGCCGTAGTAGCGGTCCTGGTAGTTGGTGATGTGCAGGTGCACCTCGTTGCCCGCCTTGTTGCGCAGCGTGGTGCGGCCGGGCGGCCAGAAGTGGCCGTTGAGGGTCAGGAAGATCCGGTCCTCACCGGCGATCAGCTTGTCCCACATCAGTTTCCCGGCGGCGGAGAGCTCGGCCTCGCCGGTGCCGCCGTCGGCGTGCACCAGCTCGTGCGTGGTCAGGATGACCGGCAGCCCGGGATGCTTGTCCAGCACCTGCCGGACCCAGGTGTAGCCGACCGCGGAGACCCGCCAGTCCAGCGCCAGCAGCAGCCATTCCCGGCCACCGGCGCGGAAGACGTGGTAGCTGTTGTAGCCGCCGGGCGAGGCGCCGCGGAAGGTCGGTGAGTGCTCGAACCGCTTGGGGCCGAAGGCATCCAGGTACGGGCTGCGGCCGCGCTGGTCGTCGGTGCGGGAGTTGATGTCGTGGTTGCCGGCCAGCACGCTGTACGGGAAGCGCTTTCGGTCCAGCACGCGGAAGGCCCGGCCGGCCTCGGCGACCTCGTCCGGCAGGCCGTTCTCGGTCACATCGCCCAGGTGCGCCAGGAACACGATGTTGTGCTCCTTGGCCTGGTCCAGCACGTGCTCGAAGGTGGCTTCCAGGGGTTCCCGGTCGCCGCGGTCGCGGTCGAAGAGGTACTGGGTGTCCGGCACCACGGCCAGGGTGAAGCGCGGGTTCTCCACGTCCGCTGGACCCGCCGCCGCGCTGGTGCCCTCCCCGCTGTGCCGCGCGTCGTCCTCGGGCGTGGCCTGGGCGCTCAGTCCCGCGCCGCCCAGCATGGTCGCGCTCATACCGAGCAGTCCGGTGGTGCGCAGGAACGCGCGCCGGTTCGCCGAGAATCCGTCACTCATGAGCGGATGTTAGGAACATCAACATAGATGGGTACAAGCCCGAGTCGGAACAAGGGCCGAACGCAGGGTTAACCGACCCAGATCACACGACCATCGCATGGACCGCGGCCGGGCTGTGCCCCGTTCGCCGGTAGGCCCGCCAGGCCGCGGCCAACCGGGTGACGCTCTCGGTCAGCTGCTCCGGCGGGGCGGTGAACGGGATACGCAGGTGGTCCGCGCCGCTGCCGTCGGTGGCCAGCGCGTCCCCCGGCAGCACCGCGACCCCGTGCCGCAGCGCGACCTGCGCGTAAGCCGAGGCGTCGCAGCCCGGCAGCCGCACCCACAGGCACTGCCCGCCACCGGCACGCCGGAACCGCCAGCCGGGCAGCTGCTCGGCCAGCTGGGCGCACAGGTGGTCGTGCCGGGCCCGCAGCTGCGCGCCGCGGCGGGCCGCGATCTCCGGCAGCGCGGGCAGCAGCTCGGCGGCGGCGAGCTGTTCCAGCACCGCGCTGCCCAGGTCGTGGATGGACTTGATCCGGGACAGCTGGGCGATCTGGCCCTCCGCGGCCCTGATCCAGCCCACCCGCATGCCGCCCCAGACCACCTTGCTCAGCGAGCCGACGGTGATCACCGCGCCGGGCGGGGCGAAGGAGGCCAGGTTCGGCGGATCCTCACTGCCGTCAAGGGAAAGCCCGGCCAGGATGTCGTCCTCGATCAGCGGCACGCCGTGCTCGGCGGCCACCTCGGCGATCCGGCGGCGGGCCAGCGTGGGCACGGTGGCGCCGGTCGGGTTGTGGTGGGTGGGGTTGAGATAGGCCAGGCCGGGGCGCTCAGCGGCCACCGCGGCGGTCCACGCGGCCACGTCCAGGCCGTCCGGCCCGGTCGGCGCGGCGCGGACCAGCGCGGCGGCCTCCCGGAACAGCTCCAGCGCGCCGGGGTAGGTGGGGGCCTGCACCAGCACCTGGTCGCCGGGCTCCAAGAACAGCCGGGCGAGCAGCGCCAGCGCCTGCTGGCCGCCGGTGGTGACCAGGATCTGGCCGGGGTCGGTGGGCAGGCCGCGGCTGGTGTGCCGCTCGGCGAGCGCGGCGCGCAGCACGGGGTGGCCCAGCGGGTGGTAGCCGATGTCGCCGCTGTCCAGCTCGGGCAGCATCGGCAGCGCGCGCTGGTAGGCCGCGGCCAGCTCCGGCGGCGGGCCGTGCGGGGCGGCGCAGGCCAGCGGCAGCACGTCGTCGAGCGGTTCCAGGTAGTTCAGGAACAGCGGGCTGGCCGGGGCGATCTGGGCGCCGCGCCAGCCGGAGAGCACCGCGGGCGCGACCCAGGTGCCCCGGCCCTGGTGCCGTTCCAGCTTGCGTTCCTGGCGCAGCCGGTCGTAGGCGGCGACCACCGTGGTGCGGCCGACGGCGAGCCGCTCGGCCAGGGTGCGGTCCGGCGGCAGCGTGGCGCGCGGGGGCAGCTGGCCGGAGTCGATGAGCTGGCGCAGCCGCTCGGCGAGCAGCAGGTACAGCGGACCGCGCCCGGCCGACCAGCGGCCCAGCTGTGCGACGAGCCGGTCCACCGGCCAAGGTATTGGCTCCATAGGCAAACCAATCTACCCGGGATTGGCGCTGTCCCCGCCCCTGTTGCCCGAGCAGGCTGAAACGCATGACGTCCACGCGCCCCGAGACCCGAGCCGTCCACATCACCGCCCCGGCGCTGCCGAACTCGCGCCCCATCAGCGTGCCGATCTACCAGGCGTCCAACTTCGCCTTCGACGACCCCGACGCGCTGGCCGCCGCACTGGACTCCCCGGAAACCGGCTTCGTCTACAGCCGCTACGCCAACCCGACCACCAGGGCCCTTGAGGAGACGGTCGCCGCGCTGGAGGGCGGGGTCGGCGCGGTGTCCACCGCCTCCGGCATGGGCGCGATCAACTCCGCCCTGCTCGGCCTGCTGCGCAGCGGAGACCACGTGATCGCGCAACGGTGCCTCTACGGCGGCACCTTCGCCACCCTGGCCGACCTGACCGCCCGCTTCGGCATCGAGGTCACCTACATCCCCGGTGACGACCCCGCCGAGGTCGCCACCGCCGTGCGCCCCAACACCCGCCTGCTGTACCTGGAAACCATCGCCAACCCGGTCACCAGGGTCATCGACCTGCCGGCCTTCCTGGCCGAGGGCAAGGCAGCGGGCCTGACCACCATCGTGGACAACACCTTCGCCACCCCGCTGCTGTGCCAACCCCTGGCGCACGGGGCGGACATCGTGCTGCACTCGGCCACCAAGTACCTGGGCGGCCACAGCGACGTCACCGGCGGCATCCTGGCCTTCGCCGACGAGGACGTGCACCGCAAGCTCTGGCACCACGCCATGGAACTGGGCGCGATGGCCGATCCCTTCGCCGCCTGGCTGACCATCCGCGGCATCCAGACCCTGCCGGTCCGGATGCGCCAGCACTGCGCGAACGCCGCCGTGCTCGCCGAACGACTCGCGGAGCACCCGGCGGTCACCGCGGTGCACTGGCCGGGATTGGTCTCACACCCGGACCACGGGGTGGCCACGCGGCTGCTGTCCGACTTCGGCGGGATGATCGCCTTCGAGCTGGCCGGTGGGCGGGAGGCCGGGCACGCGTTCAGCAAGGGAGTGCGGGTGGTGCAGCTGGCGGCCTCGCTGGGCGGGGTGGAGACCACGGTGCTGCACCCGGCCAGCACCTCGCACCGGCAGCTGAACGAGGAGGAGCTGGCGGCGGCCGGCATCGGGGCCGGGATGGTGCGGCTGTCGGTGGGGATCGAGCACGTCGAGGACCTGTGGTCGGACATCGAGCAGGCACTGCCGGTGTGAGCCGCTAGGCGCTGATCCTTTCCACGAGACTGGGCGTCCGGTGCCGGCGAACCCCACTGGGGGTCATCGGATGCCCGATGGGTGACGTTCCCGCGGCGGCGCACCGCCCGTCGCACTGCCCGGGAACGCCACCCGCGCCGCGCCGTCACCCGCGCCGCAGCCTCACTTGCGCGGCGCGAAGTCACCGATCGACGGCCGGAGCAGCTCGAACACCGCCCGCCCCGTCACCAGCAGGCGTTCGGCCAGCTCCTCGTGGCTGACCCCGGCCTGGATGGCGCGGAAGGCGTCCTCGAACAGCACCCGGTGCGCGCCGGCCAGCTGTCCGGCCACGGCGCGGACCAGGAAGTCGTCGGCCGCGGTCTCCTCGGCGGCCAGGGTGGCGGCCAGCGCGTGTTCGCGGGCCTCGTGCAACTCGCGCAGGCGGGCCAGCAGGGTCGGCGAGTCGTTGATCATCCAGATGAAGGCCGGTTCGGCGAAGCCGAGCAGCGGGTCGTGACGCGGGATGGCGGCCAGGTACGCCGCCCGCAGGGCCGCCCAGGCCGAGACGCCCTTGGCCCTGGTCCGGACCGTGTTGGCCAGGCTGCTGGCCAGTTCGGCGTGGATGTCCAGGACCAGGTCTTCCTTGCGTGGGAAGTGGTTGGTCACGGTCATCTTGGCCACCTTGGCCGCGGCGGCGACCTCGGCGATGGTGACCGCCTCGAAGCCGCGCTCGATGAACAGCCGGGTGGCCAGGTCCGAGATGGCCTGCCGGGTCTCCCGCTTCTTCTGCTCCCGCAGTCCCATGCGCCCAGGATAGCTTAGGTCGGACCTACTAATAGGTTTGACCCATCGATAGGTCGGACCTAAGTTTAGGTCATGCCCAACTTCCGCTTGCTGTCCGTGCACGCCCATCCCGATGACGAGTCCAGCAAGGGCGCGGCCACGCTGGCGCACTACGCGAGCCTCGGCGTGGAGATCCTGGTGGTCACCTGCACCGGCGGCGAACGCGGCGACGTGCTGAACCCGGCGCTGGACCGCCCCGAGGTGCGCGCCGACCTGCCGGCGATCCGGCGACGGGAGATGGCCGAGGCCGCCCGGATCCTGGGCGTCCGCCAGCACTTCCTCGGCTTCCCCGACTCCGGCCTGCCCGCCAACGGCGAAGAACTCCCCCGAGACTGCTTCGCCACCCGCCCCCTCACCGAGATCACCGCGGCTCTGGTCCGCCAGATCCGCGCGTTCCGCCCCCACGTCGTGCTCACCTACGACGAGACCGGCGGCTACCCGCACCCCGACCACCTGCGCACCCACGAGGTCACCCTCGCCGCGATGGCCGCCGCACCCGATGCGACCCAGTACCCGGAAGCCGGACCCCCTTGGCAGCCCAGCAAGCTCTACTACCACGCCGGACTCAGCCGAGCCTGGTTCCAGGCCCTGCACGAGGCCATCCTCGCCAGCGGCCGGGACTCGGCGATGGGCGAGGTGCTCGCCGAACTCCCGCCCGACCCACCGCACCCGATCACCACCAAGATCCACTGCCCCGAGCACTTCGCCACCAGGGACCGGGCCCTGCGCGCGCACGCCACCCAGTCCGACCCCGCCCACCCGTTCTTCGCCCACCCCAGGGACCTGGAACGCGAGGTCTGGCCCACCGAGGACTACCACCTGGCCTGGTCCAGAGTGCCGACGACCATCCCGGAGTCGGACCTGTTCGCCGGACTACGGGCCTGAGTCATGGGTAGCGTGGCTACATGCTCACTATCGAGGTCACCGAGACGATCGGCTGCACCCCGGACGAACTGCTCGAGTTCGTCATGGACGCCCGGCGCTACGCCGAGGTCGACCGCAAGATCCGCCCCGTGGTGTGGATGCGCCGCGACGGCGACCTGACCGAGTTCGCCTTCCGGTCCCGCCTCGCCGGCCTGCCGGTGCCGCCCACCGTGTCCCAGATGCGCCGCACCCCCGGCGAACGGGTCGACGTCCGCCTGGCATCCGCCCCCGCCAACCGGCTGACCCGGCTGTTCTCGGATTTCGACGCGAGCTTCGTGTGCACCCCGGTCGATGGCGGGACCCGGCTGACGCGGACGCTGAACTTCCACTTCCGGCCGTGGCTGCGCTGGCTGGAACCGGTGCTGCGCCGCAAGGTGACCGGGGAGGTGGCGGAGGAGGTCCGGCTGGCGAAGCGGTACCTGGAGGGCAGGGTTTAGCCGGGCGCGGGGGCGCGGTGCAGGGCGAGGACGCAGGGGCGGTCGAAGCCGGCGCGGTCGATGTGCAGGGTGAAGCGGGTGGTGCCGAGGGCCAGGACGGCGGTTGGCACCGCGGGGTCGGGGGCGGGGCGAGCGGAGTCGGCGGGCGTGCCGGTCGGCTGGGCTGAAGCGGTGGTGGGCCGGACGGAAGTGGCGGTCGGGTGAGCTGGGCCGGCGGTGGGCTGGGCAGGAACGGTAGTCGGCCAAGGGAGGCCGGCAGTGGGCCGAACGAGAGCGGCGGTCGCATGGGCGGGCTCGGCACCGGGCCGAACGAGAGCGGCGGTCGCCTGGGCGGGCTCGGCACCGGGCCGCGCGGAAGTGGCGGTCGGCTGGGCGGGCTCGGCACCGGGCCGCGCGGAAGTGGCGATTGGGTGAGCTGAAGCGGCGGTGGGCTGGGCGGAAGTGGCGGTCGGCTGAGCCGGGGTGGTGGTGGGCTGGGTGGGCTCGGTACCGGGCCGCGCGGGAGCGGTGGCGGACCGGGTGGCAGCAGCAGTCGAGCGGACGGCGAGGCCTTCGACGGTCAGCACTTCGACCGGCACCCCGGGCGCGGCGGCCAGCTCAGCGGCCGGCCACTTTGGGCGGGGCGTCACGGGGCACAGCTGCGCGGCGAAGGCGAGCTCGTCGTAGTCGGTCATCGCCTCGGCGACCGCGGTGGCCACGTCCTCGATCGGGTTTCCCCTGCGCAGCAACGGGACTACCACCAGCGCGGTCGCCGCCAGCACCCCCGCTCCCGCCAGCAGCCAGAGCTTGCGGGGCGGGGACGGGGGTGCGGCCACGGGGTGGAGTGGACCGTGGGCGGGCCGGGAGGGGTCCCGCTACTTCTTCCGGAGCAGGAAGACGCGGATCTCCCGGTCGCCCGCGCGTTCGGCGTAGGTGTCGTAGGCGGGCCAGACCTTGACGATCTCGGACCAGACCTTGGCGCGCTCCTCGCCGGTGACCAGGCGGCCGGTCACCGGGAACTGCTTGGCGCGCAGGGTGATCTGCGCGTCGGGGTTCGCCAGCAGGTTCGCCGACCAGGCCGGGTGCTGCTGCTGGCCCCAGTTCGAGCCGGTGACGATGAACTCCTCGCCGTAGGGCACGAACAGCAGCGGCACCGACCTCGGCTGACCGCTCTTGCGGCCGGTGGTGGTCAGCAGCAGCGCGGGCAGGCCGAGCAGCTCGGACACGCTGATCTTGCCCTTGGTGCGCTGCTGGATCTTGACGTCCAGGGGGACCAGCTTGCGGCCGAGCTTGGCGAACCACTCCTGGCGGCCGAGTTTGACCGTCAGGTTGCGAACAAGATTCATGTTTAGACCTTATTACCCCTCCGCGCGGGCGAGCGAGACCCCGAACCTACCGGCCGGGTCGGTCCACCATTTGCGCAGGTCGAAGCCTGTCGCGGCGAGCTCGCGGCGGACACCGGACTGGCGGAACTTGGCCGAGACCTCAGTGCGCAGCTCCTCCCCCGCGTCGAACTTGACCTCCAGGCCCAGTTCCTCGACCCGCACACTCATCGCCTTGGTGGCGCGCAGCCGCATCTCGATCCACTCCCAGTCCTCGTCCCACACCGCGACGTGCTCGAAGGCCTCCACCTCGAAGTCCGCCGCCAGCTCCCGGTTGAGCACCCGCAGCACGTTGCGGTTGAACTCCGCGGTCACGCCCTGGCTGTCGTCGTAGGCCCGCACCAGCGTGTCCGGGTCCTTGACCAGGTCGGTGCCCAGCAGCAGCCACTCCCCCGGCTTGAGGGTGGCGCGGACGCCGGCGAAGAACTCGGCGCGTTCGGCGGGCAGCAGGTTGCCGATGGTGCCGCCCAGGAAGGCGACCAGCCGCCTGCCTCCGACCGGGAGCTGGTCCAGGTGGCGGGTGAAGTCGCCGACCACGCCGCGGATCTCCAAGCCGGGGTAGTCCTCGGTCAGCGCCTGGGTGGACTGGACCAGGGCGGCGGCGGAGACGTCCAGCGGGATGAACCGGCGCAGGGAACCATTGGCGCGCAAGGCGTCCAGCAGCAGTCTGGTCTTGGCCGAGGAGCCGGAGCCGAGCTCGACCATGGTCTCCGCGCCGGTGGTGGCGGCGATCTCGTCCGCGACCGCGGTCAGCACCTCGCGTTCGGCCCCTGTCGGGTAGTACTCGGGCAGCTCGGTGATCTGCTCGAACAGCTCGCTGCCGCGTTCGTCGTAGAACCACTTGGGCGGCAACGTTTTCGGGTTGGCGGTCAGTCCACTGAGGACATCGGCGCGCAGCGCGGTGGCCGCGTCGTTCTCGGTCAGGTGGATGTCGAGCACGGGCAGGGTCATCGAAGATCCTCTAGGGGAGTCGTGTCCAGAGTGGACGGAGTGGCTACCACCAGGTGCCGGTCGGGAACCGGCTGCCAGTCGCGCTCATCAGAGGGTTCCGAGGCGACGATCACGGAACTTCCCGTGTGGCGCACGGACAGCGAATGCCACCAGGTGGTGGCCACGATGCTCGTGCCATCGGTCAGCAGGAGGTTGAGCCTGGAGTCCGGGGCGGCCTCCGCCACCGTCCGGACCAGGTCGGCGACCGCGGCCGCGGCGGGTTCGCCCGCGCGCAGCCGGTTGCGCAGCACGGCCCACAGCAGGGCCGAGTCGGTCGCGGCGTCCAGGGTCATCAGGTCGGTCACCGGCAGCGCCCCGGCCAGCGCGGCCAGTGAGTGCGGCCAGCCGGTGACCCGGCCGTTGTGGCTGAACAGCCAGCGCCCGTCGGCGAACGGGGCACTGGCGGTCTCGGTCACCGGCATGCCGACGGTGGCCGAGCGCACCGCTGCCAGCACCGCACCAGAGGACACCGCACCCGCCCAGGACGCGAACGCAGTGTCCGTCCACAGTGGACGGTCACTGCGGTGCCGGACCGGGTCGGCGCCGGGCGTGGGGTACCAGCCGACGCCGTAGCCGTCGGCGTTGACCGTGCCGCCGCCGCGCATGTCCGCGGGCGCCCAGGACTGCCGCAGCAGCGAGTGCGGCGGGGTCAGCACCAGGTCGACCAAGGGCATGGCGGGGCCAAGGTAAGCCAGATGGCGGCACACGCCTAGCGGTCCACTTCCCCTTGGCGGACATCGCGTGCGCACCTGAACCCGCTGAAGATCTGTCTGCGGATCGGGTGGTCCCAGTTGCGGAAGGTGCCGCGCACCGCGACCTGGTCGGTGCCGAAGCTGCCGCCGCGCAGCATCTTGTAGTCACCGCCGAAGAAGACCTCGGAGTACTCCTGGTAGGGGAAGGCGGCGAAACCGGGATAGGGCCGGAAGTCGCTGTCCACCCACTCCCAGACATCGCCGATCAGCTGCCGCACGCCCAGCGGGGAGGCCCCGTCCGGATAGGACCCGGCGGGCGCGGGCCGCAGGTGCCGCTGGCCGAGGTTGGCGTGCTCGGGCCCGGGATCCTCATCGCCCCAGGGATAGCGGCGGGAGCGGCCGGTGGCCGGGTCGAAGCGGGCCGCCTTCTCCCACTCCGGCTCGGTCGGCAGCCGCTTGCCCGCCCAGGTGGCATATGCCTTGGCCTCGTGGAAACTGACGTGCACCACCGGTTCGTTGTCCGGCAACGTCTCCAGCACGCCGAAGCGGCGGCGCAGCCAGCCGTGGTGGCCGTCGGCGCGCCAGAACAGCGGGGCGGAGAGGCCGGCGCGCTGGCGGTGTGCCCAGCCCGCCTCGGTCCACCAACGCTGGTCCTCGTAGCCGCCGTCGGCGATGAACTCGCGGTAGGCGCCGTTGGTGACCGGGGTGGTGTCCAGGAAGAACGGGTCCACGTGCACGGTGTGCGCCGGTCGTTCGTTGTCCAGCGCCCACGCCTCGGTGGAGGTGCCCATCTCGAAGCGGCCGCCCGGGATGAGCACCTCGGCGGGTAGTTTGTCCACATCGGACGGTGGGTCCGGTGGTGGCGGGGCGTGCAGGGCGGCCGCGCCGACGCGGAGCTGGTGGGTGGCCAGCATGGTCTCGTCGTGCTGCTGCTCGTGCTGGGCGATCATGCCGAAGGCGAACGCGCCGTCGAGGAGCCGCCCGCCCTCCAGCGGGGAGGTGTCCAGCACGTCCAGGACCTTCTCCCGGACCTCGCGCACATAGGTCCGGGCCTCGCGCGGGTTGAGCAGCGGGAGCTCCGGGCGGCCCGCGCGCGGGTGTTTGAAGGCGTCGTAGAGCTCGTCGATGTCGGAGCGGACCGGCTCGCGGCCGCCGACGTCGCGGACCAGCCAGAGCTCTTCCTGGTTGCCGATGTGCGCCAGGTCCCAGATCAGCGGGGACATCAGTTTTGAGTGCTGCTTTACCAGGTCGGACTCGTCGACGGCGTTGGTCAGGGTGGTGCTGCGGGCGCGGGCGCGCTGTAACGCCTCGCCGACGGATCCGCGTAGCTTCTCGATGGGCAGCTCAGTCGGGTTGATGGTCATGCCAGCTCCTCGGCGGCGCCGACCGGAGCACGGCCGGCCAACAGGTATCCCACTGTCTCCTCGACCAGCGCCGCGGTGGCGGCTGGCAGCCCGAGCTCGGGCAACGCGCGCAGCGCCAGGTCGAAGACCTGTGGCGCCACCATGGCCAGCACCGGATCGGTCAGCCCGTGCCGTGCCGCCTCGTGCCAGCGGTCGGCGGCCGCGCTGACCGCGTCCAGCGCGCTGTCCACTGTGGACTCGCGGTGGAACAGGGCGAGCAGCAGCGCCACCGGGACCACCCATTCGCCGGTCGGCTGGGTGTCCAGGTAGCGGATCTCGAGATACCCGCGCGGGCGGACCGGCGGGAACATGGTGGTGAGGTGGTAGTCCAGGTCGTCGGTGGTCGGACGGCGGTCCAGCGCGCCGTCGGCCCACGCGCCGAAGGTCAGGCCCGGCGGGGCGTCCCAGCAGGTTCCCGGACGCCGCAGGCAGATCACCGGCGTGTCCATCACCCGCCGCGCCCAGTCGCCGCCGGGGTCCTCGCTGACCTCGCCCGCGCGGGTGCGGTTGGGGTCGGTGCCGAACAGGGCGCGCATCCGGGCCGAGGCCCAGCCGGTGCGGCGCCCGGCGAACTCGGCGGAGTTGGCGAAGGCCGCCAGCATCAGCGGTCCCAGCGCGTGTGCGGTGGCCCAGCGGGTGGCGACCCGGCCGGGTTCACCCGCGTCCACGCACACCTGGAGTCCGGCGGTGCTGCACATCATGGTCCGGCCGTCCGGGCCACGCCGGTTGAACGCGGACTCCATCGCCGCGTAGCGCGGGACCTGGAGCAGGCGGTTCGGTAGCCGGTGCGCGTCGATGCCGTGCTTGCCCAGCCGGAGACCGGCCGAGCGGAGGAGTTCGACGAGGTAGGCGATGTCGGCGGTGGCCACGGGCAGCAGGCCCGCCAGGCTCGGCGCCGGTTGGGTGGAGATCTCGACCTGGCCACCGGGTTCGACGGTGATCAGGGAGCCGTTCGGGAGCGGGTGGTGCGGGCTGTCCGGCGCCAGGAGGGGCGGCGCGTGGGTGCCCAGAGCGTTACGGAGCGTGTCGGTGGTGAGTGGGCGGCGAGGGTGGTCCGTGTGGTGCACGGTCCATTCCAGCTCGACGCCGACGAGGGCGGGTGGGCCGGTTTTGAAGCAGACAGAAGCGACATATGCCTCTGCTTCCGCTCGGTCGTGGAGCGGTTGGGCTTGCGGTTCGGCGAACGTTGTTGTATCGGACGACAGCACTTTTGATCACCCCTTGTGATCGACCGACATCCGAAGCTACACGGCGAAGGTGAACCTCGCACTCCGTCGTTCTGGTTGCCGGCCGGGGGCGCTGGGGTGTCGCTGGGGCGCGGTGGATTTCTTGATTTGGTATGGGGCCCCTAGGCCATCCCTGATTGGGCTGAAGGGGCAGGCTGGTGAGGCCTGCCCAATCGCTGGGCTAGCTTATGGGATGGCCTCCCCCCAAACAAAATCAAGAAATCCACCGCCACGCTGTTGGTTGTGTTGCGCTGACGATTTTGGCGGTTCGCTGTTCGTGTTTCTACCTGCGGCTTTACTTCGTTCTTGGTTCCGGCCTTGGGGCGAGGCTTTCCGGATGCGAAATTGGTGTTGCCGCTGCCAGGGCGGGGTGAAGTTCCTCGCCCCGGCAGCGGTTTTCGGTCAATTGTGGGTCAGCCTGCCTTGGCGTTGGAGCGGCCGCGCAGGACGGTGTTGGCGGTGCTGTTGGCCTTGATCGCGGACTCGATCTGGGCCATGGAGGAGGTTGCCGTCAGGCCGGGGATGGTTGTGGTGTTCTGGGCGTACAGGGTGAAGGTGTAGGGGTTGGTGTTGCCGCCGGGGCAGGGGCCGAAGAACTTCTGGGTGTTGGCGCCGCTGCCCATGGCCTTCTGCTTGGCGCCGCCCTGGCCGGGGACGGCGAAGCCCGCTGGGAGGTTGTCCGGCAGGCCCAGGGTGGCGGCTGGGATGTCCCAGATCGCCCAGTGGAGTTTGTTGCCGTTGTTGACCCGGTCGGCGAAGACGATCGCGTAGGCCTTGGCGCCGGTGGTGCCCGCGCCCCAGGACAGGGGCGGGCTGGGGTCCTGGCCGGCTACCTTGTCGCCGGCGCAGGTGTGGCGGGTGGGGATCATCGCGTTGTCGGCGAAGGCTGAGCTGGTCAGCTTGAAGTCGCCGGGCTGGGGGTCGCCGCCGGAGTACTGGACGTCGATGCGCAGGATGCGGTCGTTGCCCGCGGTGCCGTCCTTGTCGGTGCTGGTGGTCAGCCAGATGTCGCCCTGCTTGTCCACCTCGACCGTGCGCAGGCGGCCGTAGCTGCCCTGGAAGTAGACCTTCTGCTCGACCAGGTTGGCGTTGGCGTCGATGCGCATCCGGTAGATCCGCTCGCCCTTGGTGGTGGCGACGAAGACGTGGTCGTTGATGATGGTCAGGCCGCTGGGGCTGGCGGCGCTGGTGGACCAGGTCTTCTTCGGCGGGATGGTGCCCGCGCAGCCGGTGCCGTGGATGCTGGTGGTGCCTTCGCACTTGTCCCAGCCGTAGTTGCCGCCCTTGGTGATCAGGTTGACCTCGTCCTGCTGGGAGTTGCCGAACTCCGAGGCCCACAGCCTGCCCTGGGAGTCGAAGTCCAGGCCCTGCACGTTGCGGTGGCCGTAGCTCCAGATCGCCTTGCCGGGGAAGGGGTTGTCGGCGGGGATGGTGCCGTCGGGGTTCAGGCGCAGGATCTTGCCCGCGTTGTTGTTCAGGTTCTGCGCGTTCGGGCCGTTCTGCGCGTCGCCGGTGGAGACGAACAGGTACTTGCCGTCGGGGCTGAAGCGCAGCCTGCCGCCGTTGTGGAAGCGGCTCTTCGGGGTGCCGCCGAGCAGGGTCTGCCAGCCGGAGAGGGTGTTGCCGGTCAGCTTGGCCCGCACGAGCTGGTTGCCGGAGCTGGCCGTGTGGTAGATGTACACAAATCCGTCGGCAGCGAAGTTCGGGGAGATCTCCAGGCCCAGTGCGCCGCCCTCGCCGCCGGTGCTCTGCGCGCCGGGGATCTTGCCCAGCACCGTCTTCTGGCCGGACGGGGTGACGCGCAGGACGTTGAAGGTCTCCCGTTCGGTCACCAGCGCGGAGCCGTCGGGCAGGAAGCCCAGGCCCCAGGCCACGTCCACGCCGCCGGCGATCTGGCTCACCGCGCCCGGCTCTGGCACGCCGGTGCCGCCGCTGGTGCCCGTGGTCACCGTGATCGGGGCGGAGAGGTCCGAGCGGTTGCCCGCGGCGTCCCTGGCGCGGACCTGGAAGGTGTAGGCCTTGCCTGGCTGCAAGCCCGCCGCGGTGTGCGTGGTGGTGTTGCCGTCGGCGGTGCCGGTCTGCTCGCCGTCGGTGAGGATCTCGTAGCCGGTGACCTTCACGTTGTCGGTGGAGGCGGTCCAGGCCAGGTCGACGCTGGTGGCGGTCTTGCCTGGCGAGCGCAGCGCGCCGGGCACGGTGGGCTTCTCGTTGTCCGGCGGGGCCGCGTCGGTGCGCACCGGCACCGCGTTGGAGGCCGGGGAGACGTTGCCCGCGGCGTCCTTGGCGAAGACCGTCCAGTCGTAGAGGGTGTCCGGCTCCAGGTTCTCCACCGTGGCCGCCAGCACCGCGCCGACGCTCTTCATCAACTGGCCGTGCTGGTAGATGTCGTAGCCGGTGACGCCGACGTTGTCACTGGCCGCGTCCCAGGCCAGCGAGACCGAGGTGGCCGACTTGCCGGTGGCGCGCAGGTTCGGCGGCGCGCCGGGCGCCTGGGTGTCGCTGCTGTCCACGGTCAGCTTGTCCAGGTTCGGGCCGCCGTCGGCGGTCACCGCGGTGGCCCTGATCTTGTTCGCGCCCGCCTTCAGCGGGGCGGTGATGTTCTTGGTCGCCCAGGTGGTCCAGGCGCCGGTGCCGCCGAAGGCCAGGTCGTTGGCCACGGTCGCGCCGTCCACGGTGACATCCAGGGCCCGGTTGGCCGCGGTGCCGTTGGCGTAGCGCAGGGTGAGGGCGTGCGTGCCCTCGGCGGCCGCGTTGACCGTCCACTCGACGTAGCCGCCGGCCGCGTTGGCGTAGTTGACGAAACCACGTCCGGTGAACCCGGCGTGGTTGGACTCCACCACGCCCTGGGAGACGGTGGCGTCCTCGGCCTGGTAGTCGGTGGGCGCCGCGCTGGCGGCGGGAGCGGCGGAGACGGCGAAGGCGGCCAGCGCCACCGCGATGGAGGCCGCGGTCACACGTCGTGACCGGGCTGGACTCGTTGCCACGGTTACCTCACAGCTTGCGGAGAAGCGGTCGTCTGCAGGGGGCGGCGGAGGTGCGCGAGCTGGCGGACTCACCTGGGTACGACAAGACCAACTGGGAGAGTAAATAAAGTTTCCAATCCTGCGGCCGAATGACACCACCGCCCGGCGAGACTGTCAACGGCCGGACGGCGGGAAATGAAAGCGTTTGCGATCAGCGGCGGACTGTGAAGTACGTACGTACGGTTTGCACCGGCCCGGTGCGGACTGTCACGATCAGTCCGTGCCACGGGTAAGCCAGGACCACCTCGACGCGCGCCGCCGCCAGATCCTCGACGGCGCGCGGAGCTGCTTCGCCCGCTATGGCTACGAGGGTGCCACGGTCCGCCGCCTGGAGGAAGCCACCGCGTTGTCGCGCGGAGCCATCTTCCACCACTTCCGGGACAAGGAGTCGCTGTTCCTGGCCCTGGCCGAGGACGACGCGCTCCGGATGGCCCAGGTGGTCGCCGAGCAGGGCCTGGTGCAGGTGATGCGCGAGCTGCTCAAGCACGAGTCGCACGAGGGCGGCGAGCACCCCGCGGACTGGCTGGGCACCCGGCTGGAGGTATCCCGGCGGCTGCGCACCGACCCGGACTTCCGCAGCCGCTGGGCCGAGCGCTCCGAGGCGCTGACCGCGGCCACCCGTGCCCGCCTGCAACGGCAGCGCGAGGCCGGGAACCTGCGCGACGACGTGGACGTGCACGTGCTGACCGCGTTCCTGGAGCTGGTGCTGGAGGGCCTGGTCTCCCACCTGGCGATGGGGCTGCCGGCCGACGACCTGGACCCGGTGCTGGACCTGGTCGAGGAGACCGTCCGCAGGCACCGCCGCTCGACGCCGTAGCCGGGTCAGGAACCGGGGCTCGCGTCGGTGAGGAGCTCGCCGAGGGCGGCCCTGGTGCGGCGGACGTGCTGGCGGGCCAGTTCGGCGGCCAAACCGGCGTCGCGGTTGCGGATCGCGGTGACCAGGGCCTGGTGCTCGGCGATGCTGTCCGCGCCGCGGGCCGGGGCCACCGCGGCGAAGTAGAACCGGACCCGTTTGGCCAGGCCCTCGCGGATGCCGGCCAGCACCTCGTTGTGCGCGCAGGCCGCGATCGCGGCGTGGAAGTGCTCGTTGATACTGGGCAGGCGTTCCGGCTCCTCGCAGTCCAGCGCCTCCCTGCCCAGCGCGACCAGCTCGGTCAGCCTGGTCAGCTGCGGCTCGGTGCGGCGCAGCGCGGCCTTGGCCGAGATCTCGCCCTCCAGCACGGTCCTGGCCTCGAACAGGTCCACCACCTCCTGGGCGGACCAGGTGCGCACGCAGGCGCCCTCGCGCGGGCGCTGCTCGATCCAGCCCGCCACGTCCAGCGCGCGCAGCGTCTCCCGGACCGGGACCCGGCTGACCCCGAAGTGGCGGGCCAGCTCGTCGGCGTCCAGGCGCTGGCCCGGCGCCAGGGTGCCGTCCAGGATCGCCTCCTCCAGCAGGCGGTAGAGCTGGTTGCCCAAGGGGGTCGGCGCGCTGAGTCCGGGCAGCTCGGTTACCTTGGCCGTCGGCGATTTTTTGCGCGGCCTGGGCACGAGCGCCTCCTAGTTGCCATATCAACAATCCGCCACAAATACTGTAGCCAGTTCCGCCAGCCGCCAAACCGAGGAAGCGCATGCCCGACCAGCTAGACCAGGTCCAGCAGTCCCCACTCCGGCAGGCCCCGGTCACCCTGCTCGCCATCGGGCTGACCAGTGGTCTGCTTTCCGGCCTCTTCGGGGTCGGCGGCGGGGTGCTCATCGTGCCCGCTCTGGTGCTGCTGGCTGGTTTTGGCCAGAAACTCGCGCACGGCACCTCGCTGGCCGCGGTGGTGCCCATCTCGATCACCGGCGCCATCGGCTACGCCATGGAGGGCTCGGTCAACTGGGTGGTGGCCGCCCTGCTCGCGGCCGGGTCCATGGCGGGGGCGCTGATCGGCACCTGGCTGCTGCACGTGCTGCCGGTGCGCTGGCTGCGCTACGGCTTCGCCGCGCTGCTGCTGCTCACCGCGGTGCGACTGGGTTTCGAGACCCCGCACCGGCTGGCCGAGGCGGAGCTGGACGTCGGCGGCGCGGTGCTGATGCTGGCGCTGGGGCTGCTGGTGGGCACGCTGTCCGGGCTGTTCGGCGTCGGCGGCGGGATCATCATGGTGCCCGCCATGATCCTGCTCTTCGGCATCAGCGACGTGGTGGCCAAGGGCACCTCGCTGCTGGTGGTCATCCCGACCGGGATCACCGCCACCGTGCAGAACCTCAAGCGCGGCAACGCCGATCTGCGCTCGGCCACGCTGCTCGGGCTGGCCGGGGTGGTCTCGGCCTACGGCGGGGTGCGGCTGGCGCTGCTGCTGCCGCCCAGGGTGTCGGTGCTGCTGTTCGCCGCGCTGCTGGCCTTCACCGCCTACCGGATGGTGCGGACCAAGGACTGAAGGCCAGACCGACCGGCCTGGCCTCCAGCGGAAATCCGGCTCAGGGCTTGGGCAGCAGGCAGCCCGCGCGGTGCAGGTCGAACCGGTTGCCCGGCCCAAAACAGCCCACCAGCCAGTGCGTCTGGGTGGCGTAGCCGATGCCCTTGCGCACGGTGATCCGGCCGTCGCGGTCCATCTCGCACGGGTTGTTCGCCGTGCACTGCTCGCCTTCGCGGTTGCTGGTGTTGTTGATGGCCACGATCTCACCGCTGGCCGCGTCCACCACGGGCGAGCCGGAGGTGCCGGGGCCGGTCTTGCAGTCCGGGGAGTAGCGCACCACGTCCTTGGTGACGTAGCCGGTCTCCAGCACCCGGTAGGCGAGCTGGTCGATCTTGCAGGAGAAGATCTGCTGCCAGCTGCCGGAGACCACCCGGATGTCGGCGCCGCGGGCGGGTCGCTTGGCCGAGACGGTCAGCGGGCGGACGCCCTGCCTGGCCAGGTCGGCGTAGCTGTCGTGCAGCCGGTAGAGCGCGAGGTCGGTGCCGGTCATGGTGGCGTAGAGGGCGCGCGCGGCGTGCACCCCGGCGACCACCTTGCCGGAGGCGTCGAGCAGGTCGAACAGCCGGTGCGATGGCTGGTCCACCAGCACCTCGTCCGGCACCGGGCGACCGTGCTCGTAGCAGTGGCCGTTGGTCAGCACCAGGGCCTTGTCGTTGTCGCGGGAGCTGGGCATCCGCACCACGGAGCCGGAGCAGCCGTTGACGTTGACCGCGCCGGTGAAGTCCACGGTCGCGGCCTGGGCGCTGGGGGCGGCCAGGAGCAGGCCCGCGAGGGCAGCGCCGAGGGCAGGGAGAGTGCGCATGGGAGAGGTCCGTTCCTGGGTCAGCGGGTGCCGGGGCAGCTGCCCTCGGTGGTGCGGCCGGTGCGGAAGAAGTCGACGGCCTTGGCCGCGCAGGGGATCTTGGACAGCGAGCCGTGCGAGTCGTCCAGCACGGTCAGCAGCGCGCCGCCGACGGCGTTCCTGGTGGCCACGGTCCACGGGTAGGGCGTGCTGCCCTCGTCGAGGTGGCCCACGTGCTGCAGCGGGCTCTTGCCGCGCACCGGCTGCAGGGCCTGACCGGGCCACGGCCACTCGGCACACCACACGGTGAGGTTGCCGCCGCCGGTGGCCGGGTAACGCCGCTGCCGCTCCTCGTTGTTCGCCCAGATCGCGTCGAAGTCCCTGGCGCCGGTGCCCTGGTTGCACATCATCGCGTTGTACTGCAAGGCGTTCATGCCCTTGTGCGGGTCGCCGAGGCCGAAGGTCCGCTTCGTCAGCTGCTCCGGCGCCGGGGCGGGCGCGCCACCCTCCAGCGCCTTGGCCAGCTCGCTCGCGGCATGGCCGTAGCCCGCGGGGCTGGCGCTGAAGTGGCTGCTCGCCCACTCCGCGTCCAGCCGGGTCTCGCCGACCATGCGGGGGTTGCGGCCAAGCTCGGCGCGCAGGTCGAACAGGGTCTTGCGGACCGCGGCCCCGGTGCTGCCGAAGTGGTACTCCTGGTCGTGCTTGGCCAGCCAGGTGAGCAAGGCCGGGAACGCCGCCTCGGACTGCTTGTCGATGCTCTCGTCCATCCAGGTGTGGTCCTGGACCGGCGGCATGCCGGAGTCCAGCAGCATCTTGTCCACCCGGTCGTCGAACAGCGCGCGGAAGCGGGTGCCGATCAGGGTGCCGTAGGAGATGCCGTAGAAGCCGATCTTCTGCTCACCGAGCGCGACGCGGAAGGCGTCCACGTCGCGGGCGGCGTTGTCCGGGGTGAGCTGCCGGACGAACTCGGGATCCTTTGCCGCGCAGAGCTTGTTGAGCCCGGCCTCGTAGTCGAAGCTGTTCTTGGCGCGTTCCTTGGCGGTGGCGGTGGGCGGCAGCACTCCGGGATCGGGCGCCTGGCAGGAGATGGGCTCGCTGTAGCCGGCGCCTCTGGGATCCATGCCGACGAAGTCGTACTCGGTGTTGAGCCCGCTGATCCGCCGCTCGGTCATGTCGTGCGGACCGGTGAGGTTGCCGATGCCGGGACCGCCGGTGCTGAAGAAGATCGCGCCCTTGCGCTTGGCCGGACCGGTGGCCTTCACCCGGCTCACCGCGACCGTGGTCTTGCGGCCCTGTGGTTTCGCGTAGTCCAGCGGAACCGTCAGCTCCGCGCACTCGGTCTTGGTGTCGTCCTTGTACGGCCAGTCCTTCGCGACTTGGGCGCAGGGCTGCCAGTTGAGTCCCGGTGCCGCCTGGGCCGCGGGCGCGGGTAGCACGGCGACCGCGGCGGCCACCATCCCCAGGCGCAGGACCCTCGTTGTTGTGATCATGCCAGCACGCTAGGAACGCGTTGTCCGCGTTCCGTGCGCACGGTGTCACGGGTTCGTCACAGGCGGGTTCAGCCGCGCAGCACGGCGAGTGATGCGCACCACGGGACGCGTGTCCTCAGCCGCGGTACCAACCAAATGGCCCTATCCGCACCCGCCATCCGGCTGCTTGCCCAGGACGTGGAGTGACGACACAGTGGAACAAAGTTGTTCCAGATGGGGCAGGGGATGTCCACCACACCACGCGGTACCCGCACCCGGAGCCGGGTGCTCGACGCCGCCGCCCGCCTGCTGGCCAAGGACTCCGGCGCCAGCCTCGGTGAGATCGCGGCGGCCGCGGGCATCGGCCGCACCACCGTGCACCGGCATTTCCCGACCAGGGACGTGCTGTTGCAGGCGCTGGCCTTTGACGCGCTGGCCACCATCGCCGAGGGCCTGGCCGAGGTCGACATGACCGCCGAACCGCCGGAGCGCGCCCTCTCGCAGCTGGCCGCCGCGCTGCTGCCGATGGGGCCGAGGGTGTCCTGGCTGGCGAATGAGAGCGCGCTGGCCAGGGACCGCGAGGTGATGGCCGGGTTCGAGCGGCTGGCCGAGCCGCTGCGCGCGCTGGTGGCGCGGCAGCAGGCGAGCGGGCACTTCACGCCGAAGCTGTCGCCGAACTGGGTGGTGCAGGTGTTCGTGGCGGTGGTCTGCGCGGCCTGGGAGGCCGTGGACAACGGCGAGCTCGCGCCCAAGCAGGCGCCGGAACTGGTGGTGGAGACCGTGTTGAGAGGCATCGCCCGATGACCGTGCTGACACACCTGCGGGAACAGCTGACCTTCCTGACCCACCGCGCCCTGCTGTGGGGCGGCTCGGCGCTGGGCGACCCCGGCGCGCGGCTGGTCCGCCGCGGCACCGGCGACCCCTATCCGCTCTACGAGCAGATCCGCGCGGCAGGCCCGCTGGTGCGCAGCCGGTTCGGCTTCTGGGTGACCACCGAGCACGCGCTGGCCGCGCGGGTGTTCCGGGACGACCGCTTCGGCATGCGCCACCCCGACGCGCCCCCTGCCGTGCGCGCCGAGGACGAGCTGGTGCACCCCATCGAGGACTCGTTCCTGATGATGGACCCGCCGGCGCACACCCGGCTGCGCAGGCTGGCCGCGCCCTGGTTCACCTCGCGCGCGGTGGTCAAGCACACCGAGCGGATCGAGCAGACCGTGCGGGCCAGCCTGGAGGAGTTCGGCGGCGAGGTCGACCTGATCCCGGCCTTCGCCAACCGGGTGCCGGTGCAGGTGATCTGCGACCTGCTCGGCGTGCCCACGCCGGAGCACGAGCGCTTCCGCGGCTGGGCGAACCGGATAGCGCCGGCCTTCGACGGGGTGCACTCCGTCGGGGAGCACGAGCGGCTGCGCCAGGTGATGGCCGAGCTGCAGGAGTTCTTCACCGAGCTGATCGCCTTCCGCCGCCGCCACCCGGCCGAGGACATCCTCAGTGGACTGGTGCACGCCAAGGTGGACGGGGAGCCGCTGAGCAACCGGGAGCTGCTGGCCACCAGCGGACTGCTGCTGCTGGCCGGTTTCGGCACCACGGTGAACCTGATCGGCAAGGGCGCGCTGGCGCTGCTGACCCACCCGGAGGCGCTGGACCGGCTGCGCCACGATCCCGGTCTGGCCGGGGCGGTGGTGGAGGAGACGCTGCGCTACGACCCGCCGGTGCACCTGACCGAGCGCTTCGCCAGGACCGAGGTGGAGCTGGGCGGACAGCGGATCCGGCGCGGTGAGCAGGTGGTGCTCTCACTGGCCGGGGCGAACCGGGACCCCGCGGTGTTCGCGGACCCGGCGAAGTTCGACCCGGCCCGGCCCAACGCCAGGGAGCACCTGGCCTTCTCCGGCGGCATCCACTTCTGCGTCGGCGCGGCACTGGCCCGCCTGGAAGGCACGATCGCGCTGCGCGAGCTGTTCCAGCGGCACCCCGGCCTGGAGCTGGCCGGGCCGCCACAACGCGGCGACGGCCGGACGCTGCCGATGCTGACCAGCCTGCCGACGCGCTGCCCGCGCCGGGCGGCCAGTTCGGCGGCCTGACCCGGTGCGGGCAGCGGGGTGCGTCAGTTGACGCCGTGCATCAGCCGCTTCACGCGGTTGGCGCCGATCCACAGGCAGACCGCGAGCAGGATCGCCGCGCCGCCGAGCAGACCGAAGTAGGCCAGCTCGGACATGGTGGTGGACAGCGGCGCGATCTGGCCCGCGATGCCGTTGCCGGCGGCGGTGGCCAGGAACCACAGGCCCATCATCTGCGAGGCGAAGGCGGCCGGGGCCAGCTTCGTGGTGGCGGACAGGCCCACCGGGGACAGGCACAGCTCGCCGACGGTCTGCACCGCGAAGACCAGCAGCAGCCACAGCGCGCCGACCTTCTCGCCGCTGAGCCCGGCCACCGCGAGGATGCCGAAGGACGCGCCGACCAGTACCAGCGCGACGGCGAACTTGCGCGGGGTGGTCGGCTGCCGGGTGCCCATGCGCAGCCACAGCGCGGCCACCAGCGGGGCCAGCAGCACGATGAAGGCCGGGTTGACCGACTGGAACCACGGCGCCGGGAACTCCCAGCCGAAGATGTTGCGGTCCACCCGCTCCTCGGCGTAGATGTTGAGCACCGTGCCGGCCTGCTCGAAGATCATCCAGAACAGGGTGGCGCCGATGAACAGCGGGATGTAGGCCTTGACCCGGTCCCGCTCCACGTCGGTGGTCTTGCCGCTGCGCAGCATGAACACGAAGTAGCCCGCGGGCAGCAGGATGGACAGCAGGCTGATCAGGTCGACCACGCCGCCCACGGCCAGCCAGCCCAGGGAGATGGCGGCCACGATCGCCAGCACCACCGCGATCACGATGCCGACCAACCGACCGATGATCTTGGCGCGGTGGTCGTCCGGCAGCGGGTTGGTCGGGCGCAGACCGGCCTCGCCGAGGTTCTTGCGGGTGAGCACGTACTGCAGCAGGCCGAAGAACATGCCGACCGCGGCCGCGCCGAAGCCCACGTGGTAGCCCCACTGGGCGGCCAGGAAGCCGCACAGCAGCGGCGCGATGCCGCCACCGATGTTGATCGACATGTAGAAGATGGTGAACCCGGCGTCGCGGCGCGGGTCGTCCTCGGCGTAGAGGCGGCCGACGATGCTGGAGATGTTCGGCTTGAGCAGGCTGGTGCCGAGCACGATGAGCACCAGACCGAGGTAGGTCGTGGACGCCCCGGCCGGGATGGCCATGCTGATGTGCCCGAACATGATCAGGATGCCGCCGTAGAGCAGCGCCTTCTGCGCGCCGAGCAGCCGGTCGGCGATCCAGCCACCGGGCAGGGACCCCATGTACACCGCGGCGGCGTACACCGAGCCGACCGCGATCGCGGTCTCCTTGGGAATGCCCAGGCCGCCCTCACTCACGGCCTTGTAGAGGTAGATGACCAGCAGCGCCTTCATCCCGTAGTAGGAGAACCGCTCCCACATCTCGGTGAAGAAGAGGCTGGACAGCCCTCGTGGTTGGCCGAAGAAGCCGCGTTGCGGCGCCGCTTCGTTGACGGTCGCGCTCACGGTGAGGTCCCTCCTGATGTCACACCGCCCGGGTCAACCGGACCTGTCAAGGGCGAAAGAGTACGCGCGTCCGATTTCGCCCGACAACGGCCCGTGTTTCACCGAATTGAGGGACACTAAAGACCCTGGTGACACGGGTCTCATTCACCGGTAAAAGGTTTGGTCGGCACCGGTGCCAGATTTGAGCGGTTCAGCCCGCCGTCAGTCCAGGCAGCACCAGTTCCCGGTGCGCCGCGACCACCCTGGCGAACACCTCATCCGGATCCGCCGCCCAGACCTCCTCGTGAAAGACCTCCACCTCGGCCACCCCGGCATAACCGGCCGCGGCCACGCACCGCCCCAGATATCCGAAGTCGATATGCCCCTGTCCCGGAATCCCGCGCCCGGCCAGCACATCCGCCGGCAATGGCGTGATCCAGTCGCATACCTGGTACAGCGCGATCCGCTCCCCCGCCCGCGCGATCTGCGCCTCGACCTCCGGGTCCCACCACACGTGCACGGTGTCCACCACCACCCGCACCGCCGGGCTCCCGATCGCCTCCACCATGTCCAGCGCCTGTTTCAGCGTGGACAGCACGCCTCGGTCCGCGCAGAACACCGGGTGCATGGGCTCCAGGGCCAGCACGACATCCCGTTCCGCGGCGTACGGGGCTAGTTCGGCCACCGCGTCCGCCACCCGGGTCCGAGCGGCCCGCAGGTCGCGGTCGAACAGGCCGCCGACGACCAGGACCAGGGACTGCGCGCCGAGCTCGGCGGCCTCGTCGATGGCGCGGCGGTTGTCGGCCAGGGCCTCGGACTGGTTCGCCGGGTTGGTGAGGAAACCGCCCCGGCACAGGGAGGAGACCTCGAGGCCGGACTCCCTGACCTCGCGGGCGGTCCGGGTCACGCCGTGGGTCTGCACCGGCTCACGCCACAGGCCCACCGCCGGGACCTCGTGGCGCCGGCAGGCCGCCAGCAGCTCCGGGACGGACAGGCTGCGCACGGTCATCTGGTTCATCGACAGGCGGTGCATCACAGGCCTCCGGCCGTGGCGAGCAGGGCGGTCCAGCGGTGCGCGGCCAGGTCGGGGTCGGGCAGCAGGCCGGTGCGGTCGGCCAGGCGCAGGACCTCGGCCAGGTGTGGCAGGGAGCGGGCGGACTGCGCGCCGCCGACCATGGCGAAGGCGGGCTGGTGGCCGGTCAGCCAGGCCAGGAAGGTCAGGCCGGTCTTGTAGTGGTAGGTGGGGGTGGCGAACAGGTGGCTGGACAGCGGGACCGTGGTGGCCAGCTGGGCGCGGAACCCCGCGGTGTCCCCGGAGTCCAAAAGGGACAGTGAGGCGGCCGCGATCGGCGCGATGCCGTCCAGGATGCCGAGCAGGGCGTCGCTGTGGCCCTGCTCGTCGCCGGCGATCAGCTCCGGGTAGTGGTAGTCGTCGCCGGTGTAGCAGCGCACGCCCTCGGGCAGCCTGCGGCGCAGGCCGATCTCGTGCCCGGCGTCCAGCAGCGAGACCTTGATCCCGTCCACCCTGGACCGGTGCGCGCAGATCAGGTCCAGGAAGTGCCCGGTGGCCTCGGGGACCTCCGTCGATCCCCAGTAGCCGGTCAGCGCGGGGTCGAAGGCGGGGCCGAGCCAGTGCAGGATCACCGGGCCGTCGGCCTGGCCCAGCACCCGGTCGTAGACCCGGTGGTAGTCCTCGGCCGAGCGCGCCGCGGCGGCCAGTGCCCTGCTGCACATCAGGATCGGCTGGACCTCGGCCTCGGCGGCCACCGCGAGCTGTTCGAGGTAGGCCTCGGCGACCTGGTCCAGGGTGGCCGGTCGGGTCAGCTGGTCGGTGCCCACCCCGGCGGCGATCCGGCCGCCGCAGGCGCGGGCCTCCTTGGCACTGCGGCGGATCAGCTCGGCCGCGGTCGGCCAGTCCAGGCCCATGCCGCGCTGGGCGGTGTCCATCGCCTCGGCCACGCCAAGGCCGTGCCGCCACAGGTGGTGCCGGTAGGCCAGGGTGCTGTCCCAGTCCAGGGCGGCCGGGGCGCCGGGGGTGTTGTCGGCGAAGGGGTCGGCGACCACGTGCGCGGCGGCCAGCACCTGCCGCGAGGTGGCCGCCCTGGCCGGCCGCGACCAGCGCCAGCCGCCGGTGTCGAGTGCGTGGCGGCGCAGGGTGCCGTCGGGCTGGGGCAGCAGGACCTCGGTCACGTCAGCTCCGGAACGCTCAGGCGGCGGCCCTCCGCCGAGGACCGCAGGCCCAGCTCGGCCAGCTGCACCCCTCGGGCGGCGGTGTGGAAGTTGTGCGGGTAGGCCGCGGCGGGCTCGGGATCGGCCAGGTGCCGCAGGAACTCCGTCCACTGCGCCTTGAACCCGTTGTCGAAGACGGTGTTGTCCGGCACCGGCTGCCACTGCGCGCGGAACTCCGACTCCACCGGCAGGTCCGGGTTCCACACCGGTTTCGGCGTGTGCGCGCGGTGCTGGGCCACGCACTCGCGCAGCCCGGCGACCGCGCTGCCCTGCACACCGTCCACCTGGAACTCGACCAGCTCGTCCCGCCGCACCCTGGTGCACCAGGAGGAGTTGACCTGCGCGATCACCCCGTCGCCGAGCTCGAAGATGGCGTAGGCGGCGTCGTCGGCGGTGGCTTCGTAGGGCCGGCCCTGTTCGTCCCACCGTTGCGGGACATGGGTGACCGCCCGCGCGGTGACCGCGGTGATCGGCCCGAACAGGCCCTCCAGCAGATAGCTCCAGTGCGCGAACATGTCCAGCACGATGCCGCCGCCGTCCTGCGCGCGGTAGTTCCAGCTGGGCCGCTGCGCCTGCTGCCAGTCGCCCTCGAACACCCAGTAGCCGAACTCGCCGCGCACGCTGAGCACCCGGCCGAAGAAGCCGCCGTCGATCAGCCGTCGCAGCTTCTGGATGCCGGGCAGGTACAGCTTGTCCGCGACCACCCCGTGCCGGATGCCCGCGGCCTCCGCGGCCCGCGCCAGCGCCAGCGCGGCCGGCACGTCCGGCGCGATCGGCTTCTCCGCGTAGACGTGCTTGCCCGCGGCGACCGCCCGGTGCACCGCCTCGGCCCGCGCGCTGGTCACCTGCGCGTCGAAGTAGACCTCGACCGCGGGGTCGGCGAGCACACCGTCCACATCGGTGCTCCAGTTCGGCAGGTCGTGCCGGTCGGCGATGTCCTTGAGCTTGGCCGGGTCCCTGCCCAGCAGGACGAGCTCCGGCAACAAGGTGTCCCCGTTCGGCAACCGGACGCCGCCCTCGGCGCGGATGGCCAGCAGGGATCGCACCAGGTGTTGCCGATATCCCATCCGCCCGGTAACCCCGTTGAGTGCGATCCCGATGGGGCGCACCGACATGTCGACCTCCCGTGAACTTCGGCGGCAGTCTGGAAAGCGCTTTCCAACACGCTACGGTCACCGGATCGCCACCGTCAAGGCGCGCGCCCGCTACTCTGCGTACCGCGAGTATGGAGGTAGACCAGTGACGCAACGGCAGGTCACGCTGGCCGAGGTGGCCAGACAGGCGAGCGTGTCCTTGGCGACCGCGTCCCGGGTGCTCAACGGCAGCACCCGGCAGGTGAGCACCGAGCTGCGCGACCGGGTGCTGACCACGGCGCGCGTCCTGGGTTATCTGCCCAACGCCTCCGCGCAGGCGCTGGCGCGCAACTCCAGCGTGCTGGTCGGCCTGGTGGTGCACGACATCGCCGACCCGTACTTCTCCTCCATCGCCGCCGGGGTGACCAGGGTGGCCGAGGAGAACGGGCTGATCGTGGTGCTCGGCACCACCAACCGCGACCCCGGCCGCGAACTGGCGCTGCTGTCCACCCTGCGCGCGCACCGGGCCAGGGCGATCGTGCTGGCCGGCACCAGGACCACCGACCGCAACACCACCGCGCAGCTGGCCGCCGAGGTGCAGGCCTTCACCGCCCAGGGCGGCAGGCTGGCCTGCGTGTCCCAGGCCAGGCTGCCCGCGGACACGGTGATCCCGGCCAACAAGCTGGGCGCCACCAAGCTGGCCCGCGCGCTCGTCGAGCAGGGCCACCGCCGCTTCGCCGTGCTGGCCGGGCCACCTGAGCTGGTCAGCGCCCGGGACCGGCTGGCGGGCTTCCGGGCCGGGCTGGCCGAGTCCGGCATCGAGCTGGGCGCCGAGGACGTGCTGCACGGCGGGTTCACCCGCGACGGCGGCTACGCGGCCGCCGAGCAGCTGCTGGCCAGGAAGACCCGGGCGACCTGCGTGTTCGCCGTCAACGACGTGATGGCGCTGGGCGCGATGGCCGCCTTCCGCGCGGCCGGGCTGACCATCCCGGCGGACATCTCGGTGGCCGGGTTCGACGACATCCCCACCCTGTCCGACCTGGTGCCCTCGCTGACCACGGTGCGGCTGCCGCTGGAGGAGATGGGCGAGCGCGCGGCCCGGCTGGCGCTGGATGAGGACCCGCCGCCGCAGGCCCGGTCGGTGCGGGTCAACGGCGAGGTCGTGCTGCGTGACTCCACGGCTCCGCCGCGCTGATGGTCCCACCAAGAGGGGACATGGGTCACAGCTTTGCCGCCGAACCGCGTTTGTCCAGCGCTTACACTGGGTACGATCCGCGCACGCGGATCCGATTCTGTGATCCATCCTGTTTGAGGAGTGAAGCACCCCGTGCCAGACGCGCGGTCCCCCGGAAACAGTAGCGAGCCGGGGGAAAGCCCCGGCTGTCATAGCAACCCGGACACCCGTCTCCTCGGAGGCCCGAGGTGACCGGAACGCTTTCCATCGTGCTCAGCCTGGTCGGCCTGGTGGTGCTGACCCTGGGCACCGGCCTGTTCGTGGCCGCTGAGTTCTCCCTGTCCGCGCTGGAGCGCAGCACTGTCGACGCGCACGCGCGTGATGTCGGCGACCGCAGGGCCAAACAGGTCCAGCACGCGCACCGGACGCTGTCCTTCCAGCTCTCCGGCGCCCAGCTGGGCATCAGCATCACCACCCTGGTCACCGGTTACCTGGCCGAACCGGCGCTGGCCCGGCTGTTCGGCCCGTTGCTGAGCTGGCTGGGGCTGCCCCAGTCGGCCTCGCTGGTGATCGCCCTGGCGCTGGCCGTGCTGATGGCCAACGTGCTGTCCATGGTCTTCGGCGAGCTGGTGCCCAAGAACCTGGCCATCGCCAGGCCGCTGCCCACCGCCCGCGCCACCGCGGGGCTACAGGCCGGGTTCTCCCGGACCTTCGGCTGGGTGATCACCGGGCTGAACGGGGCGGCGAACTGGATCGTGCGCATGTTCGGCGTCGAGCCGGTGGAGGAGCTGCGCTCGGCGCGGTCCCCGCACGAGCTGGGCTCGCTGGTGCGCACCAGCGCGGTGCGCGGCACCCTGGACAAGAGCACCGCCACCCTGCTGGACCGGTCGCTGCGCTTCGGCGACCGGCTGGCCGACGAGCTGATGACACCGAGGGTGCACGTGCAGGCGCTGCGCTCGGACGCCAGCGTGCTGGACCTGATTGAGCTGAGCCAGCGCACCGGGTTCTCCCGGTTCCCGGTGCACAGCGGCGACCTGGACGACGTGATCGGCGTGGTGCACGTGAAGCAGGCATTCGGCGTCCCGGTGGCGCAGCGCGACACCACCAGGGTCGCCTCGCTGGCCCGCCCGGTGCCGACGGTGCCGGACACCCTGGAGGGGGACGCGCTGCTGGACCGGTTGCGCGCCTCGGGCCTCCAGGTGGCGCTGGTGGTCGACGAGTACGGCGGCACCGCCGGGCTGGTCACCCTGGAGGACCTGGTGGAGGAGATCGTCGGGGACGTGCGCGACGAGCACGACCGCGGCGAGGTCAACCCGGTCCGCCCGCTGGGCAAGCAGAGCTGGATGGTCTCAGGTTTGCTGCGCGGCGACGAGGTGGCCGAGGCCACCGGTTTTGACCTGCCCGACGGCGACTACGAGACCATCGCCGGGTACGTGCTCTACCGGCTGGGCCGCATCCCGCAGGTGGGCGACGAGGTCCGGCACGACGGCTGGCGGCTGACCGTGATGCGGATGGACCGCAACCGGATCGCCGAGCTGCGGGTCACCCGCGTGCTGGAGCAGCCCGCCCCGACCGGCGCCGTGGTCGCGCCTGAGGGGGTGCGGGCATGAGCGGCGGAGTGGCCCTGCTGGTGTCGGTGCTGTTGCTGGCGCTCAACGCTTTCTTCGTGGGCGCGGAGTTCGCCCTGATCAGCGCCCGCCGGGACCGCCTGGAACTGCTCGCGGACGCCGGCTCGGCCGGGGCGCGCACGGTGATCGCGGCCAGCGAGCGGATCTCGCTGATGCTGGCCGGGGCGCAGCTGGGCATCACGCTGTGCTCGATCGCGCTGGGCGCCATCGCCAAGCCCGCGGTGGCCGCGCAGCTCAGCCCGCTGCTGGTGCCACTGGGCGTGCCGGAGGCGGTGGCCGACGTGCTGGCCTTCGTGGCCGCGGTGCTGATCGTGGTAATGCTGCACATCGTGCTCGGCGAGATGGTGCCGAAGAACATCGCCATCGCGGGCCCGGAACGCACCTCGCTGCGCATGGTGCCGGCGCTGGTGTTCTTCGTCCGGGTCGTCCGCCCGGTGATCAGCACGCTGAACTGGCTGGCCAACGGCGTGCTCCGGCTGCTCAAGGTGGAGCCGAAGGACGAGCTGGACAGCGCCTACACCCCCACCGAGCTGTCCGAGCTGATCGCCGAGTCCCGCCGCGAGGGCCTGCTCGACGACTCCGAACACCGCAGGCTCACCCAGACCCTGTCCTCGGCCCAGCGCACGGTGGCGGATGTCCTGGTCCCCCTGGACAAGCTGACCACGGTCCCGGAACAGCCCACGGTCGGCGACGTGCAACAAGCGGTGATCAGCACCGGCTACTCCAGGTTCCCGGTCCGCACCAGCACCGGCTCGGTCCGCGGCTACCTGCACGTCAAGGACGTCCTGGACCTGGCAGGCGCGGACCCGGCCACCCCGGTCCCCCGCAACCGCATCCGCGGCCTGCCGGAACTCCCCGCCGACGCCCGCCTGGACGAAGCGGTCGCCGCCCTGCGCCGAGCCCAAAGCCACCTGGCCGGCGCGGTAGCCGCCGACGGCACCATGCTCGGCGTAGTAGCCCTGGAAGACCTGGTAGAGGAGTACGTAGGCACAGTCCGAGACGCAACCCACGTCCCCAGCTAGCCACACGCGGACCAAGAACGGCCAACCCCCCGGCGAACACCTCCCGCTCCGCGCTCGCCGGAGGGTTGGCCGTTCTGGCACACGGGGGGATTTTGGCCGTCGCGGCACGGAGGGTTGGCCGTTGCGGAGGGGGTTGTGGCCGTGCTGGACGGAGCATTGGCCATGCCGGACGGAATGTCGGCCGAACTGGGACGGGGCGTTCGCCGACGTGGGGCGAGGCGTTGGCCAGCGTGGGACGGGGGGTTGGCCGACGAGGGGCAAGGCGTTGGCCAGCGTGGGACGGGGGGTTGGCCCGAGCGGCGTATCCAGCCCGCGGCCACGGCGCGCGGCTCATCACCTCGCGGAGACTTGTTGCGAAGAGGCGTGGCGCGCCAGCGACACGGCGGGCTCTTGACCAGGCGACGGGTTTGATTTTTTCGCGTCGTGTGTTCGTGACCTCGACACTCCGAAGCTTGCTTCGCGTGTGCCGGGGGGGGGGACAAAACAATAAGTTTCGGAAAAAAAACCCCCGCCCGGCGCGCCCAAGTTTGAGCCCCCAC